>NZ_JAAWVW010000049.1:0-2984 GCF_014855505.1 Musicola keenii | reverse complement strand
CATTCCAGCTTGAACTCGGGAGAAAAGGTTCGTTTTATTTTCTTGGTCATGAAGTCACCTGTTTTATGCTGAGGCAAGAGTATCACCTCTGTTCAGGTGGCCAAATTTACTGTGCCACTACAACGTTAGTATAAACAATGCAAAAAAATATCACATAGCACTAATAAAAGAGCAGTATAGAAAGAAAGGCGGGGGCTGATATGTTTTATTTAATATGTATGGTTTTTATGGTCATATTTTTTATTGCTTGTATGTTGTCGGTTATATATGCGTCTGAAATATATCAGTGGCAGCATTATAACAGCTATAAGTTTAAGCAATGGTTAAAAAGTGGGAGTATAAAAAAAGATGCGCATGAAGAAAAAATAAAAAATGAAGTGAAAAAAATGACTATAGATTATATATTAAAACTTCTTAAAAAATACAATATAGATTTTGATGCTAACGAGTTTGTCAAAGCAAGTTTTAATATTAAGATGAAATACTACAAGCTAATATTAAATGAAAAGGAGAGGCTGAAAGAAAATAAAATATTAGATGAAGCAGTTAAACAAAAAATAAAAATAGAAACTGACACATTTGACGCTGAAAAATTTCAAAAAGAAGCTGGCGAACGTTATAAGTTATTCATGGAACGCCGCAATCTCTCCAATAGAGAAAAATAACAACTCCTATATTTAGGACGTCAAGAAGAATGGCGGGGGTTCCCTTTTAAGGGTTCCGCTATTGTTCTTGATGACACATAGATAAAGAATTTTTATTGGTGGGTGATTCACGTAGTGAAACACTCCACCTATTAGACCTTTTTATCACGGCCTTACATGAAAAAGCATATGTTTAGATCTGCTGAAATGTTCTTAGTACAATCATAAATTATGCTTGAGTGGTACTTCTCTTTGCATGTAAATACCGTCGTTTGGGCGTTTTCGCTCTTCAAAATGGATAGCTAATGATAGATACATTATTGAGTTACGAGCTAAGCCAATGAGTTGCATAATTCTTGATTCGAATTGGCTTATTGGCACTAAAAGACAATGTGATGATAGTTTTTCTTTTTCATGGATTTTTGCTTTTAAGTCTGAATGCTTAGTATTTAGTTTGTTAATCTTTTCTTTAAGCTGTTTAGATAAGTGAGGGTCATTGTCTTCATTTGTTTTTTTTATCTTTAATTCAATTTCTCTAATTTCATCTGGTATCGTATTGACCTCTCTTTGCAATTTTGTAAATTCTTCATCATTGTAAGTATTATGTGATGTTGCGAGTTCATAGCCAAAATCATCAACAATTTTCAATGAACGATGTTCCATAGCATTTCTGATTTCAGCAAATGCTACAGCATTTGGATCTAACCATTTTGATACTGAATCAGAGCTACCAACTTTGCGGATATCTTTTAATATATAGAATAAAGCATGGATAAAAGGATTATCACTATCCTTAAGTTTTTTATGGGGCTTCCATTCATTATTCTTGCCTGTGAAGTCGCGAAATAAATTGTCGATGTTTATTTTTCTGTCATGCTTTAAGTCATTTAAATCAAAAAAATGGCTAATTAGGTATGCTATTTTGTCAAAAAGTGAATATATTATTCTGAATGCTGATTTGTATTGGGCAACCTTTAAATTGTTAATTGAGTAAGTCATATCTTCAACGTGTTGAAAAGTTGAGTTGAATATATGAGGCGCATCGTCCGGCATATCCTTTGAGGAGTATATTAAATACCGCGCATAGCAGTAATCATTTTTTAATTCATCATAATTACCATGGTATGATAATTCTTCATGCATTGTAAGCGCACCATTAAGAGATTGGATAAATGATGGTAATGAAAAAATATCTTGGTAAGTAATCTGGTAATCGCAAACATCATTTAAATCATTAAGGAAAAGCTTGTTTTTTGCACACCATTCAAAATACTTTTTCTGTTTTATTGATGTGAGTTTTTCAGTGTATTTCATGAAATAATCGAAAGACGATATCTCAAAATTATCCTCAAACCATTTTTGGAAATTGTGTAATCGCCCCCCATCTTCAAGTGATCCTTTTTTTTCTGGATATTGTTTTTTGAAATTATCGAGTCCCTTTTTTAATAGATTATAAGCAATGAAATAATGATATTCAGAATGTCCTTCATCGTATAGTGAATTGCCAAGAAATAATTCATTATTGGCTTTTGATATAATTGCTACGGGATTGTTATCTATAGAAATAGCTTTGTCATAGTGAGGGATACAGCATAGTGCTCTTCCCTGTGATGAAAGACGGTTAGCTAAATTTGTCTCAATCATAGATCTAAGACTATCATATGCATGAATGTTATTTACGTGTTCCTGCCAGTTTGCTTTAGGGAGAGTATGTATGGCTTTTCTGTAGAAGATGACCGATTTCATCAAATCATCTGAATACCACTCTGTTTTACGTGTTTCATAGAGTTTGGAATAACAATTTCCTAAACAGTAGAGATAATGGGCTTCGTACAAGGGGTGAGAAAAGGTGAAATCCTGTTTTGTATAACTTTCGACTAACGCAGCTAAAGAAGCGTGATCACATGTAATGATGTATTGATCCGCAAGTTTACTGAACTCCTCAAGTTCATCTTTTACCATTAACAAGGGAACTCCTTAAATATTGATAATTATTGATTGCCGAACTTCGATATTAAAAGATAGTATACATTTCTGTGTGTTATCATGCGGCAATAGACTTATATTTTTGTATTTGGACGTAATCACTCCACCATTGCATTAACTCGGCACGCTCGGCTAAATATTCTGCACGGTTGTATGCCGCAATGATTTCATCTTTTTTAGAGTGAGCGAGGGCTGCTTCAAGAACTTCTGTTCTGAACTTACTGGATTCCTCGGGAGTGTTAGAAATTCTGTGTCATTCCAGTAGTATATAATCAAAAAGGAATGACATATGTCCCAGCCCTTCGATTTCGATAAAGCGCTTAAAGCCCTCCAGTCTGGTCAGGCATTAACGGG
>NZ_JAAWVW010000048.1:0-3130 GCF_014855505.1 Musicola keenii | reverse complement strand
CCTGGCAGTTCCCTACTCTCACATGGGGAGACCCCACACTACCATCGGCGCTACGGCGTTTCACTTCTGAGTTCGGCATGGGGTCAGGTGGGACCACCGCGCTATCGCCGCCAGGCATATTCTGTCCGTCAACCCGCCTCTCAGCCAGTCAACGCTATCCGGAACAAGCCGCTCTCTCTCCAAAACACCTTCGGTGTTGTAAGGTTAAGCCTCTCAGGTCATTAGTACTGGTTAGCTCAACGCATCGCTGCGCTTACACACCCAGCCTATCAACGTCCTCGTCTCGAACGTCCTTTCTGTGGACTCGAAGTCCAAGGGAGAACTCATCTCGGGGCAAGTTTCGTGCTTAGATGCTTTCAGCACTTATCTCTTCCGCACGTAGCTACCGGGCAGTGCCATTGGCATGACAACCCGAACACCAGCGGTGCGTTCACTCCGGTCCTCTCGTACTAGGAGCAACCCCCCTCAATTCTCCAACGCCCACGGCAGATAGGGACCGAACTGTCTCACGACGTTCTAAACCCAGCTCGCGTACCACTTTAAATGGCGAACAGCCATACCCTTGGGACCTACTTCAGCCCCAGGATGTGATGAGCCGACATCGAGGTGCCAAACACCGCCGTCGATATGAACTCTTGGGCGGTATCAGCCTGTTATCCCCGGAGTACCTTTTATCCGTTGAGCGATGGCCCTTCCATTCAGAACCACCGGATCACTAAGACCTGCTTTCGCACCTGCTCGAGCCGTCACTCTCGCAGTCAAGCTAGCTTATGCCTTTGCACTAACCTCCTGATGTCCGACCAGGATTAGCTAACCTTCGTGCTCCTCCGTTACTCTTTGGGAGGAGACCGCCCCAGTCAAACTACCCACCAGACACTGTCCGCAACCCCGTTCAGGGGCCCACGTTAGAACATCAAACATTAAAGGGTGGTATTTCAAGGTTGGCTCCATGCAGACTGGCGTCCACACTTCAAAGCCTCCCACCTATCCTACACATCAAGGCTCAAGGTTCAGTGTCAAGCTATAGTAAAGGTTCACGGGGTCTTTCCGTCTTGCCGCGGGTACACTGCATCTTCACAGCGAGTTCAATTTCACTGAGTCTCGGGTGGAGACAGCCTGGCCATCATTACGCCATTCGTGCAGGTCGGAACTTACCCGACAAGGAATTTCGCTACCTTAGGACCGTTATAGTTACGGCCGCCGTTTACCGGGGCTTCGATCAAGAGCTTCGCCTTGCGGCTGACCCCATCAATTAACCTTCCGGCACCGGGCAGGCGTCACACCGTATACGTCCACTTTCGTGTTTGCACAGTGCTGTGTTTTTATTAAACAGTTGCAGCCAGCTGGTATCTGCGACTGGGCTCAGCTCCATCCGCTAGGGACTTCACCATGCCCAGCGTGCCTTCTCCCGAAGTTACGGCACCATTTTGCCTAGTTCCTTCACCCGAGTTCTCTCAAGCGCCTGGGTATTCTCTACCTGACCACCTGTGTCGGTTTGGGGTACGATTACGTGTGACCTGATGCTTAGAGGCTTTTCCTGGAAGCAGGGCATTTGTTACTTCAGCACCGTAGTGCCTCGTCATCACGCCTCAGTGTTACAGCAGACCGGATTTGCCTGGTCCACACACCTACACGCTTAAACCGGGACAACCGTCGCCCGGCCAACATAGCCTTCTCCGTCCCCCCTTCGCAGTCACACACAGTACAGGAATATTAACCTGTTTCCCATCGACTACGCTTTTCAGCCTCGCCTTAGGGGTCGACTCACCCTGCCCCGATTAACGTTGGACAGGAACCCTTGGTCTTCCGGCGTGCGGGTTTTTCACCCGCATTATCGTTACTTATGTCAGCATTCGCACTTCTGATACCTCCAGCAGCCCTCACAGGCCACCTTCTCAGGCTTACAGAACGCTCCCCTACCCAACAACACCTTAATGTCGCTGCCGCAGCTTCGGTGCATGGTTTAGCCCCGTTACATCTTCCGCGCAGGCCGACTCGACCAGTGAGCTATTACGCTTTCTTTAAATGATGGCTGCTTCTAAGCCAACATCCTGGCTGTCTGGGCCTTCCCACATCGTTTCCCACTTAACCATGACTTTGGGACCTTAGCTGGCGGTCTGGGTTGTTTCCCTCTTCACGACGGACGTTAGCACCCGCCGTGTGTCTCCCGTGATAACATTCTTCGGTATTCGTAGTTTGCATCGGGTTGGTAAGCCGGGATGGCCCCCTAGCCGAAACAGTGCTCTACCCCCGAAGATGAATTCACGAGGCGCTACCTAAATAGCTTTCGGGGAGAACCAGCTATCTCCCGGTTTGATTGGCCTTTCACCCCCAGCCACAAGTCATCCGCTAATTTTTCAACATTAGTCGGTTCGGTCCTCCAGTTAGTGTTACCCAACCTTCAACCTGCCCATGGCTAGATCACCGGGTTTCGGGTCTATACCCTGCAACTTAACGCCCAGTTAAGACTCGGTTTCCCTACGGCTCCCCTATTCGGTTAACCTTGCTACAGAATATAAGTCGCTGACCCATTATACAAAAGGTACGCAGTCACCCTGATAAATCAAGGCTCCCACTGCTTGTACGTACACGGTTTCAGGTTCTATTTCACTCCCCTCGCCGGGGTTCTTTTCGCCTTTCCCTCACGGTACTGGTTCACTATCGGTCAGTCAGGAGTATTTAGCCTTGGAGGATGGTCCCCCCATCTTCAGACAGGATGTCTCGTGTCCCGCCCTACTCATCGAACTCACAATCTGTGCATTTTTGTGTACGGGACTATCACCCTCTGTCGTGCGACTTTCCAGACGCTTCCACTAACACACAAACTGATTCTGGTTCTGGGCTCTTCCCCGTTCGCTCGCCGCTACTCAGGGAATCTCGGTTGATTTCTTTTCCTCGGGGTACTGAGATGTTTCAGTTCCCCCGGTTCGCCTCGTTAGACTATGGATTCATCTAACGATAGTGCAACGAATTGCACTGGGTTTCCCCATTCGGACATCGCCGGGTCACAGGTTCATATCACCTCGCCGACGCTTTTCGCAGATTAGCACGTCCTTCATCGCCTCTGACTGCCTAGGCATCCACCGTGTACGCTTAGTCGCTTAACCTCACAACCCGAAAGTGTCTCGGG
>NZ_JAAWVW010000047.1:0-3618 GCF_014855505.1 Musicola keenii | reverse complement strand
GCTATAACTATCTAATAGAGCATACAACAAAATCAAAATACTTCGCTGAGCGCCAAGACCTGTTAGATAAATATTACGATGTTAGATTGATTCGCTATTCAATCAAAAGACCTGACGGAAAAGTCGGCAAGGTTGAGATTTATACTGATTCTGGTGAACTGATTTTCGAACAATATAAAAGGCTTCAGCTTGTTTAAAATAACAATCTCACCCTAGCATTATAAAATATTGGAGTAAGATTAATATATAAAGCAATTAGTCTTAGGCGTTTGTTATGCCAATTAATGTAAGAAATGAAAACAAATTCTCTTATTTAATCCCCTGTTAAATTTGACACTTTCTCTATATCCCTTAACATATAAATATAACAATCATTATTAACGAGGTATTTATGAGAAATGTAAAATTAGACAACAGCGATTTATTAGCATATTTTGATACTGTTGAAAAACTTAAGCAACAACCATCAATGGACGAATATCGAGAAGAGTATTTCAGACTGCGTGAAGATGACTCTGTGCCACAATATAAACTAAAAGAATATTACTCAGCCCATACGAAACTACGTAGGTTGGATAGAAAGAGAAAGTCTCTTATGGATTCTTTTATTGAAGAACTTAATCCTATAAGTTTTTCAGCAGCCAACTTATCTGCGAAAAGATCATCAGGGAATCTTGATAAGTTTTATGAACGTAGGCTTTATGGAAAAGCGATTGTAGAAAAAAGTGATGATGAGATCGTTGCTCTAGTGGTAAAACAGCGAACTGAAGCAGCACTTCAATTTCAACGTTCTGTTGAGCAGAGTCTTAAACAGCTTTCCAGTATTTCATCAGATGTTGGAACATCAGACAAAAAACGCAGAAAAATGGCTGTTTAATTTTTGACAGAAAAACAATATTGGTGAATACACCGATATTGTATCGGTTCCCAGCAGTATTAGCTCAGATGTGTGATTCATAGACATCGTTTCACTATAATGCCTCACTATGAACAGGGAAATTCAGCAGCGGCTACAGTGGGTAAAGCTCTATGAAACGTCTGGTGATGCGGGATTCGTATGCCGTCGCTGTGGTATTTCTCGCCCCACATTACGTAAATGGTGGCGCAGATATCTGGCTCAGGGCATCGCTGGCCTGAAAAGCCATAGTCGTCGCCCTAAACACTCGCCATCAACGAAAACCGGCGCTGATGAAGTCGCTCTGATTCTGGAGTTGCGCTCCCTGCGAAATCTGGGGGCAAGGCGGATTCAGAGCGAGTTAAAACGACTTCATTCAGTCTCACTGGCAATGGCAACGATCCACAAAGTTCTTTGCCAGAATCAGGTTAAACCTGTTGTTAAATTCCGGCGTAAAGCTGACTTCATTCGCTACGAACGCCCTGTTCCCGGTGATCGCGTCCAGATGGATACCTGCAAAATTGCTCCCGGATTATATCAGTACACATCTGTTGATGACTGCACTCGCTACAGAGTCCTGAGGCTTTACAGTCGTCGCACGGCTGCAAACACACTCGATTTTATTGATTGTGTTATTGAAGAAATGCCTTTCCCGATACAGCGCTTTCAGACAGATCGGGGAAGAGAGTTTTTTGCCGTTAAGGTGCAGGAAAGATTAAAAGAATACGGCATCAAGTTTCGCCCAAATAAACCCGCTTCGCCTCATCTTAATGGCAAAGTTGAACGTTCCCAAAAAACAGACAAAGCCGAATTTTACGCTACCGTAGACCTCTCAGCTGATGGCCTGAAGGAGCTGCTGGCAGAGTGGCAGCATTACTATAACTGGGAACGTCCTCATAGCGCTCACCACGGTAAAACTCCGATGGAGCGCTACTTCGAACTTGCTGAGCAAACGCCATACTCTGATGCCGTTCACACAAATTATCAGCCCAGTGAAGAGCATATACAGGAACAGAATTACAAGCTCGAACTTGAACTGAGAAAATTGAAACGATGTCTATGAATCACACAGCTCAGACTTGAGCTGACAGTGAACGTTCAAATTTTATTAATATTCCGAGCGTAAGATGAAGTGTATCTTCTAATTGATCATATTCATCTTGAGTTGCCGACGGAGATAATAACATCTCCGTCGCTGAAAAAACATCAATGTTACATTTGACATCTGATGGTATTTCATTTTTTATTTCTTCAATATATTTTTCATACTTATCCTTGATTTCTATTATTTTTTCATCTCGACCATTAGTTGTGATGCAAAATCGACTAGGAATATCATTACGATTATAAAACGATTCGAATGCGCAATTAACTGCAAGATTTAGTCTCGATGAACCTGTGTTCCCAGTATATTTTATATATTCTAAATTCCTTGTTATATCATCAAGTAACAATTTTTTTTGCGGAGAATTACCTTTAACTTCAATAGCACACTTAGGATAAGATATCCCGTTGTCATCACCAAGTAATACAATGTCAATCCTTCCTGTCCTTGTTGTATTAGCGTACTCTCTTAAAACACTCTTAGAAAATAATTTACCGGTCGCTATTCTTTTTATTAATGGTACTGTTGATGTTAAGAACTTCCCTGTGTTATATTCGAAAATTATTTTTTCATCATCTATACGGAATCTCTTACTATTGAGCAAAGCCTGACCTATTGATACAGTGGCAACATATTCAGTATTAATCTTACCACCGGAACTAAAATTCATTAATCGAGTGTCACTAGCAGCACTTTCCATTCCTTTCTTTACAGCTTCGATAATATCATTTTCATCCATAACTATTCCTTTATTTAATATTTATGCCATTTCATTAGATATAGATCATTACGCTCTCTGATAATTAATTATAATATAACTTATTTATATCAACAATCTTATTTTTTTGAGAAACAGAAATGCCTATTTCTAGCGCAACACTGTCCGTCAGATTAGGCATTCCCTTAACCCAAATCTGAACCAACAGAGCATAACTCCTTTAGTGATACCCGATCCTTCGCCATCAGCTTGAGAAGCCTTTTCATCCTCAGCTTACGCGACTTCTTCTCACCAATCTCCTGATAATACTCCTCACGGCGCTCTGCTACTACTTTACGGAACTTCTTCAACAGTTGATTCAGTGTTTTGATATCAGTAGTAGCCGCTTCAGCTTGGATTTTTCTATACATATACATAACGTGGAATTCATCAATCATTTTTAACCTCTCAGTTATCTTATCTAGATTATTTCCCTCTCAACGAGGGAATAAACTCATTTATCAATGTCAGTTTACTGTCATTTTTAACTTCCAATAAACAGGGTCTTGATTTTCATCCTGATTCATATTTTTAAACACGAGATCAATGATATGCTCCAGATGCCAATGTAAGATTTCTTCCTTTAAATCATTTTTATTGATAGCAGATATATTATTTTTGATAGAGCATTTCATTATCTCACGAGTTATCAACACATCATAAATAACTTCTGAAAGTTTCCCCCAACTCACAATATAGATTGCTGTTTCAGGATCTTTTTCATAAATGGCATATATCTCATCACAGAATCCTTGTAAAATGTTAGCAATAAGATGGTTTTTTGTTTTATCATGGCTGTTCAATATAATCTCTTTCATCTTTAATCCTTTTATTATGTTAATAGTTAGTAAGAGTAATTAG
>NZ_JAAWVW010000046.1:0-3722 GCF_014855505.1 Musicola keenii | reverse complement strand
ATGTGTATAAGAGAAAAGAGTAATTAGTTTTTATAAAACATGTTAACAATAACAGAGCCATATTCCAGATCTGACTCATCAACTAAATCGTTATTGATATGTCGATTTAAGGCATCAATCAAACCCTTATTCTCTATCATTTCTTCTACTGAATACCCACTAAGGGCAACAAACACATCAAAGCTTTCTTGAATAGTATTTATTACTTTAGGCGTTCCTTCGCACAGCATACTTACTACTACAGATATTTTATTTGTCATAGAACTTTGTTCGTTGTTGTTTACCATTTATATTTTCCTCTTATATTTTGGTTAGCCCCTTGTGGGGCAAGAGGAGTTCTTACTTTCTAAAGGTGTCTGAATATTCAACTAACATGGCAGCAACCTGTTCAAAGTTAACCTGATGAATATCACCGTTATTACCCTCTTGGACAGTGAATCTTTCAAAGTTGTTCTGAATATGGTCAATCACATTGATAATAAATGGACTCATAAAATCCGGGTCATCTAAATAATCATTAGCATCCCCATCACCATTAACATCCATGAACATATTCCAGCTTGCGGAAAACGATCTACAAGCAAGATCATAGAACAGTTCGGTTGATTTATTAATGCCTTTCTTTTCTTTAAACATATTTTTACCTCATAGTTAAATGCTTATTTAATTCATTGTGTTTTTTATTAGCCCCTTACGGGGCCGAATACGCTGTTGTTAGCTCATACTAAAAAGTAATGCTTGAGTATGAACATATCTCATTTCTAATATAACTTTATCCATATCAACATAAATCAGTCTTTCTCTTTTACCAGCTTCTTCCATATATCCATCAAAACGCTTAGCCAGATGATCTTTAACATGTGAAAGATACGATTCCGTTCTATTATTATCTAACATAATAGATGCGACTAACTCATGATCTCCTTGCTCTTTATATATCAGCATTCCAGCCACATAAAGATACTTTGTCATAGCATAAAATGTTTTTGTGGATAACTCTTTGATACTTTCCATTTCTTGATTATTCATTTTATTTCCTCTTGTTGTTATTAATATGTTTTATTCAGATACAGGACGTGAATCAGAAATGATTTTCTCAATCCATGCATCAACTTCACTTTCAATAAAGGCAACTGCTCTTACACCCGTTTTAACCTGCGATGGAAAGCGTCCTGCTTTAATAAGCGTATAAATCCACGTCTTTCCAAATCCTGTTCTTCTAATCACTTCTGGTAAACGAATAAGGCGTTGTTTTTTGTTTGCTACGATTTGAACCATATTTATCTCCTATTTTTTATACGTAATATCTTTTATATTTCATACTCAAAACCAAATCTTGAAGATTTGGGAAAACAAGTTAGATTTCGTTTTTCAGTATGTGATTTGATGGAAATAATTGTATGGATAACTCATGTGAGAAACTAGGTTGGTTCACCAGCCCTGAACAGGCGGGAAGTTCAGGACCAGTGAATTTAGGGGATGTTTATGGGAGATGAATACAGGGGACGTTCAGGCTTAGCGACTGTCCCTTGTTTTCTTTTTGCCCTCAGGTTTGTCATTCATGCCTATGACTTCAATAATATTCGAACTCTTTATATGCATGTTTTTTATGAAGAAATCATTCAACGACTTGAAATAATTATCATTGTTCAAGAACTCATAAGATAGAGGGTAATCAGTATCTTTGATTTGCTCACTACCTCTGGCATAACGCATATCGGTATGCAGGATACCAGCCAGCACAGGATAAGGGATTTTCTGATTGTTGAGTTGTTCCCATCCGATAAGATCCATCAACGGGATGATCTTGTAATCGAGTATCTTTTGGAATGTTTTATGACCAAAGCGGAAATCTTTTTCCGGTGGCTTAGGCACTTTCAGGTGCTTCTGCCATTGAGTGATAAGCACTTTTAGGTGTTCAGCCAGATCGTCACTGCTTGCTTCATTCAGATCAATTTCAATCAGCATCTTGTTAGCAGGATTCAGCCCTCCCTGTTTCAGGTATTCAGAGATGTATTCAGAACTCACTGAAACGTCATCTTTGGGCGTGTTGTTTTCCAGACGATACATAGCTCGCCCATAGTTAAACAGTGAATTCCTCGTCATTGGCCTGACGGCATAGCTATGAGCCAGCATATGGCTGTCGGAGACCCATTTGGTCTCATGTATAACCTTACCAGAACGGATTTGGGCATCATGGTAGATCGCCAGCATTTGGTTCTCTTCGCCTGCTGTTTCCCACTGTTGCCTTGCTTTATAGGCAAAAATCCGTCTTTCCAGCTCGGCATAGATTTGTTCTAGCGTTAAATCTTTCAGCACATCATAGCGGCTTACATCAAACCACTCACTTAGTGCTTCGACGATCTCCACTTTAGACATCTTTTTTGTCATTGTTTTCTCTATAAATGCTGTTTTTGAGTTGTAATAAAGCTATCTCATCCGATAGCATAACGAAAGTAAATCTGATAGAATATTGTTGATACTGATTATTCCATTTCACATGATATTTCTTTCATATAACACGTTGACAATTCCCGTACTAATGCAACATTAGAGAAGTTTGTCACTTATAAAAACTACTTTCCTGCTAATTACCATATACAAACGCAGCCAAAAATGTAATAGTTTTAACCAAAGGTTGTTATGTAAGCGGATGTTTATTAACAATCCATTTTTAAAATAATTTGGAGTAATGTAGATGTTAGAAGAAATTTATAACTTATTTTATTTCACATCATCTTCAGACAATAAAATAACGCACGTGGGGATTGTTATACATAAAATCAGTGGTAGCGATGCTGATAAAATAGAATATTTAAAAAAAAATATACACTCTGATTTACCACAGTGTGATTATTTTGATGTAGAACCAACATCATTTAATGGTGAAAAATTTCTTACTAGAAGTCGATTTATGGCCTTGGAAAGGATCGGTAATCCAACAATTATCTTCGAGGTTGCATTACAAGCTAAGAATGCATCTACAAGTCCACTAATAATTTATACTGCAGTAGTCGACGGCCAAATCAAAGTTGATGCATCAGTTTCTACTGATAAAAATGTTAGACGGAGTGATTTTAAAGATAATCATGTGTCGGGAGTAAGAGAAATGTCTGACTATCTAGATAAATATATTGTTGATGGTAGATTTCTAATCAAAAATTTACTAGTTGATGATCATGTTAAACCAATACACTTATTATTTAATAACAAACATTATCTATCTAGTATAAAGTTATTAATGTCATTCATTGACACCGTGGGTTATCTTGAGTTTGGAGATGTGAATCGAGCTTTCCCTATGTGGTTAGATAATTATTGTGATTTATCTACCTTAGAGGTAAATGCCGATGAGATTTATGAGTTGAGACACTCTCTTCTACACATGACTAACTTAAACTCACGTCGCGTAGTTCAAGGCAAAGAAAGAAGAATAAGTTATAGTATAGCGCCTATTGGTACACCTACACGAATGAATTTAGATATTGTTTTTTTTAATTACATAGATTTTATATATGTTTTTGAGAAAGCATTAGATGAATGGTTAGCAACATATGATAATGATAAAATAATTACTTTTATTGAACGTTATGACCAAATAATAAGAGAAGATTATTAATTTCTCACATAACCCAACTCTTAGAGTTTATTCAAGATGGAAAAATATTTTAGTAGTTCTTCTATATATGATCTACTATTTATTTTGTATAGATATATGAACC
>NZ_JAAWVW010000045.1:0-3937 GCF_014855505.1 Musicola keenii | reverse complement strand
ATATATATACCTGAAAAAACCTTTGGTTCTAAGGGAATGTAAGCTTATTTTTCCTTCAATTATTCTTTCCGTCATCTCGTTAGTCTTGTTATTTTCTAGTGCGTCATTCATGTTTTTATTGTTATCGATGTTTTTGTTTTTGGCTCTCTATAAATTTTCGATAAAAATTATTTTTTTGGGTAGCTCGTGTGTTATATTTTTAATGTTTTTTTATCAAGATGAAGTTTCAATCTTCATTAATGATACATTTTTAAATAAAATATCAATATTGTATTCTGATAATCTAATTGGTTCTGCTTTAGATAGAAAAACGGTCTATCTATCGGTGATAAATGCAGTATGCCAGTTTCCTTTCGGTATAGGGTTTGGTGTAGCACCGGAGGTTGCGTCTGCTAGTGGATATTATTTTAATATAAAATTGTTTGCAGGACAGGTAAGTCTTTATCTGATGTTTTTGCTTTCAGGCGGTGTCTTATCGTGTTTATTTATTTTTATATGGATATTAATTAAACTAAAAAAAGTCTTTTCTTTAAAGAACGATATAAAATGGTGTCTACTGACGATATATTTTTGTATATTGATGCATTATTCAATCATCTCTGAGTACTGGATACCTTTTTTTTGGTACACAATAGCTCTTCTATCTGAGCTAACTACAAGGTATAAATCCTAGTTTTAGGTTTTTTTATTTAGTTTATAATGAAATAACCTATAACTAGTATATACCAGTGATCACTAAAGATGCTTGGTTTTGTCATGCAAGATGATCGTGCTGTTAAGATTAAAATATTTATCACCGATTGATCTAATCCTACTCACGTAATGTGGACTCCATCCTAAGCGAGGTTCTGGTTTTCATATTCCGAGCTAAGACCGACACAAGCACTGTGGCGTGACCAGCGATTGTAATCACACTAGAATAATTAAACACAGTTGCTCACATTATTTCCCGGCTGATAAAGCGTTCCCCCTGGATGCATTCCACTTTCAGTGAGTGGAAAAACTTTCCACGCAGGCGTTATCGTAGCAACAACCCTTTGCACTCATGCTGCCATGCAGATTATGCCGTTGCAGCAGGCTCTGGTAATCTGCTGAATAGTACCGTCCGCTACGGTCGGTATGGACAATAACGTTTTTGGGTCGCTTACGAAGCCAGAGCGCCATCTGTAACGCATTGCAGGCCAGTTGCGTCGTCATTCGTGACGGCATCAACCAGCCTATAACGGCTCGTGACCACAGGTCAATCACCACCGCCAGATACAGCCTGCCCTCATCCGTGCGAAGGTACGTGATATCGCCTGCCCACTTCTGGTTCGGGCCGCTGGCGATGAAGTCCTGCTTCAGCAGGTTTTCCGATACCGGCAGACCGTGTTCGCGGTAGTTGACCGGGCTGAATTTGCGGCTGGCTTTTGCCCGTAATCCCTGACGACGCAGGCTGGCAGCGATGGTTTTAATGTTGTACTCCGGCAACTCATCAGCAAGGCGCGGCGCACCATAGCGCTGTTTTGCTCCAGCGAATGCCTTACGAACTGCTTCATCGCAAATGAGCCGGAAATGCAGATATGGTATTATATTAGTTCATCAGATTTATCTGCGGAGACGTTTTCTTCAGCAACACGAGGTCGCTAGTCTATAGATAATAAGTTACATCGGCGCCTGGAAGCTATGAAGGAATACAATTCTCGAATAAGAAGAGGCGATGAAGCTGAATTATTTTCAGGGACAATATATATTGTGATAAATATATTATCAGCGAATAAAATACTCTAAGCACACCTGTGGAGAAAGATGCGTAGCGAGGCGATAGGCCGGATTATCTATATCTTCTATCTCGTGCAAGTCTTTATGAGCTGTGGGCTTTCATAATACTTCTCTGACTACAGCTACCTTTAGATTATTTAATGTTCGTGCTTCAGTATCCATACATTTAATCTAATAATCTAACTATGCAATGTGAAGTATTGTTCACTGATTTTATTTTTTTCTTCATTAATTATTTTTTGTAAAATTGCCAATTTTGAGTAAGATTATTACTCATTAATAATGTAAAGGATCTGTAATGCGGTTTTTAATATCAACAGCCAATTATTTCTCAGATCAAGATACCTATGATTTTTTGGCTAGACTATCTGATTTTTCAGAGCAAAAGACTATACACGAATTTAGTGTGCAGCTATTTGATAACTCAGCTTCAATGGTGAACTTAAATGAAAGTGATTATGGTAATTTGAATCTTTCAATAGTAAAACCAAAGCGTAATATTGGTCTCGGCCCGACATGGAAAATATCATTGTCAACAATGAATAAGTGCAAAGATTATGATGCATTAATTCTGGTTAATAATGATACTGAGTTTTGTGATGGATTTTTTGATGAGATTCTTTTTGCTGTAAATAAAAACGACAATTCCATATATGGCCCATATATAATGTTAGAGGATGAAACCCCATGGTCAAGTGGAGGTCATTTTGGACTATTACCATGGATTGTTAAGCATCATGCACAGAAGCGAGATAAATATGACGAAAGAATAATAGAAACTGAGCACGTTAGTGGTTGTTGTTTAATAATACCCAGGAAAGTAATACTGAAGAATTATCATGCGTTTTCTGGTGTTTCTGATTTCTTTTTTAGAGGGGAAGAGTGGTTTTTAAATAAGAAACTAGCAGATTCTGGGGTGAATAGATTTTTATTGAGAGATGCTATCTTAATTCATAAAGAAAATGGGTCGCATAAACGGTTTTCCCCTGAACATATATACTGGGCTATTCGAGCGAAAATGCTTTTTATTAAAAAACTAAACGGAATTCAGTATTTTCTTTCTTTTTTGACATATAGTGTTCATGTTTTTACAAAAGGATTCATATTTTACAAAATACACTCTGGGCTATCTGGTGGTAATGTCATGAAAATGATTTTGATGGGTTATTTTCATGGGGTGAAAAAGCGAGTCATACGTAGTTATGATTTATAATGGAAATGGATTATGCAATTAGGTATTGTAATTCTTAATTATTTTTCTCATAAAAAAATCGAATCTTTGCTCTATTCTATTTATCCTCAAATGTTTGAAGGTGAAATTGTTATTGTTGATAACAGTGAATGTAAGAAAGAGTTTCTTTCGCTAAAAAACATTGTGGAAAAATTCAAAGAAATAAATGTTTCGATTGTTGAATCCCCGTGTAATGGCGGTTTTTCATTTGGTACAAATTTAGGTATTAATAATTTATCCGACAAGTCTACGCATGTTTTTATATTAAATCCGGATACTATTTTAAAAAATGACGCACTAAACTATCTTAATCGAGTTATAAATGTATTCCCTGATGTAATTATTTCCCCCAGAGGAGAGCGGATGGATGACCATAAGGATTGGTCATTTGGGGGGAGATTGCATTATGTTAGAGGGCGATGTGATGTTGATTCTCAAAATAAAAAATTCACTATATGTAGTGAGTTTGGAACATGTGCAGCTGTAATTGTCCCTATGGCCTTTTTATTAGAATATGGACTTCTTGATGAGGACTTCTTTCTTGGAGGGGAAGAATGGGAGCTCAGCATACGAATGAGGCGGCATGGGGCTGTAATAATAACACCATCTAAAAAGATATATGAGCATGAGATCAGTGGGACTCATAAAAAATATGGGCTGCCATTTTTATATATGGGCCATAGAACAAAGGTATTATTTATGAGAAAAATGTTCCCCAACACTTTTTTGTTATGGATGATGATATATATGTTGGTTTTTCCTTTCATTGTGATTAACTATTTGGTTAAGCAGAAAATATTTTCTATTAAGTCATTCGTTGTAATATTCAAGGCTGTTATTAAATCATCCTTGAAAATGAAAATTACCAAGGATGAGTTTTTTTCCTTAGGGAATATTAAATGATTAAGGTTTTGCACTGTATTAATCACATGAAAACATTCGGGG
>NZ_JAAWVW010000044.1:0-4859 GCF_014855505.1 Musicola keenii | reverse complement strand
CACCGTAGGTTTTAGCCAGAACAGTGGTGATGGCAGCGGTCAGCGTTGTTTTACCATGGTCAACGTGGCCGATAGTACCGACGTTAACGTGCGGCTTTGTACGTTCAAATTTTTCTTTAGACATCGATTGTCCCTCTAAGACACGGATAAATCGGTGGTATCACCACATCAACCAAGCAATTACTTGCTGAGCCTTTAACAGATAAAAATCAGGAGGAAAATAAAGAAGTGGTGCTGATAGGCAGATTCGAACTGCCGACCTCACCCTTACCAAGGGTGCGCTCTACCAACTGAGCTATATCAGCACATCTGTTTGGAGCGGGCAGTGGGAATCGAACCCACATCATCAGCTTGGAAGGCTGAGGTAATAGCCATTATACGATGCCCGCATCCTGGAACTCGGCTACCTGATTTTTCTGTAGAATTTCAAAGTGAATTGGGTTTTGTATGCATGATTCACTTTTTACGATCCGGCCTTAATACTGATAACCGTATCGTTAACATCCTGTTTCCAGGATAGAATCTGGTGGTGGGGGAAGGATTCGAACCTTCGAAGTCTGTGACGGCAGATTTACAGTCTGCTCCCTTTGGCCGCTCGGGAACCCCACCTAATTATCTACACTTGATGGTGCCGGCTGCCGGAATCGAACTGGCGACCTACTGATTACAAGTCAGTTGCTCTACCTACTGAGCTAAGCCGGCCTCAAGTGCTGCGCATTCTAGGTAGAGATATCACTCTATGCAACAAAAAAATTGCTCAAATCGCACTACCGATTAGATTTTGTTCAAATATGAACGCGGTTTCATAGCACTGATAAGGTACCGCACAAATAACCGTCAAAATCATCAGGCAAACCCACTTCATGGCTGCCCAGCAGTTATCCCGGGAATAGCGCGTATTTCTATATCTGTAGGCATTTGTTGCACCAAAAGAGAGCTTATCCCTTATTAATTCGACAAGACATCCTGAAAGGTAACTTCATTACAATTACCTTAGCTGATATTCGCCTGGAAAGACGAGTCTAATCAACACAGATTCAGCTATGATGAATAGCTGCTTTCTGTTAGTGATAACGATGCCAAAAAGACAAAAGTTCCCATAAGAACATCCCCTTACATTCTTTCAACCAAGCTGAAACAAACGGCATTACTTAACCCGCAAAATCGAATAGCGTACTTGATGCATTGATCACAGGCATCAGGGACCACACAGTTTTTTGCTTCTTTTCGACGCCCTCATAGTGGTAACCTGCCCGCTGGACGATTAATTTTGCGGGAAAGGATGCGATGGCCTTAGCCTACCCAACCCGTCCCCCCTCATTTCCAGGTATACAAGGCTAATGCTTTTTACCTGTAGCGTCGGGCAAATATATTTTTATGAAGAACAGAGAGCAGTCTTTCACTACGCCTTATCTACATTTTAACCGTCAGCAATGGGCCAACCTGCGTGACTCTGTGCCTTTAATGTTGACAGAAGATGAAATCGTTAAATTAAAGGGTATCAATGAAGATCTATCGTTAGACGAGGTCGCTGAAATTTACTTGCCCCTTTCTCGTTTGCTGAATTTTTACATCAGTTCCAACCTGCGTCGGCAAGCTGTTCTTGAACAATTTTTAGGAATGAATGGGCAAAAAATCCCCTATATCATTGGGATCGCCGGTAGCGTTGCCGTTGGTAAAAGCACAACAGCCAGAGTATTGCAAGCACTACTTAGTCGATGGCCCGAGCATCGTAAAGTGGAATTAATCACTACAGATGGATTTCTTCATCCAAATAAAACCCTTCATGCAAAGGACTTAATGAAGAAAAAAGGGTTTCCACAGTCGTATGATATGCACCGCTTAGTAAAATTCGTTTCTGATATAAAATCAGGGGCTACAAGCGTTACAGCACCGACATATTCCCATTTGACTTATGATATTGTACCCGAATGCAATAAGGTAATATCACAACCTGATATTCTTATACTTGAAGGGCTGAACGTTCTACAAAGTGGGATGGATTATCCGCATGATCCTCATCGTGTGTTTGTATCTGATTTCGTGGACTTCTCTATTTATGTAGATGCACCGGAAAATCTGCTTGAAAATTGGTATATCAGCCGTTTCCTTAAGTTCAGGCAAGGCGCATTCTCAAACCCAGATTCATATTTTCATAATTATGCGAAATTGACTGAAGACGAGGCCATCGGCATCGCATCGCAATTATGGAAAGAAATTAATGGATTAAACCTAAAACAAAACATCTTGCCGACACGAGAACGTGCTAGTTTAATTTTGAAAAAAAGCGCCAATCATGCAGTGGAGAGTGTAAGACTGAGGAAATAAAGGGGGAAACCCCTTTATTTTTCATGCACCACGTAGGGAAATTTCGCCCCCGATATAGGAAGAGACGATACCATCTTGCTCAAGGAGCAAAGCTCCTTGAGCATCAATACCCTTGGCAACACCTATTATTTCACGGTTCCCGATAATCAATTTAACTTGCCGATTATAGAAGTTATCTAGGTTATTCCACCGTGACGTAAATGATGAAAAACCGTGTTGTTCATATTCGGCTAACGCAGTTCGTAACTCGGTAATAACTCTTGCTGCCAAAGCATTTCTATCGATGGAAATACCAGCCTCCTGAAGGTTAATCCATCCCTGATTTACTACTGCGACATCAGGTTCCCGCATTCGTAAATTAATTCCGGCACCGATAACCAAATGAGCAACATCCCCTGTTCGACCATTTAATTCGACCAAAATTCCAGCCAACTTTCTATCATTCAGGTACAAGTCATTCGGCCATTTAACCCTCACACCTTCAGCGCCGAGCGAATGCAGCACTTCAGCCATAACTATGCCAATCACAAGACTTACGCCAACGGCGGCTGCAGGCCCCTGCTCCAGACGCCAATACAATGATAAATATAAATTAGCCCCAAATGGAGAAAACCATTGTCTTCCTCTGCGCCCCCGGCCGGCCTGCTGATATTCAGCCACGCAGGCGTCTCCGGAGGAAAGTGTTCCCAAACGCTCAAGTAGGTACTGATTGGTCGAATCGATAACGGGTAATACCGATATATTGCTACTCCCTGCCATAACCCTGATCTTATCTGCATCAAGTAGTTGTATTGGCGCAGGCAAAGAATATCCCTTGCCAGTTACAGTATAAATATCTAGGCCCCAGTCTCTAATCGTCTGTATATGTTTATTGATTGCCGCTCTGCTCATCCCCATGAGCTCACCCAGATACTCACCGGAATAAAATTGTCCATCAGATAACACAGAGATCAATCTTAATGGAATAGTGTAATCTTTCATGACAAGACTCCGACAGCATCAACCTCTCCCAGAGAGGAAATAAAACGAACTTCCGGCTCTAGCCACACACCAAATTTGTCCGCAACCTGATTACGGACATACCTCGCCAATTCGACGATATCCCGACTCACTGCACTGCCTTGATTAATTAATACCAGCGCTTGCTTTTCATGCACAGCGGCTCCGCCAATACGGTAACCTTTGAGCCCGCACGTATCGATTAACCATCCAGCCGCAAATTTAACATTACCATCAGGTTGCAGATAATGTGGAGCCCCTGGATACAATTCCAGAAGCTTTTCCGCCTGATGCATAGAAATAATAGGATTCTTAAAGAAACTACCGGCATTTCCTTCAATAGCCGGATCCGGTAACTTTGCCCGACGCATCGAGCACACTGCGTCAAATATCTGTCCCGCAGTTACTGAATGCACATCCAAACGGCTGAGCTCCCCATAAGCAAGAACAGGTTTCCAATCTTTTTTTAAAGACAGCCCTACGGCAATAATCGCGAATCCATTTCTGTATTGATGCTTAAAGATACTTTCACGATAATCGAATTGGCATTCCTCAGCGCTCAGACGCAGTATAGAGCCACTATCCAGATCCAACACATCTGCATATGCGCATACATCTTTTAATTCGATACCGTAAGCGCCAATATTTTGAATCGGTGCAGATCCTACACATCCAGGGATAAGCGCAAGATTTTCCAATCCCGGAATGCCTTGAGACAAGGTCCACTCCACTAATTGATGCCAATTCTCTCCAGCCCCGACATGAAGTTCCCAAGATGTTTCCGTTTCCTGAATATCAATGCCTCTTATCCTGTTAATCAATACAGAACCGGCAAAATCCTCCAAGAACAGGACATTACTACCTTCTCCCAGTATCAATATGGGTAATCCAGCTTTTTTTGCCTTTTTCCAAGCAGAAATAAGCTCCGACGGTTCCTTCACGATCGCCGTGTCAGCAGCGTTAACGGATAATGAGAAGGAATTGAAAAGGTATAATGATGAAGCGGGGTTAGTCATGGCGCATGATACTCGACGTTATGTTTCGAGCCATAGTCTACCTGATGATGAAGCGCGGCAGGGGGATTTTTATCGTTCAGCATAACGTCAGCACAGCATACCACATCGCTACAGGATGATGCCGGCCGCCGCACAAAACCGCTGCCACACGCGCAAACACCGTATTCCGTGTATTCACGATATCTCTCCGGCTACCTGTCCTTGTACCTGAACGCAGAAGCTCTACCGGATGCGCCACCATCAATACCGTCTCGTGATGAAAACCGCGCAGCAAGCACGGTGGCATCTCCCGCATGGGGCCTCGCGGTATGGATAAAGGCCGCCTTCCCCGGTAACGCGCAATGAATAAAAAAAGACCCCGTACACTGTACGGGGTCCTTCTCTCGTTTAAAACCTGGCAGTTCCCTACTCTCACATGGGGAGACCCCACACTACCATCGGCGCTACGGCGTTTCACTTCTGAGTTCGGCATGGGGTCAGGTGGGACCACCGCGCTATCGCCGCCAGGCATATTCT
>NZ_JAAWVW010000043.1:0-5768 GCF_014855505.1 Musicola keenii | reverse complement strand
GAATAAATGTATTATACTCTGGTTCATTATGTGACTTGCTGGGCTCATGGTTTAATAATGCCAGTGAAAAAACATCCTCACAGTTTTTGGGAAGTGTATCATTAGAAGATAGACAATTAAAAGCTGCTGAAATTAGATACTTTCTTAGTTGCTTAGCTATATGTAATTGTTTTCGAAATAAGGATGTGGAAAAATTAGGTTGCACAGCTTTAGCTAATTCTCTCAAGCGTGATGTATTACTTTGAGTATCGTTATATTTATTACAGAAATCATTAGTTTCTTTTTCAGGCTCTGTTATTGCACGAAGCCAACATAGTTCGGCATGAGTACTGCCATTTAAGTGCAAATGAGTCTCATGTAATCCCTCCCTGTTAAAATACTCTTCAATTAAGGGATCAAATGGCAATAGTAAAGAATTTAACCTGCTGTTAGGTAATATATCAGTGAACTGATCGGGGAGTGCTAGTTGATCTAGGTAATAATCATTTTGAGGCCAAAGGTAAGCAGCTGCTTGAACGGGTATACCACTGACTCGACTTAATATACTTTGCTGCCAGATACCGAACATTTGGAGTTTAACTCGCAAAATACCATGACGAGAAGTTATAAACTCTTTAACGATGAAACGTAGAGCAGACTGTAGTGGAGAGCTATCCGTTGGCCTACGGTATAATTTCCAGGCTTCTAGAGCTCTACTAAAAACATGGTCGGGTTCTCTTGCTGCCCAGGGTTGATGGGTAAGATATAACTCTTCCCGGATTCTTTCTTCATTTAGAGGGGCATAAAATGAATTATTTTCTATAAGCGCAAGTATTCGATGACTTGAAAGCAAGTCACACCCTAACTTTGCAGAAGTTGATAATGATCTAACGGTCATTCGTCATCTCCAGTTTTGACACTAGCTTTAGCTCTGCCTCGGGATTTTGGTTCCGATTCTGTTTTTCGCCATCGGCCAGCGATAAATGCTTTGACAGATAGCTCAGCACTTGGGATGTTAGTTATTTTATCCCCCAAAGATAAGGCATCTTTAATTATGTCTCTTGATTCTTTTTTCAGAAGGCCGAGAACAATCGGACAGCTTGATATTAGAGTTGTAAGAGGGAGGCTATCTTTATTATTTTTCAAAAAATCTTTTTTCTTCTTGAATATATCGAGGGCAGAGGTTAGTGGGTTTGTACGATCAGGTGAAATATCATAATCTATTAAATTATGGTCAGCTTCTTCCACGAGAAAAGCATTTATCAAACACGCCGCATTAATTTCCATAATATCATCAACATTTTTTCCTCCGCCCAACAAACCGGGACGAATTCGATCTGAGGACTTCTCAAGACTAAAATAAATTCTTATCCAAATTTTCCCAAGTAAAACAGAAGATGGTGCAAATGATTTAAATGAGTTTTTATTTAATTCTTGCCACGCGAGTATCGCATCAATTAAAATCTTCTCAGAATTTGAACTGCTACTATCTTTAACCGTACCTTCACTATCTGTTTGTGGATTTTCCTCAGAAGACATTGTATCGATGCTTCCACCCCAATCTGGGCTACTGATGCTAAGCTGCGGGTAGGTACTTTTTAGGCGACGTAATACTTCTTCCTGAGAACGTGCACCAAAAAGACGTTCAACTAAACCAAGTGTATTGTATATAGATGAGTAGCAGCGACTGCTCTGACTGGATACATCTAAAAGGCTATATGCGAGAGTAGGATAACCATTATTATCGCTACCGTAATTGACATTTAATATACTATCTATCGTACCAAAGCCTTCACCTCTCCCCCTCGCTTCATCAGGTTCTCTCTTATTTAGCCCAATGATACCAAAATCAACAACAGGAGCTTTCGCTTGTGAAGGATGTCTTGCTGCAAGTACTGCAGTTGCACGTCTAGCCCAGTTAAGTGCATCTTCGTTTCTACCTATAGCCATGTACTGCCTAAACTGCCTGTAAAGTAAGTCATGGTTAATGTTGTCAGACATACGACGTTTTTCTTTTCCCCATAATGTAACATTTCCTGGTCCTGACAACATATACTTTAGAGATGCTGATGCAGACTCTGCACATTGCCCAGCAACTTCTGCGGCTAGGGCCAAATAACAATTGTTAAGGTCATCACTACTTGCCTGAGGTCTTAAATAGGCTGCAGTATCAACATCTCCGTCCTGACAGCATAAATCGAAAACAGCTTTAGACAGAGTAGGAAGATAATTAGCTGTTAGTTCGTCAACCACTACACCGTGTTTATATAAGCTTCCCTGAGCCATTGCTCTTAACGATTCCCTTAATGCATCAGATAGTTCACGACTCCATTCTTTATTTATATCATCGTCAGATTTTGACAGATGAGGCGCACACCCTTGTAGTACTTGTAATATTGAGCGTAACGGTTGCTTTAATAAATGCGTTCTGAACAATTCGATATCTGATTGAGATGCTATACGTAATCCACGACTAATAATTTCATCTAAGACTTTGATAGGTTCACGCTTTACATTATTCCATTGACATGAAATCACTTTATAGTTTGATGGGGTGTGTTCATCATATTCCTTTCCAAAAAGTCTATTAAGTGTTTTTAAATGTTGACGACGTGATAATGGAAATAATTTTAAAACATACTGATCTTCTAAATGATCAAGCATTCTTAAGCGTTGCTCTTCTCGCCCATAATTATTTTTGTTTTCAACTGAAGGTAGTCGTCGGGAAAAATTATCTCTAACCAATAGTGAATATAATTCCATATCGCCAGTAACCAAGATAAGAAGACGAGGACTATCCAGATAGTTTCGAATACATTCTAATAATGGAAATGCATGTTGGGCGTTAGTATCTGCATCATCAAAGGCCAACATTAATGTATCTATATTCAATAAATGACAAGCAATATCGATGGCCTGATGAAAATACTTCCTTAACGACCGACTATCTTCTGCCCGTGTTAGACCTCTATCAAAAAATAACTCCGGATCAAGATGCGCTAACTGATCATGACCATTACGAAAGAGGCTTAGACCACCGGATAGCTTTTTAAAAGCTTGACGGAAATTATTTTTGAGAGATTCATTATCTAACGATACATGACTATTATCGACTATTGCCTTAAGTGCCCTCAACACATTCAATAATAAATTTTCACATGCTTCCAGACGAGTTGGATCAATATAATCAAGCTTTGAAATTTTAACGCTATTACTACTCTCATCCATTCTAGAAAGTTCGCAAGGCAGACTTTCATAAACCGTACGTAAAAATGTTGTTTTACCTGCTCCGCGCGAGCCATCTATAAAATAAACTAACCCACTGCTGGGAGGATATTCAATATTACTGATTGAAGTTACTGTTTTATTGCCAAGGGGGATTTTATTTTTAGTTTGAAGTATAGCGCTTTTGATATCCAGTTTAAGATTATTATATATATCCTGGTGTATTAACTCATCCGGCCCCATTGCTATATAGCCATTACATTCATCAACATTTATTACTATCGCGGTATCTTGAGTGCTCATTTAACCCCCATACGTGATTATTAAATTATTTCAACATCTTATTATATAACATTAATTTTTTCATTCTCAAATTCAAATCATAAAAAAGATAAATTGGATAAAAAGCGTCCTTCGCGCAATCCCCTCCGATGGCACGGAGCAGCTATAAAAAAATACTTCAGCAGCAATGCTGTCGAACACAACTTTTCATGACTGACAATTTTGTTTCGTTACAAACGACCAAATTTCTGTCATATAGAGGGATAAGCAACCTAATGGCTGTTTATCATAGCCACTCAATCTCATCGACAGTAGAACAATGGTTACAAACCGCCGCAGCAATAAGAGCATCAAGGTTTTCGGTATAAGCGAGCAGAGCCAAACTTTTTTACCCAAGTGCACGTACAGCGCTTGCATATGATTCCGCTATCCGTTGCATCTAAAAGAAGCTTGCAGTCCTTATCCAACAAAGGCTTGGCCTCGAATAGCTTGTCATAGAGAAATAAAAATCCCTCGCGCATCGCTGCCATCTAGGATCACTAGCAAACGTTCAAGCTCAAGGCCTTTCACACCCTGTAGGGTTCCGAACAGCCTACGGTCACTGACATATTCTGTGAATGTAATCATCTGGTTGTACGGAATTTCTAAAAATTCTCGCAAAGACTCAAGACTCGAAAATGATTGTCCTATTGACTCCTTTTCGCTATCTGGATCATCATCACCATTGACCTACTCATTCTCCTCCATCGAGGGGGCGAACAAAGAGGCGTAAGCCGATGGGACTTCGAATAGCTGGTGCTCAGCAGCGCATTTTAACACAGAGAGGAAGGTAGTACTGTAGCACCAGCATTGCCGAAGTTTTGCCACTATTATTAGCGCCAACAAGAATCGTCGTTTTTTATCGAAGTTTAAATGCATGCACTTCAGTTTTCGAAAATTCGTAATTTCAACGAATTTAATTCGCACATTGCCTCCCTAACGCCCCTGCCACAGGGGACTCAGTATCTGAGCCTCTTGCCTTCTCCCCAAGGCGTATAGTGAGCATACAAGGACCGTGGTAAGAAAATATTTGCCTCTATTTCTCCTGTTGTAAAGTCATGTCCTTATGAAACCTGGCGATATTGCAGAAGTATGGATTAACTGCTAGATGATCGCCAAGAGGATTCTCATTTGCATTTCTAACCATGCACATAGTGCAAAACTCTTTATCAGTACATTGTAGGCACTTGGGAAAATCATGCCTGCGCAGCTCTCTTAAATATCTAATTTTTTTTGAATTGTACCAAATATCGCTCAGAGAGTTTTCTTTTACATTACCCACAATATAATCCTGCCATCCAGCACAAGGATATACATCTCCATTATCTGATATACAAACTGATGAATTACAAACACTACAGACAAAATCATTTGGTGTGAGTATCTTTTTATTTTCAGACTCAAATTTTATTTTTCTGATATAATCTCCATCACTGGCTATTTTTTCCATAATAATATCTTTCACTTCACTTTCTGAAAGACGATAATTTAAATTCCCTGTTGAATGATCATATCTTGCTATTATGACATAATCATCACCAGCATGAATATTATAGCCTGCCGCCCACTCTATCACTTCATTATAGCAATTTTTATTTTGTTGCATTATTGGGCAGCTTATTTGCAAAGGGATATTATTTTCGATCAATCTCAAAATGGCACTCTTTGTTTTTTCGAAACTTCCCTTTTTTTTAGTTATCTCGTCATGGATATCTGGATTCATAGAATACAAAGAGACCTGAACCCCCAGGAGAGGATTTTTTTTCATTTCATTGAGAGTTTCATCATTAAGCAAAGTCAAATTACTTAGAATACTTACTGAAAAATCATATTCTCTACACTTTCTTAAAAAATCGCAAAAATCCTTGTGTAACATTGGTTCACCACCGCTAAGTGTCAAATGTAGCACTTTCATATCTTTGCATTTTTCTAAAATATCATAAAACAAACCAGAATCTATTCCACTTTTTTTATTTTCATGAGGAATGTAGCAATGAATACATCGTTCATTGCACTTACTGGTGATCTCAACATGTAAAGCTGTGAGCTGCGGCTTACCACTAAAATACTCCTCTAAAAAATCTTGAGTAGATTTCCCAGGATAGATAATGAGCGATGAAGAAAGTTTTTTTGTTTTTTCAAGATCTAAATTTTTATACGAAAACCGGATATCTTTCTCTTCACATTCCTGAATTGTGTTACCCGTTACAATAAATCCATCACGTTCAAGAAAGGAATAAAAC
>NZ_JAAWVW010000042.1:0-5992 GCF_014855505.1 Musicola keenii | reverse complement strand
ATATTAGATTTTTTCATTAAAAACATAATAGCATACCTTAAGAGACTAGAGTGTATATCAATATATGTGACGAATATAAAAACTTCATAATGATGAAGCCTAGTACAATTTCAACAAATCAAGTAGTCTACATTTCACTAAACAATAAGATTATTAATTTAAAAAATACTTGTACACATCTCAATATCGATTTTATATAATATTCAAAACAATACTTAATCAAACACAAAAAATCACACGTAAAATATAGATAAAATATTCAACCAACAAATATACACAATTGTACAATTTTTTGAAAAGCCTCTTGGTCTTAAATGCCTTACACCTAATGATCCGAGGCTTTATTATTAGTTGCAAAGTATAATTATTCCACTCGTCCCATAACAACAGAGATCGGAAATATTCAATTAACGTCCGCTTGGACCTGGTGGATTGCAGGGCCTTCCACTGGGCTTACTATTTGGACGGCATTGAGCCATTTGTGTAGTACTTTGTGCAAGAACTTCTGGTTTTTTATACGTCATAGTAAATCTCCTTCTTATAAGGTCATGATTTTCTGACATGTTATTATCAATCGATGAGAAAAATAGCACATTGTCTTAGATCAATTATTTGACGCTCTCATTGATTATCCAAAGATAATCAATGTCATAGTGTTTATCGCAGAGAAACTTCATGAGTTTACAGTAAAGAGTTAATTACTCACAAATTTATCCTATCATGTAGTTAATGATTGCTATCCACCTGAAAATACGTCGTTTTATCTGATTTATTCCAGAAACGGCAAACATGAACATTTCGCACTAAAAATGCAGCGACAGGGAAAAGCTTTATAACAGAAATACTAACCATGCTAATAATTAGCAAAATAAAAAATCATCCGAAATGAAATGTAATTCAATAAAATCATTCATTTTAAAATGATATTTAGCGCCTAAACACCTACCCCCTATACCACTCAACAAACCGTTCCAGCGGGTAATGCTCCCGCTTTTTAGGTATAAGCAGTTATCCCAGAATAACCTTTCGACGATCCTGCTGCCATTCACGCCTTCAGAAACCATCAGCTTCATGCTGTCATCAATACCGATAACGCCAATATCAAACGCAGAATGATGGACTGAGCATAAAGCCAGCCCGTTGGTCACGGTGCAAAGGCCACCGTATTGCTTCCATTTGCTGTGCGCAGCTTCCAGGCCGACAGCTACCGTATCGTGGCGCAAATCATGGCCGCAGACCGCACAACTGTATTAATATGCACGTAATACTACTTGACGGAAGTGGGGATCGCGAGACTTGCGTACATTGTCTAGAGATAGTTCCAGACGGTTGGCAATCACTTCTTGGATACTTTCAGGAAAGTGCTCACTTAAAATTTGTTGAGCCAGTTTATCGATAAGTTGCGGCTGTTTGCATAGTAGCTGATAGCTGACTTCATCAAATCCCCCCATAACGTCGTGCTGAATCAGCTCGCGGTTTGGTGGCTCTTTATTCCCTTTCTGTGGTGAACAGCGCTCGTCATTCTGCAACTGCCAAAAAACATCTCCCTTAAGCCGGCAGAATGGTATCTTGGGGTAATGGGCGCGCCGCTGTGGCCAAAAACTATTTAAAAGGGCTAATAGAGAAGGGCAGATTTCATCGCCATAGTGAAACAAACGGGGTGCACATCCTGATAGGCCGATAGTATATAAAGCAGTAACAGTGGATTATGAGGCGCACGCTGATCACCCTTACGCCATATAGACATGTTGGTGATGGCTGTTTGAAGTTCCTGGGCAGATAGCATACACAACACGGGCTGAAAGGAGACATATTGTGATAATGCTCGTAAAATCAGTGAGATTCAAGTGTCTTGTTAACCGTGGAAACGCTGGTTAAGCACGCAGAATTTTTCTGTGTTCAGTGTACGCAGTGTTATGTATATGCGTGATTTCGACTATCAATAAAAAGGTAAATAGATCTTTTATCCCATACTTTCTGTAAATGCCATTTCTCATGTTGTTGGCCGTTTTGTGAGTTATAGCCATACTTTTTGCGATTGATTTTATTGGTATGCCTTGTAGCCAGCAATCAAAAAACATTTTTTCTTTTGATGATAAAAATATCTCATAGCCAGTTATCTCCTTAAATATCGATATTGTAAAAATGAGTTTTTTAAACGTCCTTATAGGTGAACGTTTCGATATTAATATCACTTTGTTGGAAATGATCAGAGGAGAGTGGTTACGATTATTTAAGATGATAACAAATTTTATTTTCTCATCGTTAATGACTCGTTCTAAAAGAATAGTATTGATTCCGTGCTCGATATCAATGACACTTATTGACTCATTACCGTAGTTCATGCCTTCAAGATAAGAAAATGCTACTTTGGTGAAGGTGCATTTACTGAATATTTCAATTCTCATGTTGGCTAGTGGTGTATGAGATATCGGCTGACAATCAGGAATCATCCCCGTAACAGGCTTAACACAATATCAGATTGCTGATTAGCCTGAGATAGCATAGATATCGACACCTGTTGCAGAATTTGGGCTTTCGTCATTGCGGAGACTTCGAGCGCATAGTCAGCATCCAGAATGCGTGAGCGGGCGGCGGAAGTGGCGATGGCTTCTTGCGCCAGCACAGTACTTACCGATTCAAAGCGATTCATCTGGCTTCCGTATTCACTACGGTAGCCATTGACTGTTTCTAGCGTTTTGTCAAATGTGGCTAATGCAGCTCCTGCCTCATCAGCGGTACTCAATGTGATATCCGAAAGGCCAAGCGACTCGCTATCTGCTGGCGTCGGGTTAAGGGTGACTGTTTGTAAGTCATCGTCAAAATTAGCGCTGACGACGAAGGTTGTTGCTTTACTGACAGGAACTGAAGGTGGTAGTGGCGGTGCAGGCTCTGTGGGGTTGGGAAGCTCATCCCAACGTGCACTGCCGTAAAACACACCGCTGCCAACCACAATAACAATTAAATCCTCCGTCACTTCATCAATGTGGAGCTTTTCCAATCGGTTTGCAGCCACATATCCATCGTTAAATCCCCCGGTGTTAGCATCTTCAAAACGGTCACCGTCACCACTGTAGGTGATGGTCATGCCCTGATAACTGCTCTGTGTACCTGCGTTAATATTATATTCCCCGGCCTGAGATAGAGCATCAGCCGAGTAGGTCGCATTGGATAAAAAACCATTGTCTTGCGTAATAACGGATGCATTCATGATGCTTTCATCGGTCACGCCATTGGCTGACCAGACAACATCGGCATCACTCCCTTCAGCGGGGGTTCCCACCAGATGCTTGCCATCCCGCGTAAATAATTGGATGTCATCATCGGCACTTAATGAGTCGATGGTAATGGTTATATTTTTTGCTCCGACAGGAATATAAGCCAGAGAAACCACCCCAGAAGGAAATTGATACTGGGTATTTTCATCTGGGAATTTTTCTGCCAGTGGGAGTGTATTTCCCAGTTTAGCGGGTTGAGGACCAGGCTCAGCAGGAGCCAACGGGTAAAGGCCAAAGATTTGTGTCGAGGAAGCAATTCGGTCTATTTCTGCGCGTATTTGCTGATATTCACCGTCCAGACTGGTGCGATCCGCATCGGACAACGTGCCGTTTGCTGCCTGAACCGCGAGTTGTCTACCGCGTTGCAGCAGGTTATTGATTTCATTTAGTCCTCCTTCAGCAGTTTGCATCAGGCTGAGGCCATCTTTCATCCCATCAGTGATCACTTTGTTGGCATTCAGGTTGGCGGTCATCCGGTTAGTAATGGCCTGACCGGCGGCATCGTCCTTTGCGCTATTGATACGTAAACCGGATGAAAGGCGTTCAATGGCCTGACTCAATCGGGAAGCTGATTTACCCTGCTGATTCAATATCGTTAAAGTATGGGCGTTAATCGAGGTCATGGCACATCCATCCTGATGTGATAAAAACAGGGAAATTATCTGTAAGCCATTGTCCTGGGCTGAAAGAAGGAAAGGACTGTCCCTTCCGAACAGCAGGAATAAAAGCAGATAAAACATTAATTTATGTTTGTTTTCGACAATAGCTTAGCGGTGATAGCGATCAAAAGATAATCGTTTTCATAGATCGATGCGATCGTATCGATCGGCGCTACCGATCGACGGTGCGGGAAGTGGCTGGTCATTTAACGCTGCGATAATCAAACAGACCGGTAGTCTGTCCAGTAGCCAAAGCAGGAGAAGAAAACAGACTCATCAACCAGAGCTCGAGGTTCCGGTTACATGTTGAGGAATGTATTTCCACGATAGAAGAGGACTCTCTGTCTCTCAGCTAATGATAGCGACTCTGAGGTTAACAATCAGTTAACGAATTATAATCAGCGAGACAGCGTTAGTGCTTATTGAATCTATGACCTACTTTGCACCTCTTATGAGAAAGTCTCTTAGTCGTAAGGAACTCGTGATAGATGAACGCTTGAGCAATTACTTATTATCGCATTGCTGGTAATGCTGTGGTTACGGAATAGGAGCTCTAAACGCAATACCAAAGGAGACTGTTCATAATCAACAGCAAGTCGCGGAATTGCCTAGTTTAAAGTTGTTTTCTATTATTAAGGTACAAGTGGGAATTATATTTAATTACCGCGTGAATGCTCTATGCGTTGCTGCATCCAGGTTTCTACTTCACTTCTCAACCACCTTGAGCTACGTCCAAGTTTGATAGGTTGCGGAAATTCCCCATCTTTGATCAGTTTGTAGAACCACTTATCCGTCATACCGGTATAAGTCGTGATGAAAACCATATCGATAAGTGGATTGTCTACGGAAAGTAAGGTGGTGGTATTAGTCATGATTTGGTTCTCCCTCTGAGTAGTAAACGACGGGGGAAAATTGGCGTTATCAAAGAGAAATAAGCGCCTATTTTCCCTCAGAGGATGGGCCTTATCAGTTAAAAATTACTTCGACATCTTGCGTTGATGATTAACAAAAGCTGTCTTGTTATATATAAAGTCTTTAACACTGACTACAGCCGAAATTACGGTCTCCATCATCAGTGACTTTGGTATGGTATTTGGCAAGATACATGGCCCGCTCCAGTCCCTTCTGTAATTGCTCATTATTTCCTCGATCAATCCATAGTGACGGGTTATCTGGAAAATGAACCAGTGCGGAAAATCGCTGCACATCAATATGTAAGGCACTGCACCATGCCTGTTGAATCATTCCTGCTAATGAGTTCGTGTCCAAGAAGTTACCAGCCCCACACCATGCATCACGGTTCAGTAGAAATATAACGTGATAATGCTTTTTCCCATTTATTTCACCATATTCTCGAGCCCAGATATAACGCAGTGTAGTGATATGTACTCGCTTTCCTTCGCGCTGCTTACGTTGTTGGCAAGCTTTAATCTTTGCTTTAAGTGATTCGATAAAACGAGATATCACCGCAGCATCAGTTGCAGCTGGAATATTTGGGATTCTTAAGTCCACTCTTAGCATCAGCACTCTACGATAAGCATCTAAAGAACTCAAAAATGTATCGATGATGCGCTGTTGCCAGAAGGGATTGTAAGTGTAATTCATTGAGTTTATCTCCGGTGGATTGTTGTTCATATCCATTACCGGAGTTGTAAAAAAATACTTATTTTTGATGGCAATGCCATGGTGACTGCTAAATGACCTGCAATCAGGATTCATTGATGTTTGACTTGAGTTTTACTCAATAGAGTTTTATCTAAAAACGCCTGTGTGATTTCATGGCCTTCATGATAGGTGTGAACCAAGTATATATTACAAATCAGACAATCAAATCCAGTTTTTTAAATAGTTAATTAGACTCATGCACTGATCGCTAGCGGTTTTTTGTGCATGAATCACTCTGTAATTGAGGTGTGGCACTGCACACCATTTTGTTCATTGATTTTACAAGGAAAAAATAAATAACAATCAGTTTTAAGGAACGTTTTTTCCTCAAAAAAACATGTTTTTTTCATGATTATTCTATGAAATCTCTTCATTTTTATATCTTTTAAC
>NZ_JAAWVW010000041.1:0-6133 GCF_014855505.1 Musicola keenii | reverse complement strand
GACGCACCGTGTCTTCGTGCTTCGTGGCCGGCTGATAGGTCTGGCGCCAGACGTTCGGCCTGTAGACGCCACCACTATTGCGGCAGACACGGCGCACCCCTGAAAACGTTATTCTGGAGAACAAAACTTATGTCAACTCATGACATTAGTGCCGGAAACCTCGGCAGGGTCGTCAGTACCGGCGCATCGGCGACGGTCAGCAATGCAGAGCTGGTTGCCCGCCTGGAGCGGATGCCAATTACCCGTCAGTTACTGACGATTCGCGTGGTAGTGGGGCTCTCTACCTTCTTTGATGCCTATACGGTACTGGCGATCGCTTTCGCTATGCCGCAGCTTGCGGCCGAATGGGGATTAAGTGCGGCGGATATCGGCATGATCATCGCCGCTAGCTATGTCGGGCAACTGGTCGGTGCGGTGTTTTTTGGTTCTTTAGCCGAAAAGATCGGTCGGCTCGGGGTCTTGAAGATCACCATCATCCTGTTTGTGATTATGGATACCGCCTGCCTTTTTGCCTGGAGCGGTGCCTCCATGATGGTGTTCCGCTTCCTGCAAGGGGTTGGCATCGGCGCGGAAGTCCCTGTGGCCAGTTCCTACATCAACGAGTTTGTCGGCGCGAAAAAGCGTGGGCGTTTTTTCCTGCTGTATGAAGTTATTTTCCCGATTGGCATGATGTTCGCCGGGATTGCCGGATACTTTCTGGTTCCTGTTTATGGCTGGAAAGCAATGTTCATCGTGGGGCTGATTCCTTCCATCATCACGGTGCCGCTACGCTGGTTTATGCCGGAATCACCGCGCTGGCTGGCGGCCAAGGGGCGTTTCGCCGAAGCGGATTCGGTGGTGACGAAACTGGAAAATGACGCTATCCGTCGCGGCTGTACGCTGCCGGAGCCGGTGATTCGCCAGCCCTTAGGGCAAACGGCCGCTCCGCGTGGGTGGCGTGAACTGTTTTCCGGCATTTACCGCAAACGCACCTTTACCATTTGGATCCTGTGGGTTTGCGGCTACATGATCAACAACGGCCTAGTGACCTGGTTGCCGACGCTCTATAAAAAGGTTTTCGGTCTGCCGATAGAAACGGCGCTGGCGTATGGCTGGACGACGTCGGCATTCGGCGTGCTGGCATCGATTATCTGTGCGCTGTCTATCGACAAGGTGGGGCGCAAGCTCTGGTATACGACGGCGTTTCTGCTGGCCATTATTCCGCTGGTGACATTAACGGTGCTGGGTGCAACCGGCCCGTTACAAATCCTGATTTGCGCGACGGCGGCGTATGCCATCCTGCAAACCATTACCTTCTCGCTTTACCTTTATTCTTCAGAACTTTATCCGACACGGCTGCGGGCCATCGGCACGGGTCTGGGGAGCGCCTGGCTCAGAGCCGGTTCGGCGGTGGGGCCGATGTTGGTCGGTGCGATCGTCGGCAATTTCGGTATCCGCTACGTGTTTGTGTCCTTTGCGTTGGTTGCGCTGATCGGCGGTGTGGTGACTTTGCTGTACGCCATTGAGACGAAAGGGAAAGCCCTGGAGGAACTGTCACCGTAGCCATTCCTGTGCGCCCGCATTCCGCTGGGCGGGCGCATGTCGGCGGAGATAACTGCGTGAAGTATTGAGTCATCGGGGTGAAATATGAAACTGGCAAGTTTTATTGCAGAAGAGAAAGAGCGTTACGGTTTGAAAGTCGCATCAGGCATTGTCGACCTGGGGCGGCGTCTGGGGGGAAAATATTCCGATTTGCGAATGCTGATTGAACATGACGCATGGCATGAGGCAAGAAGATTTATTCATGAGCCGCCGGATTATCAGGAGGACGATGTGACTTTTATGCCGGTCATCAGCAACCCCGGAAAAATTTTTTGTGTCGGTATGAATTACGCCGAAAAACGGGCGGAATTTGCGGAATCAGATCCGGCGCCGACGTTATTTATCCGTTTCCCGGATTCACAGGTCGGTCATAATTGCGGAGTGCTGAAACCTTTGCAAACGGAACAATTCGACTATGAGGGTGAATTGGCGATCGTGATAGGAAAACCGGGCAAGGGAATTACGGCTGCTCATGCTTTTGAATATATTGCCGGGTACAGTTGTTATATGGATGGTTCGGTGCGGGACTGGCAGCATAGCTGGTTTACCGCAGGTAAGAACTGGCGCCGAACCGGGGCGTTCGGTCCCTGGTTAGTCACCCGGGATGAGATACCTGAGCCACAGAACCTGCATATTCACACCCGGCTAAACGGCCGGACGGTTCAGAGCGATAATACCTCCAGCATGATTCATCCTATCCATGAGCTGATTGAGTACATCAGTACATTCAGTGCATTATCGCCAGGTGACGTGATTATTACCGGTTCTCCCGGCGGCGTTGGGAAAAAACGTAATCCGCCTTTGTTCCTACACGGTGGGGATATTGTGGAGGTTGAAATAGAAGGAATTGGTTGCCTGCATAATGTGATTGAAGATGAAGGCGCCAAGGTGTCGGAGATGATCGTGGCGATGTGATGACGGTCATGTTTATCCGTTGACGCCGAGTGCCGGATAGGGAGAAAGCATGCCTGTCCGGCTTTTCATTATGTTATGACGAATAATTGATCCCAATAAGGTGATTTAATGCCGATGTCTTTTTAAACCTATTACGAGCTTTATCTTTAAATGAAAATAAACGTGATAAATGTGAATGTCGTATAAAAATGAATAAACAATATTAAGCATCCTGTGTGACGTGACGATAATTTCTTGCGTGTTATGCAATTTTTGATGAATTCTGGTGAGGATGTAAATGAATATTCTAAATAGGATGATGAATAAGATGAAAGTATCGCAAAAGCTCTATGGCGGCTTTGCGATAGTTCTGGTTCTGGTGATTATCGCTTCGGGATTTGGCGCTGTCCGTTTTTTTGCGATTCGCGATCTTTATGTAAAAACAATCATAATGAACGACATGAATCATTATCTTGATCAGTCCAAAATCGCACGAATCAAATATTTCTTTTCCTTTGATGAAACCAACCTGACCAATCTGGTGAATTACAGCAATCAGGTCGTCGAACAGATCAATAAGGCCAAGGCATTGTCGTGGGAGACGGAATACTCCGCATATTTTAGTGCCCTGGATCTGGATATGAAGCAGTATTGGCAGGATCTGGATGTCGAAAAAGCGGCCCTGAACAAAGTCAAGGATGTCAATAAAACGATCGATGCGTTGAGCGGCGGCAATAGCCTGGCGGGCTTTGCGAATGGGGGCATCCTGAAGCCCGACGAGACCGACCTGCTGACGAAACACAATAGTGTGCTGCTGGCGATATTTAAGCTGTCCAACAGTACGCAAATTCTGCAACGTGTGGGCAATGCGGATGCGCTGAAGAATCAACAGGCCAGCTATGACGAGGCTCGAAAAGCTTACGCCGATCTGGCCGCCGCACTCGACGACGAACGGAAGGCCAAAACGGTGGAAATGGCCAGATATATCGACAGCTATGGTCAGGCCGGCAAACAATATTTTGATGCACTGACCAGCATGAAGGCTACGGACGTCAAATTCCGTGCCACAGGCGACAAAATCACTGCGGATATCGCAAGCATCGTCGGCAGCATCGATGCGAAAAATAGCGCCATCATCAACAGTGCGGTATTGCAGGTGACTGTTCTGGGCGTGCTGGCGGTACTGTTCGGTCTGCTGATTTCCTGGTCTGTCACCCGTCAAATTACCCGCCCGATCATGTCCAACCTGAAGTTGGCCGAAACCATCGCCGGCGGCGATCTGACGACGTCGGTAACGGTGGAACGCCATGATGAACTGGGGATGTTGACCGGCGCCATGATGGAGATGACGGTACGCCTGCGTGCGCTGGTGAAGGATATCCGCAGGAGCGTGCATCGGGTATCCGGCGCCTCCGGCGCGATCGCCGCAGGCAATAATGACCTGTCATCGCGCACGGAACAGCAGTCGTCCGCCATTGTTGAGACGGCCGCCAGTATGGAACAACTGACGTCGACGGTGAAAAACAACGCGGACAACGCTCGTCACGCCAGTCAGATCACCGGCAAGGCTTCCGAGATCGCCAACCGTGGCGGCCAGATCATCCGGGATGTGGTTAACACCATGACTGACATTTCCGGCAGTTCGAAAAAGATTTCTGATATCACTTCGGTCATTAACAGCATTGCGTTTCAGACCAATATCCTGGCGCTCAACGCGGCGGTGGAAGCGGCGCGTGCCGGCGAGCAGGGGCGCGGATTCGCCGTGGTGGCCAGCGAAGTGCGTAGTCTGGCGCAGCGCAGTGCTCAAGCCGCCAAAGAGATCGAAGCGTTGATTTCCGAGTCGGTTTCTCGCGTGGACGTCGGCGCGGAGCTAGTGGCGAAAGCCGGAACAACCATGGACGAGATTGTCGAGTCGGTGAACTCGGTTAACAGCCTGATGAGCGAAATTTCGACCGCGTCGGACGAACAGAGCCGGGGGATTTCCCAGATCGGCAGTGCGGTGACGGAGATGGATTCCACCATTCAGCAGAATGCATCGATGGTGCATGAATCTTCTGCGGCGGCCAGTGCGCTGGAAGAGCAGGTGGCGCATCTGGCTGAGCTGATTGCCGCTTTCCGCCTGCCGGACGGCGAAGGTGACGACAGGGATGACGACATCGACGGCGTTCAACGGGCCGCACTGGCTGCTCCCCGCCGGCTATTGCGTTAACGTTGTCGTCTGGCTCCCGGAAAAGCCGGGAGCCGTGTTTTTTGGGGGGAGCCGTCAGCGTTTGAAGGGGGCGCTGGAGCCGCGGGGGATCAGGCTCGGCATGACCCGGCGGATGGCTGCCTCGCCGCCTGGCGACGACAGCAGTTGCTCTAGCGCCAGCGAAGCGACGTGATCCAACGGAATATGCACCGAGGAGAGCGGAACCGGCAGGCGGGCGACCAGCGGAATATCGTTATATCCCACCAGCGACAAATCCTGGCCGATTGTTAGGCCGACGCGGTGCGCGGCGGCCATCACACCGATCGCCAGGTCGTCATTGATGGCGAAAATAGCACTGGGGCGATGTGCCGGCGTCAGCAGGGCTAACCCTTCCGTTTCCCCAGACTCAATGCCAAAACCGGATTCGCGGATCCATTCGTCACGTATCGTCAGCCCCGCTTCGCGCATGGCGCGCTGAAAGCCCAACCGGCGATCGCGCGCGCCTGAGGTGAAGTTGGGGCCGGCGATCAGGCCGATATCCCGATGACCCAGATCGATCAGATGGCGCGTAGCCAGATAACCCCCTTGTTCGTCGTCGCCGATAGCGGATGGGCTGATACCGTCGGTACGTAGCGCCAGCGCATGGGGGATCTGCTGCTGGCGCAGTTCGGCGGGCAGTTTGTCGCCGAGACGGCTGGTGGCCAGAATCAGCCCATCAACGCGCCGATCAAGCAGCGATTCCACTGCCTGCTTTTCCTGTGCGGGATCATCGCCGCAGGTAGCGACGATGGTGAAATACCCTTGTTTTTCCGCGGCGCGCACAATCGCTTCGTACAGCAATGCCATCACCATGTCGCTCAAGCGCGGTACCAGTACGCCGAGGGTGCCGGTACCGCCGCGGCGCAGGCTGGAAGCCATGATGTCCCGGCGATATCCCAGCTCCTGGGCCACCTGCCGCACCCGTTCCGCGGCTTTGCTCCGGGAAGGGGGCAAACGTTCGTCCAAAACGCGCGACACGGTGGATATGCTGACGCCAGCTGCCGTCGCCACGTCTTGCAGGGTTACGGGTTTACTGCCCAATTTACGGTTTGCGCCATGTGGTGAAAATGCGTTCGAATCCATGTCGTCCTTAGCGTAGTCAGTAGGGAAGTCTCAGGTCGGTTCCGTTAGGGGAAACCGCGGCCGCTCGCCTTGTACCCAGATTATGAAACTTACGGCCAGCATAGAAATGAGCGTCGTCATAATCATGTAAAAGGAGGAAGGCTGCCGGGATATCGGGATTATTATCGCCTGTTTTACATGCGGTTATTATGGAGCGGGTCTGGTGAATTGGCTATGTTTTTGGCATGTCGACATAGTCGCCACGCGGCCTGGATGGCGACGACGGCCCTGAATATCGCTCCAGGGCCGGGGGGTAATCAGCAGACGGCATGGATTCATGAGGATTGCCGCCTGCAGTGAACGCGAGCG
>NZ_JAAWVW010000040.1:0-6994 GCF_014855505.1 Musicola keenii | reverse complement strand
CATAATAATTTATCAATAACAACATTAACAAAATAGCAAATTAACTTATACCGAGTTGAGTTAAAAATCGCCTTTTTCTTATCATTATGAGATACATAAAAAACGTATCTACTCCAACACGTAAAGTCCAGGCTATTGCGGCTCCAGCAATTCCAAATTTAACAATAAAAAAATACAACAAAAATATGTAAAATGGAAGTTCAACCAAATGAATTAATGCTGTAGATTTTGAGTCACCCAATGCATGTATGAGTGTATAAAACATAATCCCAATTGAATTAATAAAAATCCCAACGCATAAAATTCGACCAACATGTATACTATCAGATTCGACAGATCCTTTTAGCCAAAACTGAAGAAATTCAGGTAATATCATAAACAAAAAACCACAACCAGCTCCTACAAAAATAATAACAACCCAAAGCCATAAATTAAACTCACGGAGTGCAACTTCAGGTTTTATTTTTATAACCTTTGAATATCGAGGTAGTGCCACAGCTGATACCGCACCAACAAACATGATCATCTTTGTAACAATTTCATATGGTAAAGTATAAATACCGACAGCAGCGGCTGATATTATACCGCCAATAAAAAAACGATCTATTTGGACTAAAAACGGACTGACTATGCTACTGATCGTATACCAGCCACCGAACCTTAATAACTCATGTCTTATTTCTTTCTGAAACGTTGAAGTATCGGATGCCTTTTTTTCTAGAAGGAATATAGAATCGGATTTTTTTCTAGAAAAAAACTCTGAAAAAATTTTATATAGGCCAGCACCGAAGAGTCTAGATAAAAAAAGACTTAGTATCATAAATATAATATTATTGGTATAGATAGACACAAAATATGGGCCAAGAAAATTTATTAGACCAAGACCTGTCTTTACTGCATTCACTTCCATGAATCGCTCTAATGCTTCACAATACCCCCTATACATTGTTGAAATACATTGAAATGGTACCGTTATAGCAATAAGAAAAGATGAGATAAGAACTTCATGCTTTAAACTTGGACTATAATTAATAAAAGAAAACCCACCTAAAAATATAATTGTACACAATAATAATGAACCGAAAAAACCAACTTTCATTGAAAGTTTTTCAGACACTTTAAGTGCATAATATGCTTTGACATGCTCGCCTTCTCCTAATAATCTCGCAACCAATTGCGTTGTTGCCCGTCCGATTCCTAAATCAAATACTCCTGCATATCCAATCAATCCCCAAGCCAATGACAACAAACCAAACCGTTCCATACCAATTTTTTCAACAATATATGGAATTGTTAAAAAAGCTATAGCAATAGGAAATAATAATCCAACCAGACTCCATAAAATATTATTTATCCGCATATTTATATGCTCAGCATTGCATAGGATAAAATAATTCACCCCAAAAATTATTTTTCTGACTTATAATCATAAGCATAGTAATGGTAATTACCATACCCATAATAACTGGATGCCCGTTTAACCACCGAGTTCAGAATTACGCCTTTAATTTCTGCACCGTTCTGTTCAAAGCGACGAATACTCACCTCGACTTCCTTCGTTGTATTCACCATAAAACGAGCGACCAGCAAAGAAGTTCCCACTTGACGGCTGATAATCGCGGCATCCGTCACGGCCAGAATGGGTGGCGTATCCAACAACACGATATCGAAATGCTCGGCAGCCCAGTTAAGGAACGCGGTGAAGTTATTGTGCATCAATAATTCAGAAGGATTAGGAGGAATTTGCCCGCGCGGAATAAAACTCATATTCTCCACGCTGGTGCTACGTAACGCCTTTTCCGCCGCGACCTGGCCAGCGAGGATATCGGAAAGGCCATTTTCCGGCCCGGTTCCCATCATTTGGTGTGCATAACCTTTACGCATATCGCAATCCACAATCAGCACTTTTTGGCCAGATTGCGCCACTACCGCCCCCAGGTTGGCACTGATAAAAGATTTACCAATTTCCGGGCTAGCGCCAGAGATCATCAATATATTATTGGTGGCCTCCATCATGGCAAAGTGCAGGCTGGTACGCAGGCTGCGAATCGCCTCAATCGCCAAATCCGCCGGGTTCCCTACCGCCAGCAGGGCAGAAGAACGAGCATTGCCTTTTTTATGCCGGGCGCGGAATTCGCGGTCTTTCTTCTGTTGCCATTCGGAAAGCGGCACGCTGGCATACACATTAATGCCCATCTCTTCCAATTGTTCCGGGCTTTCAATGCCTTTATGCAGCAGCGCTTTCAGCACCACAAACGCTACCGATATCATGCCCCCCAAAACCATCGCCAGTATCACTACCAACAATTTTTTCGGTTTAACCGGTTTCGGCGGCACCATAGAGGCATCGATAATACGGACATTCCCCACCGTGCTGGCTTTGTTGATGCTCAGTTCCTGCTGTTTGTTCATCAGTTGAACGTAAACTTCCTGGCCCACATTAACGTCTCGGGTCAGGCGCAGAATCTCCTGCTGGGTTTTCGGCATGTTATTAACGCGCTTATTGAGCTTGTCACGCTCTTTCTCCAGCGTGGCGCGTTTTTCCATCAGGGAACGGTATGCCGGGTGTTCGCGGGTGTATAACTTGGAAATTTCTGCTTCTTTAAACGTGAGTTCATTAAGCTGTGACTCAACCCCGACTATAGTATCCAATACCGATTTGGCCTCGAGAGACAAATCCACCGAGTCGTTCTGTTGGCGGTAACGGTTAAGTTTATTCTCCGAGTCTTCCAGCAAAGCACGTACATTCGGCAATTGCTCTTTCAGGAATTCAAGACTCTTACCTGCTTCTTCAGATTTACGATCCACATTCTGTTGCAGGTAGTTGTACGTAATACTGTTAAGGATTTTCTTAGCAAGATCCGGGTCATCGCTTTCCAACGTCAGCAGTAATACGCCGGTATCTTTACCTTTATCCGCGACTGTTAAATCATCCAGCAAATTATTGATGGCGGTAATATCGTTATATTTACGGATACGGAATACGGTTCCCGGTGCCGCGTTCATATCACTCACCAGCAACGTGACGCCTTGTTGCGATGCAAGTTCACCCACCTTGCCGATGAAATCAACATCTTCGCCGGTTATGCGATAACTGCTGGCATCCAGAATTTCCAGCTTCAGTCGTTCATCCAGCAAGTTATCAGGTACTTCAAGACGAGATACCGCTATCTGCGCCGGCGCCTCTTTGGTTAAGCGCGCAAGACCCCGACCCACGATCGGGAAAAACTTCTGCTTCACCTCAGTATTCAGCGCCAAATCCTGTACCGTTTTGCCAATCACCATACGGGATTTGATCAGCTCAATCTCCGCAGCGGATTGTGGTTTGGCATCCGGCAACATGCTGGAGATATCTTTGATCAAACTATCGCTACTCTTTTGTTCTACCTGAACCAAAGCATCAGCCCGGTAAATCGGCGTCGCCAGAAGAGCATAAAGTATGCCAGCCACCGTAAATAAAAAGGTGACGCTGACAATCAGCCAACGGCTATCCCACAGGGTTCCCAGCAACCGGCCCAAATCAATTTCATCTGAACGATCGTTATCAGATGGTCGCACAGTATTTTTTTCTGACATCAGAATTCCTGACTGATTAACGGCTCAACATCTGCGCCCACTTCCGGGCAGACTGATCTAATTGGCTATAAACAAATTCAAAGGCTTCACGGCTTTTACGGTATGGGTCGGCAATTTCCTGCTGATTCAGCCAGTGACCAAACAGCATGGTTTTCCCCCGCACCTCTGGCGCTATGCGGGATACCGCATCAATGTGCCCCTTTTCCATGACCAGAATCAGGTCATGTTCACGGCACATGGCAGACGTCAGTTGCCGGGCGCTGTGCCCTTCCAGTGACACGCCATGCTGCAACGCCACATCCGAAGCCATACTATCGGCAGGTTTGTCCACCAATGCCCCTAAACCTGCCGACGCTACTTTTTTGCCTGGGAGAGCCTGCTGCAAAAGCCGCTCCCCAGTTGGGGAACGGCATATATTTCCAACACAAACCACCAGAATAGAGTTAAACATGATTCACGACAGTTCCTACGGCCAGTTTCTGACACGCAACGAACCTTCTGAAAGGTCGTTGAAACCAGAAATCGTAGGCACCAATTGTGAAATCAAACGATTCCAGCGTGCCACCGGCGCCGTAGTGACGTAAACGACATCATAAGGTTGCAGTTGGAATTCTGCGCCCATCACCAGCGCAGTGGCATCCGCTGCGTTCAACTGATAAATGTTCGCCAGTTTTGGCCCCTGGGTGCCATGCAAAGGACGGATCACGAAAATACCGGTAGCATCCGCCACCGTCTGATCGACCCCCTCCGCATTGCCCAACGCTTCGGTTAAGGTCATACCACTACGATCCATCTTGAGCGTAGTTTGTTTTTTAACCTCACCCATGACGAAAACTTTCAAGCTGTCATTACGTGGGATAAACAGAATGTCACCCGGATAGAGCAAGCGATTTTGAGAAAGGTCGCCGTTTTGCATCAGCGCCTGAAGAGAAATGCGCTCATCCTTACCGCCGTGAGTAAGGATGACGTTACGCCAGTCGGCATTTTCCGTCAGCCCACCGGCTTTATTGATAGCATCTAAAACGGTTAAAGGTACATTGCTAATAGCCTGCTCACCGGACTTGGTGACTTCACCTGTTACATAGGCTTTTTGCGAGCGGAAGGCAGCAATACTAATTTCTACCTGAGGCGACTCAATGAATTTGGCAAGGCGCGCCATAATTTCTTCCCGCACCTCCGTCACACTCTTACCCACCACTTTCAGTTTGCCGATATAGGGGTAGAAAATAGTGCCATCTGCATGTACCCAGTTACCGGTATCACTAGCGCTGCGGTATGTTCCTGCCGGGGTCGTCAGCTCGGGATGATCCCATACTGTCACCATCAATACGTCACCAATACCAATACGATATTGATAGTTTTGGAGTTCCGCATCGAGCGCGGGATTCACTTGCGCCACCAGAGGTTTTGGGCGCATTTTCTCAATCAGCAACGGAGTCATCGGGTAAACATTGACCAGCTTATTGATATTGAAACCTGCGTCGTCCTGCTCAATAGCCTCCTTCCCGCTAGTCGAAAGATGGGTGCCGGGAATAATGGTACATCCACTTAAAAGCGCCGCGGCAACTGCCAACGGTATCAACTTGAATTTCTTATCCTTCATTCTAAATTAAGCCGCTGTCTTCACTTTTTATAAAAACAAATCATAAAAAAATTAATGATTTCTTATTGTTATGATTTGCCGTCTCATACAACACGGGAAAGATATTACACGTCTTTGCCTGCATTCAGGAGCGAATATTTTCAGACCGTCCTGGAGGCATGGACGTTATCGCACCATTCCACATTATCACCTTTCCAATTCTTGCAATCGTCAGGAAATAGACCACAAACAAGCCTATAAAGCTGCATAACATGACGGTTCCTGATACACCGAACCATTCGCAAGCAATACCCGTCAATGCAAAAAAAATCGATAAGCTTATAATAATCAACAAAGTTTGGCGTGAGCTTAACCCCATACGCATCAATACATGATGCAGGTGCTCACGATCGGGTTTAAACGGGCTACTTCCCCGGCGGATACGTTTTATCATCACTGCCACCATATCCATTAACGGGATAGCAATAATCCACAAAGCCGTCACCGGTTGCATGACTGAATTGTTTCCCTGCGTTGCCAGAATCAATACCCAGATCACGGTAAACCCAATCAACGTACTGCCCGCATCGCCCATGAAGACTTTGAACCTTCCCCCCCAAAGCCCCAGATTAAGTGCAATATAAGGTAAAGTCGCCGCCAGAAAACACAGGCTCCATAGCGCCAATTCTTCACGTCCTTTCAATGCAAAAATGAGCGCCATAGAACCAAAAGTGACGCAACTCAAGCACCCCAACAACCCATCAATCCCATCGACCATGTTGAAGGCATTAATAGCGCCCCATACCGCAAACAGTGTGATGGCATAACCAACAATCCCCAGTTGCAGTTCATATTGGCCCAAAATCTTCCCAAATGAGGCCAGATACAGATCAGAGCCCATCATCAGAATGGCAATCAAAGCCTGTAATCCGACTCGGGGTAAAACCGGCAAGTCAAAACGATCATCCAGAATGCCGATCATCAGCAACCCGCTGGCGCACAGCATGTAAGTATCGAAGGACGGCAACCAGTCGGAATGAGAAATGAACATGACCCAGAGCGACAGGTAAATAGAGATACCTCCCGCTAGCGGAATATGCCCTCGGTGCTTTTTTCGTTCATTCGGTCTGTCAACCAGTCCAACTCTCTTTGCTGCTTTACGTGCAATAAACAGCAACACGAATGCACTGATAAACACCAGAAAGAAATCGTTCATAACTATCACGACCTGCCTTGTTTATAGGCAACTAAGCCACGCTACCGCCCTTGGCTTTTAGCTACCAATCCACTATCCATTGCAACGCGGCACAATACGGTAAGCCTATAAAACAGGAAGGCCGGATGCCGTTTCCGACATCAACAGCCTTATCCATCGCGCCAGACAGCGTCATCACAGCAAAGACAATTGACAAAAGCGCCACTACCACCAGCGAAAAACGACAAAATCAATTCAAAAAGCCTTAATGCTAGCGATGTCATGCACCATTAAGGCGTTGCTGCTCTGCGACTCACCCGTATATGTAACCATTTTTATCACTCGTGATGATTGTATTAATGATTGTGCTCATGAATCAATAAACAATCTCAGCAAAAAAACACCACACATGCAGTTGTTACTGATGAAACACATCATAATTGCAGTATAAAAAACCAAACATGCAAAAAAAACATACAAAAACAAACAATAAATCCCAAAAAAGGCAACTTTATTAAACCTTAACACTAAATTTACGGTTTCTTTTAATTATTAGATTTCAGTTAAAACACTGTTCCATTAAAAAAATGAGTCAAATAAAACAAAAAAATAATTAAATATCAATAAGATAAATAATAATC
>NZ_JAAWVW010000003.1:0-330512 GCF_014855505.1 Musicola keenii | reverse complement strand
GTGCTGGGGTGGGGCGTCGGGGGGATCGAAGCGGAAGCTGCGATGCTGGGGCAGCCGGTGTCCATGCTGATCCCGGATGTGGTGGGATTTCGACTGACGGGAAAACTTGCGCCGGGTATCACGGCGACGGATTTGGTACTGACCGTCACGCAGATGTTGCGTCGGCATGGTGTGGTCGGCAAGTTCGTCGAATTCTTCGGTGATGGATTGGACACCTTGCCGCTGGCCGATCGCGCCACGTTGGCCAATATGGCACCGGAGTATGGCGCAACCTGCGGTTTCTTTCCGGTTGATGCCGTGACGCTCGATTATCTGAGGCTCACTAACCGCAGTGAAGAACAGATAGCACTGGTCGAGGCGTACAGCAAGCGACAGGGGTTGTGGCGTCAGCCGGGGGATGAGCCTTGTTTCAGTAGCCGACTGGAATTGGATATGTCAACCGTGGAAGCCAGCCTGGCTGGGCCGCGCCGCCCGCAGGATCGCGTCGCGCTGGCCGATGTACCGGCGGCATTTCGCGCCAGCCAGGAGTTGTCTACGACTACTGCGGGAACGCGCTGTATAGAGAAACCGACCTCTGGCGGTGAGCCTGCGCCGCTTGACGCGGGTGCGGTGGTGATTGCCGCCATTACATCCTGCACCAACACTTCCAATCCTCGCGTACTCATGACGGCCGGGTTGTTGGCACGTAACGCTGTCAGACGTGGATTGCGCCGCCAAACCTGGGTGAAAACGTCGTTGGCGCCGGGGTCGCGTGTTGTCACCGATTATCTGGCGCGTAGCGGTCTGCTGGAACCGCTGGCGACACTGGGGTTTCATCTGGTCGGCTACGGTTGTACGACATGTATCGGCAATGCGGGCCCTTTGTCCGACGCGATTGAAGCGGCCATCCGACAGAATGATCTGGCCGTCGCCGCGGTACTGTCCGGGAACCGTAATTTTGAAGGTCGCATCCACCCGTTGGTAAAAACCAACTGGCTGGCCTCGCCGCCGTTGGTGGTGGCCTATGCACTGGCCGGCAATATCCGCGTTGACCTGACCCGGGACGCGCTGGGCCACGACGCGCAGGGCCAGCCGGTGTATCTGCGCGATATCTGGCCTGACGAGGCGGAAGTGGCCGCGACGTTACAGTGCGTCAGCGCTGAGCAATTTCGCCATGAGTACGCTTCAGTGTTTGAGGGGAGCGAAGAATGGCGGGCGATCGCAGTCGGCGAGGAACCGACCTATCGCTGGCCAGCGAATTCCACGTATATCCGCCGACCACCATTTTTTGACGAGATGACGCATCAGCCGCCCCCGGTCAACGACATCAACGAGGCGTGTATTTTGGCGCTATTGGGGGATTCTGTTACCACCGACCATATCTCACCGGCGGGCAGCATCCGTAGTGAGAGCCCCGCGGGGCGCTACCTGCTGCAATCCGGCGTCGCCGAGCCTGACTTCAACGCCTATGGCGCGCGGCGTGGCAATCATGAGGTCATGATGCGGGGGACTTTCGCCAATGTTCGTATCCGCAATGAAATGGTGCCCGGACGGGAAGGCGGTTTCACCCGACATATTCCATCGCAGCAGGAGATGACCATTTACGATGCCGCGGTACGCTATTGCGATGCAGGTATCCCGCTGGTGGTGATCGCCGGCAAAGAGTATGGCTCCGGCTCCAGCCGCGACTGGGCTGCCAAAGGGCCGCGTTTGTTAGGAGTGAGGGCCGTGATGGCCGAGTCGTTTGAGCGTATCCATCGATCTAACCTGATCGGCATGGGGATTTTACCGTTGGCGTTTCCTGCGGGCATAAGCCGTCACACCTTGCGCCTGACCGGCGCTGAGCGCGTGTCTATCGCCGGGTTGGATACATTGCAACCGGGAGCACTAGTCACAGTGATCTTCAGGCGTGACGATGGTGAAGTGCAACACGTCGATATGCGATGTCGCATCGATACCGCGAATGAACTGGCCTACTACCAGCATGGCGGCATTTTGCAGTATGTGATCCGCAAAATGGTGGGGCAGCAGACGCAGGGTGGCAAAAGGCCGCGATAACCACAAAAGTGGCCAGGCCGCGTGAGGTTGACGTGGTTTAACATGTGTGGCGGACGACACCGATAAATGGCGTTGTCCGCTTGAGCTTGTTGATGGGGTGATGTATGAATGTGGGTAGGCAACATCATGATTCATAATAAAAAATTATATGGAGAGTAAATGAAAAATCACAAAGCATGGTGGCTAGTTCTATTCGGAGCGCTCTATGCTGGCGCTGCATCGGCCGCCGTGGTGCCGGCCGGGACTCAACTGGCGGATAAACAAGAGTTGGTTCGCGCCAACGGTTCCGACCCCGCTTCGCTGGATCCGCAGCGTGCAGAAAGCGACGTGGAAGGCAATCTGGTTCACGATTTTTTTGAAAAATTGGTGCAGGTCAACGACGATGGTTCGATCTCGCCGGGCTTGGCTGAACGCTGGGAGAATCAGGATAATCGCGTGTGGACTTTCCATCTTCGCCCTGGAATGACGTGGTCTGATGGTAGCCCGATGAGTGCCGATGATGTTGTATTCAGCTGGCGGCGTTTGGCGGATCCGAAAACGTTGTCTCCTTATCAATCTTTTGTCGCCAGTATGCATGTACTGAATGCGGCGGATGTCATCGCGGGCAAAAAATCGCCCTCGGAACTGGGTGTCAACGCGCTGGATGCGCTAACGGTACAGATTACGCTTGATCAGCCGCTCTCGTATTTTCTGCCGATGGTCGATCACTACGTGACCAGTACGATACCGAAAGCCGTGGTGGAAAAATACGGCGATAAATGGACGCAAATGGGCAACTTTGTCGGCAGCGGTCCATTTACGCCGGTGGAGTGGGTGGTGAATGAACGCATTATCGCCAAGCGTAATCCCCACTATTGGGACAATGCGCATACCGTGTTGAATCAGGTCACTTATCTGGCGATCGTCGCCAACACGGCAGAGGTGAACCGCTACAAGGCAGGAGAGGTGGATGTGACGTTCACCATGCCGCCGCAGCTGTTCAAAGCGCTGCAAAGCGAGCTGCCGAACGAAGTACGGGTATCACCGCAATTGTCGACCTACATTTATAAAATCAACACCACTAAAGCGCCGTTTAACGACTCGCGCGTCAGGCAGGCGCTCGATTTGGCGCTGGATAAAGCGATCATTGCGGAAAAAGTCTTGGGTCAGGGGCAGCTGCCTGCCTACAACTATGTGCCGCGTGGCATGGCCGGGTACACGAGTCAGCAGCCGGTATGGGCGGACTGGACACAGCAGCAGCGCAATGCACAGGCTAAAAAACTGTTGGCCGAAGCCGGGTATGACGCCGCTCATCCGCTGAAATTCCAATTGTTGTACAACACGTCCGAAGCGCATCAGAAGATAGCGATCGCCGCCAGTTCGATGTGGAAGCAGAATCTGGGAGCAGAGGTGACGCTGCTTAATCAGGAATGGAAAACCATGCTGGATACCATGCGTAACGGGAATTTCGATCTGGTGAGAAGTTCCTGGGGGGCGGATTACAATGAACCGACGACCTATTTCTATACTTTGCGCACGGGCGATAGCAACAATTCCACCCGATTCAGCAACCAAGAGTATGACGGCCTGCTGGAAAAGGCCGCGCTGGCCGGTACGCTGGATGAGCGTAATCGCTACTACCATCAGGCGGAAACCATACTGCAACAGCAAACGCCGCTGATTCCAATCTATTACTATGTGCGCAGCCAGATGGTGAAACCCTATGTCGGCGGGTTTCGATCTGATTTGAAAGGGGATTTTTACAGCAAGGATATTTACATTATCAAACACTGAGGCAAAAACGCCTGGCGGAGTCAGGCCAGGCGTTGCGCGTATTACTTGATATCCAGCAGGTGGCCCATTTTGGCCGCCTTGGTCTTCAGATATTTTTCGTTCTTCGGATTGCGGCCGACGATAAGCGGCACTCTCTCGGTGATATTGATGCCGGCTTCCGCCAATATCTCGACTTTTTTAGGGTTGTTGGTCAGCAGTCGTATGGCATCGACATTCAATAATTTGAACATGTCTGCACACAGTGTGAAGTCCCGCTCGTCGGCGGCGAATCCCAACTGATGGTTGGCTTCCACGGTATCTGCGCCCTGATCCTGCAGCGCATAGGCGCGAATCTTGTTCAACAGGCCGATATTACGGCCTTCCTGACGATGGTAAAGCAACACGCCGCGCCCTGCTTCAGCGATATGGCTCAGCGCCGCTTCCAACTGAAAGCCGCAGTCGCAGCGCAGACTAAACAGCGCATCGCCTGTCAGGCATTCTGAATGTACCCGGGCCAGTACCGGCTCTGCGCCGGAAATATCGCCATAGACCAGCGCCAAGTGATCGCGGCCGGTCGCCGTTTCCTCAAAGCCTACCATCAGGAAATCGCCCCACGGGGTGGGTAGTTTGGCTTCCGCCACCCGTTTTAGCTGCATGTTTATCTCCAAAGCAATGATGATTGATCCCTCCGCCGTGCGACGAGGAAGAATCGTTGATCAGATACTACCGGAATCCTTGAAAGCACCCTGAGCCTACAGTGCTCGGTCAGCATTGACCTGATATGAGAGTAGCTAACCCTGTTCGCGGTGTTGTTGACGGTTCTGTTGGCTAGTTTACGTCATACTGACAAAGTATGTCCCCCTTTTTGATAACATTGTGAAAAATTTGTTTTTAAATATCCATCTGAATTATAGGGAGAAAAAATGTTGTATTTTGCCCGTCGCATCGTAGTCGGCGCCTTGTTGCTATTGGTGATTCCTCTGTTGGTATGGGCAAGTGGTTGGCAATGGAAACCAGAACTATCGGGGTGGTGGCTGCGTCCGTTGTTCTGGATCACGGAAACGGTCAGCGCGCCGTGGGGATTTCTCACCGCGCTGGTTCTTTCGGCCTGGTTTCTTTGGCGCGCTGGACTTGGGCGGCGGCAGGCGCTAGCGCTGTGGTGCGTATTGATAGGCACCATCACACTGGGGCAGGTCGTGGTGGAATGCGTCAAAGTGTGGGTGCAGGAACCCCGGCCTTTCGTGGTCTGGCTGGAACGGGCCCATCAGATCGCCGTACAGGATTTTTATACGCTGCCCGGTTCAGCGCGCGGCGAGCTGGTGGCGGCCCAATTGCAGCAAGCTACATCGCTGCCAGATTGGTTAAAACTGCACTGGCAGAAGGGCAGCGGTTATGCGTTTCCCTCGGGGCACGCCATGTTTGTCGCGTCTTGGGCCTTGTTGGCGGCCGGTGTGCTCGGGGGGCGTCATCGCTACGGCACCGTGGCGTTGCTGATGCTTTGGGCTGTGGCCGTCATGATTAGCCGCTTGGTGTTGGGGATGCATTGGCCAAGGGATCTGGTGGCGTCGACAATCATCAGCGCGTTGTTATCCATGCTGGCAGGCTGGTGGCTGTTGCGTCGGGGCGATGTTGCAACGATAGGTGAACCATTGCGGCGTAACAGAACGGAGCACGGCGCCATGCCCACACGCACTGAGCGTTAAGTCTCGCCGCCCGCCGGATGTTCCTGGCGGGCGAGTTCGACACCACGTCAACCCAGCCATCCTTATCAAATACACTCTGGACATCCCTGATGGCGTTTCCTTCCCGGCGGCGGAGATGCTAATTTTGTGGGGGCTACAGCCAAAATCTGGCATAATTCATCCGTTTAAGGCGATATCACAGGGCTTGAATGTGAAATACATACTGATTTTTCTCCTGTTGCTGGCGATCTTCATCATCTCTGTCACGCTGGGCGCGCATAATGATCAGGCCATTACCTTCAATTTTCTGCTGGCCAAAGGGGAATACCGGCTATCGACGTTGCTGGCGACATTGTTTGCCGCCGGGTTCGTTCTAGGGTGGGGCGTTTGCGGCCTGTTTTATCTACGCCTGCGCATTGCGCTGGCACGCGAACAACGTAAAATCAAACGACTTGAGCAGCAACTGACTGTTCCGGGAGAGGCTGGCGCCAGCTCTGCCGAGTCGGCTACCCACTAAGGAATCACTCTGTATGTTAGAACTGCTGTTTCTGTTGCTGCCGGTTGCCGCCGCCTATGGCTGGTATATGGGGCGCAGGAGCGCACAGCAGGACAAACAGGATGAGGCCAACCGCCTGTCGCGAGAATACGTGACAGGTGTCAACTTCCTGCTTTCCAACCAACAAGATAAAGCTGTTGAGCTGTTTCTCGATATGCTCAAGGACGACAGCAATACCTTCGAAGCCCATCTAACGCTCGGCAATCTGTTTCGCTCTCGCGGCGAAGTGGATCGCGCCATCCGCATTCATCAGGCGCTGACGGAAAGTGCGTCTCTCAGTTTTGAGCAGCGGCTGTTGGCCGTGCAGCAACTGGGGCGCGATTATATGACTGCCGGGCTGTATGACCGCGCGGAAGGGATTTTCAAACAACTGGTTGATGAAGATGAGTTTCGCGTTGGTGCTCTGCAACAGTTATTGCAGATACATCAATCTACCAGTGACTGGCCGAATGCTATTGATACGGCGGAGAAGCTAGTCAAACTGGGTAAAGACCCGTTGCGCGCAGAGATTGCGCATTTTTATTGCGAGCAGGCACTGCAGGCGATGGGTAGCGATGATATGGATAAAGCGATGGGGTTGTTGAAAAAAGCCGCAGCGGCCGATGAACAATGCGCCAGGGTTTCTATCATGGTGGGGCGCATCCTGATGGCGCAACAGCAGTACGAGCGCGCAGTGGGCGTGTTGGAACAAGTGCTGGAGCAAGACAAAGAGTTTGTCAGTGAAACGCTACCGATGCTGCGCGAATGTTATCAGTATCTGCAACAACCAGAGAGTTGGATCGCTTTTTTACGCCGTTGCGTGGAAGAGAAGAGTGGTTCTACGGCGGATCTGATGATGGCGGATACTCTGGAGCAACTGGACAGCGCCGAAGCCGCACAAATGTACGTAACCCGCCAGTTGCAACGCCATCCGACCATGCGGGTATTTCATCGATTGATCGATTACCACTTGCGTGATGCGGAGGATGGGCGTGCCAAAGAGAGCCTGGCCGTGCTGCGCAACATGGTGGGCGAACAGATTCAGACCAAACCGCGTTATAGCTGTCGCAAATGCGGTTTCACTTCACAGTCGCTGTATTGGCACTGTCCTTCCTGCCGCTCCTGGGCGACGGTCAAACCTATTCATGGATTGGATGGCGAATAAGCCCTGTCGTTTTCTGTTTCATGCCTAAATAGTTACAACATACTGTTATGGGCAGCGCCAACGCAGCGGCGTGAGTGCCACATATGGCGCTCTGGGCCTGACGGACGGTATATTTTAGCCGGTGGGATGTTCCGCGCGTTGCTGGGATTTAGCCCTGTGTGCAGGTAGAATGCGCGGCGGAATTGATTCAACACACTCATGACATTGCGGGGGCCCCTCAGTGAACGGCGAACAAGCAGCTCTGAATACCATCACCTCTTCTCCGATTATCGTAGCGCTGGATTATGCGGATAGAAATGCCGCTTATGCGTTTGTTGATCGTATTGATCCCCAGGATTGCCGGTTAAAAGTCGGAAAAGAAATGTTCACGCTGTTCGGGCCGCAGTTGGTCAGGGAACTGCAGCAGCGCGGTTTTGAGGTGTTTCTGGATCTGAAATTCCACGATATTCCCAATACGACGGCGCATGCGGTCGCGGCGGCGGCAGATCTGGGGGTATGGATGGTCAATGTGCATGCCAGCGGCGGAGTACGCATGATGACAGCGGCGCGCGAAGCGTTGCAGCCGTTTGGCAGCGACGCGCCGTTGTTGATTGCGGTCACGGTGCTGACCAGCATGGACGAAGATGATCTGCGTGGTCTGGGGATTGATCTTTCTCCGGCGGCTCAGGCGGAACGGTTGGCGCTGCTGACCCGGCAGTGCGGGCTGGACGGCGTAGTTTGCTCGGCGCACGAGGCCAGACGCTTGAAGCAAGTGTGCGGCGGTGAGTTCACTTTGGTGACGCCGGGCATTCGACCGGCAGGCAGCGAGGCCGGTGATCAGCGTCGGATTATGACGCCGGAGCAGGCGCGGCAGGCTGGGGTAGATTATATGGTGATTGGTCGCCCGATTACCCAGGCGGCCGATCCGGCCGCAACCCTGAAAGCCATTCTGGCCTCCCTGGAGAACGCATGATGAACGACGATAACAGCAGGTTGGTCTATTCGACGGAAAGCGGCCGTATCCGTGAAGAGGTACCGAAAAATGTACGTTCGAAAGGGGACGGAACGGTGCGTATTCAGCGCCAAACCAGCGGGCGTAAAGGCAAAGGCGTTTGCCTGATTACGGGGCTGGATCTGGATGATGGTGCGCTGGACACGCTGGCGGCCGAGTTGAAGAAGAAATGCGGCTGCGGCGGCGCGGTGAAAGATGGCGTTATCGAAATTCAGGGCGATAAACGCGATCAATTGAAACAGCTGTTGGAAGCGAAAGGGATGAAAGTCAAGCTGGCGGGCGGTTAATCCGGTCACAGCTGATAAAAACGGAGGCATGAGCAGTGGGTTGGTTGGAACCCTGTGATTGGGGCGATGGCGGGGTTCTCTACCATGATTATCCCCAGCGTCGCCCATTTTTACAGGTTCAGCGTGGCAGACATGCTATGCCTGCCAGCATGTTACCGGCTGGTCTCATGCCCGATCACGCCCCCTACCGCTGCGCCGCCGAGGGTTCCCAGCGCGCTGCCGTGAGTCAGTACCGAGCCGCCGACGGCGCCAATACCCGCGCCGATCGCCGTATTACGCTGGCGTTTAGACATATTAGAACAACCGCTTAGGCTGGTTGCCACCACCACAGCCAGCAATGCCACTGCCATTTTCTTATTTATCCGCATTGTTTATTTCTCCTGTTACTCCAGTCCTTGCACATGTCGGGTGATATTGCTGACGGACATGGATAAAATCTTGTCATGCTGTGTATTTTTCGGGGTAATACGCATCACGCACTGTGTATTGTCTGCTGACCAGTATAATCGGCGGTAAATCTCATAACAGGTAAAAACTCTTAATCCAGTGCGCCCATTGCATCGACTGGCGGGATTTTCGTCACGATGGTGTTGCCCAGCGGTTATCGCGCGGATAGCAGAAGCGATCCTATTTTTCAGCCATTCCTCCCATACCTGAATCACGTTCTCACGGTGAGAATAAGAAAAGAGTCTGATGGGAGGTGACTATGTTAGAAGAGATTAAAAATCAAGTGCTTGAAGCCAATCTGGCTTTGCCTGAATATCATCTCGTCACGTTCACCTGGGGCAATGTCAGCGCGGTGGATCGTCAACAAGGGGTGATGGTGATCAAACCTTCCGGAGTGGAATACCGCGAAATGACGGCCAGCGATATGGTGGTGGTGGATCTGGAAAGCGGTAACGTCGTGGAAGGGCATCGCAAACCTTCGTCGGACACCGAAACACACCGTGTGTTGTACCTGGCGTTTGAAGAACTGGGCGGTATCGTACATACCCATTCACGTCATGCCACCATCTGGGCGCAGGCCGGGCGGGATCTGCCGGCTTGGGGGACGACGCATGCTGACTATTTTTACGGCCCGGTTCCCTGCACCCGGCTGATGACCGATGAGGAGATCAACGGTCGCTATGAGTGGGAAACCGGGCGGGTGATTGTTGAAACTTTCCAGCAACGCCAGCTGTCGCCGAGCGACATTCCCGCGGTGCTGGTCAACGCGCACGGCCCGTTTGCCTGGGGACGTGATGCGCACAATGCCGTGCATAACGCGGTCGTGCTTGAAGAAATCGCGTACATGGGGATCTTTTCGCAGCAATTACGGCCGTCGTTACCACCGATGCAAGCATCGCTGCTGGATAAACATTATCTGCGTAAGCATGGCAAACAGGCTTATTACGGCCAATAACGACAGGTGAATAACGCGACGCTGCCTCCCGGTCGGCGTCGTTTGGCGTTCCCCCAGGACGCAGGATTACCGGGTATTCCATGTATTTCCGCATTTTCCCATTTGTTCTCCCCCAGGGTTTTGACTGGTCGGTGCTTATCCCGATCGGTACGCCGCATAAGGTCTTTAATTAAATGAAATTAAAGATCATAAAATAAGAAACATTATTTCATTTTATGTGTGGGATCACCGATATGCGCCCGGCAACCCGCTACTTTGGCCGTCATGTCGCTCAGGTCAGCTTGTCTGGGCGGGGTCTCACCGGGAAAGTCCCGGAGAGATAAGCCGCCCCAGCGGTTGTTCCGCGGGGACGGCCCTTTAATCGGCAAGCATGACTACCAACGTGGCGATTTTTTACCGGGAGTTTTCCCGACGACAACAACCTTCCGTTTATCCGAGAGGCCAGAAAAGTCTATGCATATCAAACGTACTATCGAGAAAATGCCGGGGGGCATGATGCTGGTACCGCTGTTTCTGGGGGCGCTGTGTCATACCTTTTCCCCTGGAGCAGGCAAGTATCTTGGGTCGTTCACGAACGGTCTTATCACCGGTACGGTACCGATTTTGGCCGTGTGGTTTTTCTGTATGGGCGCATCAATCAAGTTGAGTGCGACCGGCACCGTACTACGTAAGTCGGGCACACTGGTCGTGACCAAGATTGCGGTTGCCTGGGTGGTTGCCGCAGTGGCGTCCCGTCTTTTGCCGGAACAGGGGGTGGAGGCCGGTTTTTTCGCCGGGTTATCGACGCTGGCGCTGGTGGCGGCGATGGACATGACCAACGGCGGTCTGTATGCCTCGGTTATGCAGCAGTACGGTACCAAAGAGGAAGCCGGTGCGTTTGTGCTGATGTCGCTGGAGTCCGGCCCATTAATGACGATGGTGATCCTGGGCACCGCAGGGATTGCCTCATTTGAACCACATGTGTTTGTCGGGGCGGTATTGCCGTTTCTGATCGGGTTTGCGCTCGGCAACCTCGACCCTGAATTGAGGGAGTTTTTTAGCCGTGCCGTTCAGACGCTGATCCCCTTTTTCGCCTTTGCGTTGGGCAATACCATCGACCTGAGCGTCATCGCGCAGACCGGGCTGCTGGGGATCCTGTTGGGCGTAGCGGTCATTGCCGTTACCGGGGTGCCGTTAATCCTGGCGGATCGGCTTATCGGCGGCGGCGACGGTACTGCCGGGATTGCTGCATCCAGTTCGGCGGGAGCCTCGGTGGCGACACCGGTGCTGATCGCGGAGATGGTGCCGGCCTTCAAACCGGTGGCCCCGGCCGCGACGGCACTGGTTGCGACATCGGTGATTGTTACGTCGCTGTTGGTGCCGGTGATCACGGCGCTGTGGTCGAAGCGGATAAAAAACCGGGGGGCAGGGAACGTTACACGTCCCGACGAGCAGGAAAGCCCGGTACACGGGCATCGTTGAGATAGAGAAAAGGCGCCTTATCGGCGCCTGCGGCTTTATGGCTGACTGAAAATCGCGCCTTGTGGTGAAGTCACCATCGCTCTTAACGCTACCTTCTGAGTGTTAGCGTTAGATTGCGTTGCACGACCAGAAACGTCCGGTGAGGGTTCCTGGTACCCAGAACGACATTAACGCCGCCTTTGATCAAGGCGGCTTTTTACGCACAGCGTCCCCTCGGGGGTATGCCGGAATGATTTACTGCCCATGATGCACACCGCCTTCACGCCAGATGGCGTCGGCTTCATGCGCTGTCGGTTTAGCGCTTTGCAACGCCCGACGAATGACAAAAAAGGCGGCAATCAGCATGGTGACGGCGACCAGCATGAAGAATCCGCACAGTATGGCGTTGATCTGGTTGCTGAATACGATGGTTTCCATATCCGCCATATTTTTGGCCGGCGCAATCAGCGTACCGGAATCAATACCTTGAGAGAAACGGCGCGCTTGCGCCAGAAAACCGATGCTCGGCTTCTCATGGAAAATCTTTTGCCAGCCGGCCGTCATGGAGGTGATGAACAACCAGGCGGTGGGTAACAACGTCACCCAGGCGTAGCGCTGTTTTTTCATCTTGAACAACACCACGGTGCCGAGAATCAGCGCCATTGACGCCAGCATCTGGTTGCCGATGCCAAACAGCGGCCACAGCGTGTTGATGCCGCCGAGCGGGTCGATCACACCCTGATAGACAAAGAAACCCCAACCGGCCACCGCCACCGTGGTGCCGGCCAGATTCCCCAGCCAGGAATGACTGTGGCCCATATTGGGCACCACCAGGCCTGCCAGGTCTTGCACCATAAATCGGCAAGCGCGAGTGCCGGCGTCGACCGCGGTGAGAATAAACAGCGCTTCGAACAGAATGGCGAAGTGATACCAGAACGCCATCATCGCCCGGCTATTGAAGATATCGGTGATGATGTGCGCCATGCCGACAGCAAAGGTGGGAGCGCCGCCGGCGCGGGACAAAATGGTCGCCTCACCCACCTCTTTGGCGATCAGGGTCAGATCGTCGGGGGTAATGGTAAAGCCCCAGCCGTTAATCACCTGCGCCGCGTTGTCCACCGTTGAACCGATTAACGCCGTCGGCGCGTTCATGGCGAAATAGACGCCGGGCTCGATCACCGACGCGCAAATCAGCGCCATAATGGCGACAAAAGATTCCATCAGCATGGCGCCGTACCCGATGAAACGGATATGGCTTTCACGCTCCACCAGTTTGGGCGTAGTGCCGCTAGAGACCAGCGCATGGAAGCCGGAAATGGCACCGCAGGCGATGGTGATAAACAGAAATGGGAACAGGCTGCCGGAGAAGACTGGGCCGCTGCCGTCAATAAACCGCGAAACGGACGGCATCTTCAATTCCGGCATGGCGAACACGATGCCGATCGCCAGCCCGACGATCACGCCGATCTTCAGAAAGGTCGAGAGATAATCGCGCGGTGCCAGCAGCAGCCAGACCGGCAGCACTGAAGCGACAAAACCGTAGATGACCAGTACCCAGGTCAGCGTGGTGCCTTTCAGGGTAAAGAACGGGCCCCAGAACGGATGCGCGGCGATATCCTCGCCGTAAATGATAGCCAGCATCATCAGCACGAAGCCGATCAGCGAAACCTCGGCGATCTTGCCTGGGCGCAGGAGGCGCATATAAACGCCCATGAACAGGGCGATAGGAATGGTGGCGGCGATCGTGAACATCCCCCACGGGCTGTTGGTCAGCGCTTTGACCACGACCAACGCCAGCGCGGAGAGAATAATCACCATAACCCCCAGCGCGCCGAGCATAGTGACTACGCCGGCGAACGGCCCCAGTTCCTGCCGCGCCATTTCTCCCAGCGAGCGGCCATCGCGCCGGGTGGAGATGAACAGCACCAGAAAATCCTGCACTGCGCCGGCCAGCATCACCCCAATCAAGATCCATAGCGTGCCGGGCAGAAACCCCATCTGGGCCGCCAGAATCGGGCCGACCAGCGGCCCGGCGCCGGCGATAGCGGCGAAGTGGTGGCCGAACAGTACCCACTTGTTGGTGGGAACGTAATCGAGGCCATCGTTGCGTCGCTCTGCGGGCGTCAGGCGCCTGTCGTCGAGCTCGAAAATACGGGTGGCGATGAACAGGCTGTAGAAACGGTAGGCGATGCTGTAGCAGGCGACCGCCGCGATAACCAGCCAGACGGCATTGACGTGCTCTCCCTGGCTCAGCGCCAGCATGGCGAACGCTATCGCGCCGGCGATAGCCACCCCGACCCAGATTACCCGGTTTTTGATGGTATTCATTGTGCAGACTCCTGAATGTCCTGATGTACCCCGTGTCCAGGCTGTGTCGTCACACTAACGGGCTAACGTCCCTGCCGGCCGTGGGCGGTATGAGCATCGCCATACCGGCACAGGCATGCCGGTGCGACCCACAGTCTGATTGCGTTCGCCGCTGTATCCGGCCGAACGTGCTTCTGGTTACTTATGTCGACATTATGCGTGCTAAAACGGCATGAACTGGCAATCCTGCTTTAAAGAACGGTGCTTTAAAAAACCTACCTTAGAAAACCTACCTTAGAAAACCTACCTTAGAAAACATAGTGCAGCTGCATGAGGTGATAACCGGAAGGCAACAAAAATGTGAGCAGGAATCTATTTCTGAGGTGAAAAATATTTCATCAATCAAAACAGCGGAGTTTTAAACGCCCCGTCATGATGCGCACCGCCAGCCGACCAGCAGCAGAACAACGCACCATGATGAAACCGCCACGGGGTTCGCACCGTGGCGTGATAGCGTATCAGGGCAGCGTGTTACCTGCCGCCCGGTAGATTTCATACCACTCTTCGCGCTCAAGGTACAGTTCGGAGGCGGCGGCCATCATAGCGATCCGCCCAGGATTCATACTGCCGACCACCACCTGCATGTTGGCCGGATGACGCAAGATCCAGGCAACGGCGATGGCAGCAGTCGACACGTCGTAGCGCTCGGCAATGCGTTCTAGCGTGGCGTTCAACAGAGGAAAGCGTGGGTTATCCAGGAATACGCCGTCAAAAAAGCCGTACTGGAACGGCGACCAGGCCTGAATGGTCATGTTATTCAGCCGGCTGTATTCCAGCACGGCGCCATCATGATCTATCGACGCGGCGTTGGTCATATTGACGTTCAGTCCGGCGTCGATCATCGGCGTATGCATGATACTGAGCTGCAGTTGGTTGGCGATCAATGGCTGGCGCACCGCCGTTTTCAGCAGCGCGATCTGCAAAGGGTGCTGATTGCTGACGCCGAAATGGCGTACCTTGCCGCTGGTTTCCAGTTCATCAAACGCTTGCGCCACCTCATCCGGCTCGAGCAGCGTATCCGGGCGATGCAGCAGCAGCGTATCCAGATAATCGGTATTGAGCCGTTTCAGGCTGCCTTCCACTGAACGGATGATGTGCTGCCTGGAGAAATCGAAATATCCCTGGCGAATCCCGCATTTACTCTGAATCAGCAGCCGGTCGCGCGGAATGCCGGCCAGGTGTACGGCCGCGGCGAAAACTTCTTCGGAGCGACCCGCGCCATAAATATCGGCGTGATCAAAGAAATCGATGCCGGCATCCAGCGCGGTGTGCAACAGGGTGACGGCTTCATCCGTCGATTTGTTGGCCAGGCGCATGCAGCCCAGTGCAATGTTTGATGCAGCCAGAGTGCTGTTACCCAGGGGGATTTTCTTCATGAGGTGCTCTCCTGACGCGGTTGGCGCGTGAATGATGGGGGTCGACAGCGCGACGACATCCCGGTCGCAAAGCAGGATAAAAAAAACGCCACCAGAAATCTGATGGCGTTGGCAAGAATCGGAAAAGAATTAGGCCGCCGGTTTGGCGATGATACTGCGGGTTTCGATACGTACTTCAGTCAGTACCACTTGCAGCGTATCGCTCTGGCGATAGACGGGCTCGCCTTTCACCGTCACGATGCCGGTATCTTGGCTGCACACCAGCTCATCCCGTACCGCGTGGATAAAGGAGGCGGGAATGAACGCCACTGCACCGTTCTCCAGCAAACGCACGCGCAGACCGCCGCGGTTGACGTCGATGATTTCTGCGGTAAAGCGGGCATCGGTGCCGGCTTTGTCCTTCAGGAAACGGGCGTACAACCAGTCCCCGACATCGCGTTCCGCCATGCGGTTCAGGCGGCGACGTTCGGCCAATGGTACGGTGATGTCATCCTGCGGTTTTTCAGCCCCGGCGCCGGTGATGATGGCTTTCAGCAACCGGTGGTTGATCATGTCGCCATATTTACGGATCGGCGAGGTCCAGGTGGCGTAGGCCTCCAGCCCCAGCCCGAAATGCGGCCCCGGTGTGGTGCTCACTTCCGCAAATGTCTGGAAGCGACGAATTCGGCTGTCAAGGAACTGGGTCGGCATGGCGTCCAGCTCACGGCGTAGGGTGCAGAAACCGTCCAGCGTCAACAACTGCTCGGCGGTGGCTTGAACGCCGTTGCTTTCCAGCACGGCGACCGCCTGGTCGATGGTGGCCGGCTCGAAACCGTTATGAACGTTATAAATGCCGAAACCGAGGTGGTCGCGCAGCACCTGCGCCGCACACAGGTTGGCGGCGATCATCGCCTCTTCCACGATGCGGTTGGCGATGCGGCGCTGTTCCACCACGATATCCAGCACTTCGCCACGTTCGCCCAGCAGGAAACGGTAATCGGGACGATCGCGGAACACCAGCGCGTGTTTGGCGCGCCATTCGCCGCGGGCCAGACAGATGCGGTGCAGCAGACGGATCTGGTTGGCGATGGCATCGTTTTCCGGCTGCCAGTCGCCCTGTTGCTCCAGCCAGTTGGACACCTCGTCGTACACCAGCTTGGCGCGGGACTGAATCCAGGCGGCGAAGAAACGGACATCGCTCATGGCGCCGTCGGCGGCGATCGTGACACGGCAGGCTAATACTGGACGGCGTTCGTTCGGGCGCAGTGAACAGATGTCATCGGACAGATGGCGCGGCAACATCGGAATATTGAAGCCGGGCAGGTAGTTGGTGAAGGCGCGTTGGCGGGCGATATTATCCAGCTCGCTGCCGATCGGCACGTAGGCGGTCGGATCGGCGATGGCCACAATCAGCTGCCATGTGCCGTCGCCGTTGTCCTGCACGTACAGCGCATCGTCCATGTCTTCGGTACTGGCGCTGTCGATGGTGACAAAATCCAGCCCGGTCAGATCTTCTCGCACCAGATCGCCGTCGTTCAGATCGGCGGCATCGGCTTGCGGCGCGGTGCGCTCCAGATTGTGACGTGACAGTGTCACCCACCACGGCGCCAGCGGATCGTCGCCGGTGGTGATGTACTGCGTCAATTCAGCATAAAAGCCGCGATCCCCTTTCAGCGGATGACGGCGCATCTCGGCGACGGCCCAATCCCCCTCCTTGAAGTCCTGTTCTAGCTCGCGGGCTGGACGGCAGGGAATAGCCTCTTTCAGCAGCGGATGATCGGGGATGATGGACAGGCGGTCGTCTTTTTTCTGCACCCGGCCGACAAAACGGCTTAGGAAAGGCTCGACCAGTGATTCCGGTTCGGCGATTTCACGTTCTTTTTCCGTGTGGAGCGTGGCGATAATCCGGTCGCCGTGCATGACTTTCTTCATGTGCGGCGGCGGGATGAAATAGCTCTTTTGCGCATCGGCTTCAAGAAAACCAAACCCTTTGTCGGTGGCCTTGACGGTGCCTTCTACTCGTGGCGTTTGAGAGTGGAGTTGCTGTTTTAGCTGAGCAAGCAGCGGATTGTCTTGAAACATAGCATCCAGAATGGGGTTGTTAGTGGCTTTAGCGGCAGACATTTTTACGCGATTCGGATGCCTGCGGCAAGCGCTGATAGGAAGACGTAATCAAGATCCAGGCCGGCAAGGGCATATGGCATACCACCCGCGCCCCGAAGGGCGCGGATCGGTCAGGCGATACGCAACTGATCCGCTTGTGCTGCGCTGGGCGTGATACGCACTGGAATGGACTTTGACGTCGGCGTGAAGGTGTCGTCGCCGTAACTGGAGAGCGGAACCAGCGGGTTGGTTTCCGGGTAGTAAGCCGCCAGATTGCCGCGTGGGATCGCGTAACCGACCAGCCGGAATCCGCTGACTTGACGGAAAACGCCGTCGTGCCACAGGGTTTCGATATCCACTCGATCGCCATCCTGTAGGCCGAGGCCGGCGATATCGTCCGGGTGCATAAACAGTACGTCGCGCTGGCCGTAGACGCCGCGGTAGCGGTCATCGAGCCCGTAAATCGTAGTGTTGTACTGATCGTGCGAGCGTAGCGTCTGCAACGTAAAGGGCGCCGGGGTATCCCCGTGCGGCACGACGCTAACCGGCAAGGCTGCTGCACCGAAACGCGCTTTGCCGGTGGCGGTATTGAATCGGTACTCCGCCGCCGCATTACCGAGCCAGAAACCGCCTGGAGCGGTAATGCGTTGATTGAAATCGGCAAAGCCCGGCAGCGTGGCGGCGATATCATCGCGGATCAGGGTGTAGTCGGCCGCTCGCGCCTGCCAATCGACCAGGTCGCTGCCCAACACCGCGTGCGCGATGCCGGCGACGATCGCCGTTTCCGAGCGCTGTTCCGGCGACAACGGCTGACCGACGCCCTCGGAGGCATGTACCATGCTGAATGAGTCTTCGACGGTGATGAATTGTGACCCGGCGGCCTGCTCATCTCGGTCGGTACGGCCCAGCGTCGGCAGGATCAGCGCATCCTTACGCCCGGTAATCAGGTGGCTGCGGTTGAGTTTGGTACTGATATGTACGGTCAGATCGCAGCGACTCAGGGCTTCGGCGGTACGCTCCGTATCCGGCGCGGCGGCGGCCAGATTGCCGCCCAGCGTAATCAGAACACTGACTTCATCCCGCAGCATGGCTTCCAGCGCCTGCACCGTGTTGTGACCGTGACGGCGCGGCGGCGTGAAACCGAAATGAGCCGCCAGACGATCGAGCAAGGCATCGGATGGTTTTTCGTCAATCCCCATGGTGCGGTTGCCCTGAACGTTGCTGTGGCCGCGCACCGGGCAAAGCCCGGCCCCCGGTTTACCCAACTGGCCGAACAGCAGTTGCAGATTGACGATTTCTCTCACTGTGGCGACCGAGTGCTTATGCTGAGTGACGCCCATCGCCCAGGTACAGATCACCCGTTGGGCGCGTTGGTATATTCCCGCCACATGGCGCAGTTGCTCCTCGCTGATACCGGACTGTCGTTCGATGTGCGCCCAGTCGGTGGCGTCCACCACCGCCAGATAAGTGGTTATGCCGTCGGTATGCGCGTCGATGAACGGCTGGTCGAACAGGCCGGGTTGGCCTGTATTCAGGCGCTGGCGGTGGGTTTCCAGCAACGCTTTGACGATACCGCGTACCGCCGCCATATCGCCGCCGAGATTGGGCTGCAGGTAGGTTGCGCTGATGGCGCCGGAGCGCGGCGTCAAGAGTTCCAGCGGATTCTGCGGATTAGCGAAACGCTCCAGCCCGCGCTCGCGCAGGGTGTTGAATGCCACGATATGCGCGCCGCGATCGGCGGCGTGACGCAGGCTATGCAGCATGCGCGGATGGTTGGTGCCGGGGTTTTGGCCGAAGACGAAAATGGCGTCGGCCTGTTCGAAATCCTGTAGCCGTACCGTGCCTTTACCCACGCCGATGCTTTGTTTCAGGCCGGTGCCGCTGGCTTCGTGGCACATATTGGAACAATCGGGAAAGTTGTTGGTGCCGAGTATCCGCCCGAACAGTTGATACAGGAAGGATGCTTCATTGCTGGCGCGACCGGAGGTGTACAGCTCCAGCCGATCCGGGTGCTCCATGGCGTGAATATGGCGAGCGATTACGGCAAAGGCGTCATCCCAACTGATCGGCAGATAGCGATCGCTGACGGCGTCGTAACGCAGCGGATGGGTCAGCCGCCCTTGATACTCCAGAAAATAGTCGCTCTGGCGACGCAGGGCGCTCAGGGTATGCGCGGCGAAAAAATCCGGCCCGGCGGCTTTGCGCGTCGCTTCCCAACTTACGGCTTTGGCGCCGTTTTCACAGAAGCTGAAGGTGCTGTGGTTGTCGTCGCCCCAGGCGCATCCAGGGCAGTCGAAACCCCGGCTTTTATTGACCCGCAGCAAATTACGGATATTTTTCAGCGCTTGCTTGCTGTCGAGCACAAAACGGGTGGTGGCTTCCAATGAGCCCCAACCGCCTGCTGCGCTGCGGTATGGCTTGATGGCGGATTTGAATTTCATGGTCTGTTTCGCAGGTGATTTATGTTCAATAGATGTAAAAAAAACTTTAAATATTTGCATGCTAAGCAAAGTCTAGAAGTCCACTGGCGCAACGTCTAATCAAAGTGGGTAATGACGGAATAGAGCGGGCTTATCGTGAAAGCGTTACACTGCCCGCCATCGTGCGGTGGAGCGTTCAAACATCATGGATATCAAACATCATGGATATCAAACAATTGCAGTACCTGTGCAATCTGGAAAAAGAGCGTCATTTCGGCCGGGCGGCGGAGGCCAGCTTCGTCAGCCAGCCCACGTTGTCGATGCGATTAAAAAATCTGGAGCATGAGCTGGGGCTGGCATTGATCCGGCGTGGCAACAATTTTGAAGGGTTTACGGCCGAAGGCGAACGAGTGCTGGCGTGGGCGCGGGAGATGATGTCGGTTTACCAGGGGTTGAAGCTGGAAGTGGCGTCATTACAGCGCGGTACCAGCGGCTTGCTGCGGGTTGGCGTGGTGCCGCAGAGTAGCCTGGCGTTGCCGGAACTGCTGAAGGCGGTGAGCGACGAATACCCGCAGATGGACTATCAGGTATCGCTGTTCAGCGCCGATCAACTATTGGACGCGCTGAATACACACAGTGTGGATGTCGGTATTGGTTTCTTTGAGCTGACAACGTTGCAAGAGCTACGCTTTCAGTCGACGCCGCTGACCGGCGGCGGAGTGTCGCTGTTGTATCACCCGCAACATTTCCCGGCGCTGGCGGGCGAAGGCGCCGTGACGCTGCCGGAACTTGCCGGGGTTCCGCTGTGCCTGGCCGAGTCGAGCCGTTATTTTCGCCGCTATCTGGATAGCCAGTTTCGGCGTGCTGGCGTGGCGCCCCGGGTACGGGTGGAGAGCGCGTCGGTATTGCAACTGTTGCAGAGCGTATTTGCCGGACTGGGGTGCGGGATTGTGCCGGACGGCAGTCTGATACCCGGTATGACGCCGGGGTTGTTGCAGCGGCCGTTAACGTTGCCGGCGATGTCGCGACAGGGGGCGGTGGCGATCGCGCAACATGGACGCGCCACTATGCTGGCGGAGCGTTTTTTTGAGGTTGCCAGACATTGGCTTAAGGGATGAGACGCAGGAGATGACAGCGGAGAGGAAAACGCAGACGAGCCAAGCGACTCGTCTGCCGATGAGATTATTCGCCCAGTTCCAGCTCGTTCATCGCGGCGATGTTGAAACCGCCGTCAACGTGCAGGATTTCACCGGAAATGCCGCCCGCCAGGTTAGAACTCAAAAACGCGACCGCATTACCCACATCTTCAATGGTGACAACACGGCGGATGGGTGTCACTGCTTCACAATGTGACAGCATTTTCTTGAAGTTCTTGATGCCGGAAGCCGCCAGAGTACGGATCGGGCCGGCGGAAACTGCGTTGACGCGAATACCGTCGCGGCCCATGGCGTTAGCCATATAGCGCACGTTGGCTTCCAGAGAGGCTTTGGCCAGGCCCATAACGTTGTAGTTAGGAATGGCGCGTTCAGCACCCAGATAAGACAGCGTAACCAGCGCCGAATTGGGGTTCAGCAGTTTACGCGCGGCTTTGGCCATGGCAACGAAGCTGTAGGAGCTGATGTCGTGAGCGACGGCGAAACCTTCGCGAGTCACAGCATCAACATAATCGCCGTCCAACTGATCGCCCGGCGCGTAAGCAATGGAGTGAATGAAACCGTCAAAATTCGGCCATACTTTGACCAGTTCAGCGAACAGCGCGTCGATGCTGGCATCTTCCGCAACATCACACGGCAGAACGATGCTGGAATCAAATTCTTTGGCAAACTCTTCAACACGCGACTTCAGTTTGTCGTTCTGATAAGTAAACGCCAGTTCGGCGCCTTCGCGATGCATTGCTTGTGCGATGCCGTATGCAATGGAGCGGTTGCTGGCGACGCCCGTTACCAGAATGCGCTTACCGTTAAGAAAACCCATGGCAGTATCCTTGTGATCATTGTTGCTGTGGTCATCATCAGAAAAATAACCCGTTATTGATGACCGACGTGAATAAACGCGGCGATTCTACCATGTATGGTACAAAAAGGTGTACTCCGAGCAGTCCGCGCCGCGTTGCGGCTACAAGAATTGCCTGATATTTCAAATGGATTGTCACTGGACGGAGGAATGATTTCCGCGCTGTCGGGGTAAATCCGGGCCCTGACGCAGGGCCCGCGGTTCAGGAGAGGCCGCCGTCGCGCCGCCAGGCATCTGCGCTTAGCGCTTCGCCGAAGTGGCTGGCGATAAGACGCTTAGTCAGATCGTGGAGCGGGGAGGCGAGGACGTCGGCAGTGCTGCCGCGCTCGACTACCTCGCCGGCCTGCATGACCAGAATCTGATCGCTGATATGCTTCATCATGCCCAGATGTTGGGTCACATAGATGTAGGAGATCCCCTGTTTTTCCTGCAATTCCAGCATCAGGTTGATGATCTGGGAACGCATGGACATATCCAGCGACGCCAGCGCTTCGTCGGCGATGATCACCTTGGGCCGTAGGATCAGCGCCCGCGCCAGCCCGACGCGCTGGAGCTGGCCCGGCGCCAGCGCATGCGGGTAGTAGACGGCGTGATCCGGCCGCAATCCTACCTGACGCAGCGCCAGATAGATGGCTTTTTCCCGTTCTTGCGGCGTCATTTGGGTATTCAGTCGCAGCGGCAGTTCAAGCAGTTGGCCGATGCGCTGACGCGGATTCAGTGCGTTGGCGCTATCCTGAAAAATCATACGGATACGCTGGCTGCGGTAGTGATAATCGCCGTAATGCAAAGGCTGATCGTCTATCAACAGTTCACCGGACGTCGGCGGGATCACCCCAGCCAACATTTTGGCCAGCGTCGATTTGCCAGAGCCGTTCTCACCGATAATCGCCAGCGTCTGCCGTTCGCGCAGAGTAAACGTCACCGATTTCACCGCTTCCACATGCTGGCGCCGGAACCAGCCGGTGCGATAGCGGAAGGTTTTGGTGAGATTACGGACTTCCAGCAGCGTTTCAACCATCAGGATTCCTCCGTGTTGAGCGGGAAGTGGCAGGCGTACCAGTGGTTTTTCACCGGAATGAGTGGTGGCGTATCCATACATTTTTTCTGTGAATAAGGGCAGCGCGGCCCGAGACGGCACCCCACCGGCAAGTGTTCCAGAGAAGGGATAGCGCCCGGCAGCGCGTTCAGACGGCTTTTATGCGGCAGCGAGCGGCCAAAATCCGGCATGGCGCGAATCAACGCCTGGGTATAAGGGTGATGCGGCGCGCCGATCAGCTCTTCGCTGGTCGCGCTTTCCACTGTTTGGCCGCAATACAGCACGTTGATGCGATCCGCCCACTGGCTCATGGTTTGCAGGTCGTGGCTGATCAGCAAAATCGTGGTGTTGTTGTTCTGGTTGAGCCGCGAGAGCAGACGGAAAATCTGCGCCTGAGTGGTGGCTTCCATGGCATTGGTCGGTTCATCGGCGATCAATAGCCGAGGTTGATTGGCCAGCGCGATGGCAATCATGACTTTCTGGCACTCGCCGTCGGTCAGCTCATAAGGGTAGCTGCGCATAATATCCCGGTGATCTTTGATCCCGACGCGATGCAGTAGCTCGATCGCCCGGCGCTTGCGCCAGTTGATGCGCTGCCACCAACGGCCTTTGTAAGTCCAACCGGGAATCGACTGCATTAACTGACGCCCGATACGTGCCGACGGATCGAGACAGGATTGCGGTTCCTGAAAAATCATCGACATATTGTGCCCGACCAGTTTGCGTCGCTCACGCGGCGAAAGTTTCAGCAGATCCACGTCGTCAAAGCGAAAGCGGTCGGCGCTGATGCGCCAGTTTTCTTTGGTGATGCCGCAGATCGCCTTGGCGATCAGGCTTTTACCTGAGCCTGATTCACCCACCAGACCGCGTATCTCGCCTTCGCTTAGGCTGATGCTGACGCGATCCACCGCCTTGACCGAACCTTCTGCGGTAAGGAATTCGATGGTCAGATTACGAATTTCCAGTAAAGGCATAGCTATTTTTCACCACTATTGGGTTTGGGCGAGCAGGGCGCGGCGAATGCCGTCTCCCAACAAGTTGACTATCAATACGCTAAGCGCAATGGCCGCACCGGGCAGCATGACGGTCCAGGGCGCGGCGTAAACCAGCTCCAGCGAGTTACCTAACAGCGCGCCCCATTCGGTGGTGGGCAATTGGGCTCCCAGATTGAGGAAGCCTAGCGCAGCGATATCCAGAATGGCCACCGACAGCGCCCGGGTGCACTCGGATGCCAGCAACGGCAGGATATTCGGCAACACGGCATACCAGATGATATAGCGCGTAGAAGCGCCATCCAGTCGGGCGGCGATCACATACTCTTTTTCCAGCTCGTCGTGGGCTGCGGTATAGATCGTGCGCACCATGCGCGGCAGCAGCGCCAGCCATACTGCTAACATGGCGTGGAGAAGTTGTGGGCCGATAAAGGCGATCACCACCATTGCCAGCAGCAACGACGGCACGGAGAGCAGGGTGTCGAAAATATGGTTGAGTATGGCAGAGCGCAGGCCGTGGGTGACTCCGGCAATCAGGCCGATAATGACGCCGACCAGCGTGGCGCTGATGGCGACCAGCAGGGCGGAACCGACGGTGGAGGCGGTTCCGCTCAACAGACGACTCAACAGATCGCGCCCCAGATCGTCGGTACCGAGAAAGAAGGACACTTCGCCGTAACGCGACCAGGAAGGGGGTAACAACTGGTAGCCCAGAAATTGCTGGTCTACCGCGTAGGGCGCCAATGTGCTGCCGAACAGGCACAGCGCCATCAGCAGCAGAAACCCGTAGAAACCCAGTAAGGCGATCCGATCCTGATAAAACACACGCCAGGTATCACGCCAGCGGCTGGGTAAATCTTTTTCGCCGTAGATATTATCGGAGTGCATACCATTCCTTATGTTTCAGCGCATTCGCCATGGCGCCCCAGATATCGGACAGCACATTGACGGTAATCACCAGCGCACCCACCACCATAACGCCCGCGGACATGGCGGCGAAATCCTGCTGGCGGGTGGCGTTAACTAACCAGCGGCCGATACCGGGCCAACTGAACACCACTTCGGTAATCATCGCCAGCGTCAACATGGTGGAAAACTGCAGCCCCAACTGTGGAATGATCGGCGGCAGCGCATTGTGCAGCAAGTGACGGCGGATGACGGTCATGCGCGACAAGCCGCGGGTAATCGCCGCCTTAATGTAGTTTTTGGTGCCGATTTCGATGGTGCTGGTACGCATCAGACGAATGACTTCGGTCATGGGGCCGACAGACAATACCAGCACCGGCAGAATCAGGTGACGCAAAGCGCTCAGTAGCATCTCGTCACGATAGGGCGATGGGGAGAGCCAGGCATCGATCAACGCAAACCCGGTGACGGTCTGGACTTCGTACAGTAAATCAAAGCGCCCGGAAACCGGCAGCCAGCCGAGATAGAGCGAGAAGAACAGGGTCAACAGCAGCGCCAGCCAGAAGACTGGTAGTGAAAAGCCAAGCAGGGACAGGCTGCTGATCAGCCGATCTTGTGGTTTTTTGTACATTACACCCGCCATGATGCCGAGCGGGATACCGACGATCATCGATACGGCGAACGCCAGAATACAGAGCTCTAGCGTGGCGGGCAGCACTTCACGTAATTGCTCGCGGATCGGCTGGCCGTTGATGGCGGAGATGCCGAAGTTACCCTGCAACAGGCTGGTGAAGTAGAAGTGATAAGCATCCGTCAGGGAGGCGCCGCTGAGCGGCGCATGCGGCGTGTAATACATCAGGCTGAAACCGATCAGCGACAGCAGAAACAGCGTCACCACCAGCAGTAGCAGACGACGAAGGGTGAAGATAATCACGGTTGTTCTCCTTCAGACGTTTTTTCCGCCGACGGTTCCGTCTGCTGGGCGCCCGGGTTTTTCTGGTGGTCATCATCCCGATATACCCCCGCGAACGAGGCATTACCGAACGGGCTCAGCACCAGGCCTCTCATGTCGTAACGGTAGGCCTGCATGCGCAAAGAGGACGCCAGCGGCAGTACCGGCAGTTGTTCAGATAAGATGTGGTTCGCGCTTTTATAGTGTTCTATGCGGCGCGACAGTTGCTGTGAAGAGAGCGCGTCCTGCAAGACTTGATCGAAACCGGGATCGCACCAGTGGGCATAGTTGGTTTGCGAACGGATGGCCGCACAACTGAGTAACGGCCGGAACACGCTGTCCGGGTCGTTGCTGTCGGTGGCCCAGCCAGCCAGCGTCAGGTCGTGGTTCATCTCCATCAATCGGGCTTCCTGAAAACGGCCCTCCACCGGAACGACGGTGACGTTGATGCCCACCTGCGCCAGATCCGCCTGAATCAGTTCGGCGGTTTTGACCGGGCTGGGGTTATAAGACTGCGAACCGCTCGGCACCCACAGTTGCAGTTGCAGGTTATGGATACCCAGCTCTTTCAACTGCTGGCGCGCTTTTTCCGGGTTGTATTCGGTCACGCGCGCTTCATTATCAAATGCCCACGACGCACGCGGCAGGATCGACGATGCGGTTTCCGCCGTACCGTAGTAAATCGACTGCATCAGGCGAACGTTATTGATAGCCAGCGCGATGGCGTGGCGAACGCGGGAATCGTCCAGCGGCGGTTTTCGAACGTTGAACGCCAGATAGGCGACGTTCATCCCCGAACGCAGCGACAGGCGCAGACGCGGATCGTTACGCAGTATGGAAAGCTGGCTGGCCGCGGGGTAAGCCAGCACATCGCATTCGCCGGTCAATAATTTGGAAAGACGGCCGGTTCCGCCGGAGCCGAGGTCGATGACCACCTGCTCCATTCGGGGTTGGCCGCGCCAGTAATCATCGTTACGCTTAAGCCGGACATACTGGCCGTAACGGTATTCATCAAGACGATACGGGCCAGTGCCCACCGGTTGACGGTCGATCTGCTCCCGACGGTCGATCTGGGTCAGCTGGTGGGCGTATTCCGCAGAGAGTATCGGGGCGTAGTGGGTGGCCAGGTGCCATAAAAACGAAGCGTCCGGGCTGTTCAGCCGGATTTCGACGCTGTATTCCCCCAGTTTACGGATGCTTTGCACGCTGTCGGCTAACTGCAGACTGTCAAAATAGGGATATTCGCCGCCGTTGATATCGTGGAACGGGTGTTTTTTATCCAGCATGCGCTGAAAGCTGAACAGCACATCGTCCGCATTCATCATCCGGGTTGGGGTGAACCACTGCGTCTGCTGGAAAGGGACATCACGCCGCAGCGTGAAACGGTAGGTTGAGCCATTATCGGCGACCTCCCAGCGTTGCGCCAGCTCTGGCACCAGCCGGTAGGTGTAGGGATCGACGCCCAGCAGACGGTCATACATCTGTGCGGCCAACGTGTCCACCATCAGGCCGCTGCGCGCCATTTGCGGGTTAAAGGTATTCAGCACGTCGTTAACGCAATACACGAAGCCGCTGTGGCGGATATCTTCCGGCGGCGTCGGGCCGGGTTGCGGCGTTTGCGCTAAAGCGGGTAATGCCAGCGCCATGAGCGCCAATGCGAAAAAGTGTTTTCCGGACATACGGGCATTTTCAGACAAGATGCAATTAACCAGAGTGTACAGCACTCTGCCATTCCACCCAATTTCTTGCAGTTATCTGTCGCTTTTTTCATCACTCTGATGCGATAGGCAGCAATTTACGGCCGGTATATCGCCAGGTCGGTCTTTTTTTCTCACGGTATTCAGGAAATGTGCACCGGCAGCGGCGGGAATACAGCGGTATGGTCTTTATCATAATTTATTCGAATATGACAATAATAAGCGCTATTTTGTCCCTTTTTGTTCGAAAACGATCATAAATGTGATATTTAATATTTTACATTAATTTTTGTTAAGTTTCACATCAAGTTGTATCAGGGAGTGAATATCAATGACACTACGCAGACGTATTGCACTGTTGTGTGCCGCCACGATGCTGGGTTTGATCGCATTGTCGGCGGTGGCGTTGAACACGTTGTATCAATCGATGATGAAGGAGCGCACCGGGCAGTTGTCCACATTGGTGGTGCTGGCCCAGGCGGCGGCGCAGAAATTCTACGATCTTGAAAAGGCCGGGCAACTATCATCCGAGCAGGCGCAGGCGGAAGCCCGGCGCGCTATCGGCAGTTTTCACCTCAATGATCGCTACTTCTTTGTGCGTGGTTACAGCAACGATGTGAACTATGTGCATCCCAATCCGAAACGGGTCGGCATTGTTGACGCCAACGGCGGCAAGGAGGCGGGGGTGCGCTATCGCACTGCGCTGGAGGGCAACGCCATCGGCACCGTGATGGCGAAGGGCACTCGCCCCGGCGCAACACAGGAGGTTGAAAAGCTGTATGCCGTGGTCAAATTTCAACCTTGGGACTGGATCATCGGGTATGGTGACTATATCGACGATATCCAGCAGGCATTTTGGCGTAACGCTGTGATTTTGCTGTCGATCGGTGGTGCGCTGCTGTTGGTGGTGTCGGCGCTGGCCTGGGCTATGATGCGCACATTGTTGCGCCAACTGGGGGGCGAGCCGCAGTACGCTGTGGATGTGGTCAGGCAGATTGCGGAGGGGAATCTGGTGGTGGAGGTGAAAACCCATCCTAATGATCACCACAGTATTCTGTATGCCATCCGGTTGATGCGCGACAACCTCTCTGCGCTGGTCAGCCAGGTACGCGGCAGTACCAACTCTATCGCCACCGCATCGACCCAGATCGCTTCCGGCAATGAGGATTTGTCATCCCGGACGGAATCTCAGGCCAGTGCCCTGGCGCAGACCGCCGCCGCAATGGAACAGCTGACGGCAACCGTTCAGCAGAATGCTGATAATGCGCGGCATGTCAATCAACTGGCGCACTCGGCGTCGGATGTTGCAACTCGTGGCGGGACAGTGGTGAAACGAGTCGTCGCTACGATGGATTCGATCGATGCCTCGTCACGTAAGATTGTGGATATTATCGGGGTGATCGACAGCATCGCGTTCCAGACCAATATTCTGGCGCTGAATGCCGCCGTAGAAGCAGCGCGTGCTGGTGAAGCCGGGCGCGGATTCGCAGTGGTGGCAAGCGAAGTGCGAACGTTGGCGCAACGTTCCGTATCTGCAGCCAGGGAAATCAAAAATCTGATTGATGACTCGGTATCTCGGGTGGACGAAGGAACCGAGCTGGTCAAACACGCAGGCTCAACCATGGATGAGATTGTCGAAAGCGTCAAACGTGTCACCACGATGGTGGTCGAGATCAGCACCGCCAGTTCGGAGCAAGGGGCGGGGATCACTCAGGTGAATCAGGCGGTGTCTCAGATGGAACAAAGTACCGAGCAGAATGCCGCATTGGTACAGGAGGCGCTGGCGGCGGCGAAATCCCTGAACGATCAGGCACAGGATCTTGCCCGCACCGTCGACCGGTTCCAGGTCGATGACCGGGCGGGGTATCTGTCGGCGGTTGCCCACTAAGGCGCATTCTGCCTGCTCCTGGCCGGATAGGTTTGTCCGGCCGATACGCCTCATCGAACGTTTTCCACCGTATTTCTTCTGGTGCACGTTTTGCACGTGATGGGCTGTCGTGTGTCGTGACTTAAAAATGTTATGTTATAACATATCTCATGTGTTAGCATGCCTGCCGGTTGCGATCGTGCTTCATGGTCGCAGTGCGATAATTTCTGAGCAGGAGCGGGCCTATGCCTCCTTTACCCGTCACGGTGCTGTCCGGTTTTCTGGGCGCAGGCAAAACCACCGTACTTAACCATATTCTGAACAATCGTCAGGGGCGCCGGGTGGCGGTCATCGTCAATGACATGAGCGAAGTGAATATTGACGCTGATCTGGTCAACCATGAGGTCACACTCGATCATCGCCAGGAAAAACTGGTGTCGATGAGCAATGGCTGCATCTGTTGCACTTTGCGTGAAGATTTACTGGTTGCCGTGCGCGAACTGGCGCAAACCGGTCGTTACGACTATTTGCTGATCGAGTCCAGCGGTATATCCGAACCGCTGCCGGTGGCGGAAACCTTCACCTTTGAAGATGAAAACGGGCAGCGCCTGTCGGATTTCGCCCGATTGGATACGCTGGTGACTGTGGTGGATGGCGTCAATTTTCTGCAGCAATATCAGGAAGCGCAGAGTTTGCAAGAGGCGGGAGAAAGCCTGGGCGAAGATGATGAGCGCAGCGTGTCCGAACTGCTTATCGAACAGATCGAATTCTGTGATGTGTTGTTGGTGAGTAAAACTGATGAAATGGCCGCTGAGCAGCGTAATGAGGTGATGGCGGTTCTGCATAGCTTGAACCCTGAAGCGCGCATTCTGCCGATTGCACACGGTCAGGTTGAACTGGATGAAGTGCTGAATACCGGTCGCTTTAGTTTCGACAAGGCATCGATGGCGCCGGGATGGCTGCGCGAATTACGCGGCGCGCATACCCCGGAAACGGAAAGCTATGGCATCAGCAGTTTTGTGTATCAGGCGCGTCGGCCGTTCGATCCCATGCGGTTCTACCGTTTTCTGGAACAGGCTGATTGGGGCACTGGACGCTTGCTGCGTTCAAAAGGTTTCTTTTGGCTGGCGAGCCGACCGTTTGATGCCGGTTCCTGGCATCAGGCGGGCGGCGTGTTGCGTTATGGTTATGCGGGGCGATTCTGGAAGTCGATTCCGCGCGAGCATTGGCCCCAGGATGAAGCGTCGCGTGAGGCCATAGAGGAAAAATGGCAGGAGCCTTTCGGCGATATGCGCCAGGAAATTGTCTTTATCGGGCAGAATCTGGATCAAAAATGGATTGTCCGCCAGTTGGATGACAGCTTGCTGACGGATGAACAGTTGCTGGCGGGTGTCGACAGCTGGCAGACGTTGGAGGATCCGTTCGAGCCCTGGTGAGGGATGCCGGGCGCTCATCAACGCTGCCGACCCATGGCAGGCCATGCGTAGGGCGTGGCGTGTTTCATTCATCATCACTCATGGCGTGTTTCTTCAACAGGCCGCGGTATTGATGGTAGGTCACACCCAGCAGTTCCGCCGCCTTGCGCTGGTTGAAGCGGCCTTGCTGCAACGCCTGCCGCACCAGTTGTTGTTCCTGGTCGTGCTGCCAGCTGCGTAGATCCAGCGGCAGTGTGGGCAAGGCTGTTGGCGCGGCGCTGGTTTTCGCCTCGAGGGCGGGGAATGCCTGCGGCTGGAACGGGTTGAGGATGATGCGATCCAGCGCCTGCTCGCTGTCGCCGTGACGGTAGACCGAGCGTTCCACTACGTTTTTCAACTCGCGAATGTTGCCGGGCCAATGGTAGCTGAGCAAAATGTGTTCGGCATTGGGGGTAAAACCGGGAAACAGCGGCAGCCGCAATTCACGACACATCTGGACGGCGAAATGCTGTGCGAGCAGCATGATGTCTTGCTGACGCGCCCGCAGCGGCGGCAGGTGCACCACGTCAAATGCCAGCCGGTCAAGCAGATCGGCGCGGAACTTGCCCGCCGCCGCCAGAGCCGGCAGATCCTCGTTGGTGGCACAGACCAGACGCACATCCACCTGTAGCGGTTGGCTGCCGCCCACTCGCTCCAGCATACCGTATTCGATCACCCGCAACAGTTTTTCCTGCACCAGCATCGGCGCGGTCGCCAGTTCGTCAAGGAACAGCGTACCGCCGTCCGCACGCTCAAATCGCCCCAAATGACGCCGTTGTGCGCCGGTGAACGCGCCGGCTTCATGACCGAATAGCTCTGAATCCAGCAGATTTTCGTTCAGCGCGGCGCAGTTGAGGGATATGAACGCACCTTGCCAGCGAGCGGAGAGATAATGCAGGCGACTGGCGATCAGCTCCTTGCCGGTACCGCGTTCGCCAATCACCAGAACCGGTTTGTTAAGCGGCGCCAGCTGGGAGACCTGTTCCAGTACCTCCAAAAAGCGATTGGCTTCACCCAGCAGGGATTCATTGTCGTGAGTCATGTGGCTACCTTGTATTTTTCACTAATTATTGGCGATTTTTACTATCATAGAATGTTGAGCGGTGAAGGCAAAAAATAAAAATCATTTTATATCAATGCATTATTGTTTTATGAAAATTGGCACAATACTTGATAAAGACTACCTGTCATCAGGCAATGGCCGATGGAGATTACGAACCGGGCGTCGTAGACGCCGGAAATCAATGAGGAGTTGAGTATGGGTATTTTTTCCCGTTTTGCCGACATTGTGAACGCCAATATCAATGCCCTGCTGGATAAAGCGGAAGATCCGCAGAAGCTGGTGCGGTTGATGATTCAGGAAATGGAAGACACGCTGGTGGAAGTGCGCTCCACGTCTGCGCGGGCGTTGGCGGAAAAGAAACAGTTGTCCCGCCGGATTGAGCAGGCCCGCGAACAGCAGAGCGAATGGCAGGAAAAGGCGGAACTGGCATTGCGTAAAGATCGTGAAGATCTGGCGCGTTCGGCGTTGATTGAAAAACAGAAGCTGGCGGAGTTGATTGCGGTACTGGAGCAGGAGGCGACGACGACCGAAGAGACGCTGGAACGGATGAAGCGTGAAATCGGCGAGCTGGAAAACAAGCTGACTGAAACCCGAGCCCGCCAGCAGGCGCTCACGTTGCGTCATCAGGCGGCCAGTTCATCAAGAGATATTCGTCGCCAGTTGGACAGCGGTAAACTGGATGAAGCCATGGCGCGTTTCGAGCAGTTCGAACGCCGTATCGACACGCTGGAAGCCGAGGCGGAGAGCGTAGGGTTAGGCAAACAGAAATCATTGGATCAACAGTTTGCCGAACTGAAGGTGAATGACGAGATCGACGCGCAACTGGCGGCGCTTAAAGCCAAGGTCAAACCGGCGGAGTAACCGCGATAGGCTGCCGTCCAGGCGGCAGCCAGGCCGCATCATCATAATAATGAAGGAGAAAAAATGGGCGCTCTGGTACTGACAATGATCCCGCTGACGGTATTTCTGCTGTTTGTGGCGCCGCTGTGGCTATGGCTGCATTACAGCCAACGTCGTCGCGCCACGCCGCAGTGGGATCAACATGAGCGGCAGCGGCTCGTCAGATTGACGGAAGACGCACAGCATATGCGCGAGCGTATTGAAGCGCTGGAACAAATTCTGGATGCAGAACATCCTAACTGGAGGCAATCCTGATGACCGACAACAAATTATACCTGGTGCCGGAAGAAGGTATGATCAAAGGCGTATGCGCCGGGTTGGCGCGTTATTTTGATGTGCCGGTAAAACTGGTGAGGCTGATCGCGGTACTGTCTGTTTTCTTCGGCCTGTTTTTGATTACCGCGCTGGCCTATATCATTCTTAGCTTCGTCCTGAACCCGTTGCCTAAGGACGCGGATCGTGCATCAGCGGCGACGGAAGCATCGCCTAATCAATTGCTGGATGACGCTGATGCAATACTGAGCGCCAGCGAGCAGCGATTACGCCAGATTGAGCGTTACATTACATCCGACACCTTTGGGGTTCGCAGCAAATTCCGCCAGTTATAGCCGAATCGTTCGGTGAGCCGTCGACGGAGCGGGCGGCTGTCCGCTTGCTTCCGTCATCTCCGATGCGGATGCATGCCTCATCCTGACACCGCCGTTATTGTTTTGCGTACCGGCGATATGCGCGGAACATCATCCCGCGCATTTTTTCTTTTCAGCGACAACACGCCATAATGAAGCGAGACGACGAACGGCAATGAGTCGTGGCGCGGGTAGAATAAAAAACAGGAGTATCAGTGGGTTATCCTCTCAATCGCTTACAGGGCGAACTCAACGCGCTGGTCAACCGCAGCGTCGATCGCCATGTACGGCTGGCGGTGACGGGGTTGAGCCGTAGCGGTAAAACCGCTTTTATCACTTCGCTGGTCAATCAATTGCTCAATGTGCACAACGGCGCCCGCTTGCCCTTGTTTTCCGCGGCGCGAGAACACCGGTTGTTAGGTGTGCGGCGTATTCCCCAGCGTGATTTGGGCATTCCGCGCTTTGCTTACGACGAGGCGATCTCTGCGCTGTATAGCGTTCCCCCGGCCTGGCCGTCGCCGACGCGCGGTGTGAGCGAAATCCGTTTGATGATGCGTTACCGGTCGCAGGACAGTCTGTTGCGTCACTTCCGCGATACATCGACGCTTTATCTGGAGATCGTCGATTATCCAGGAGAATGGTTGTTGGATTTACCGCTGCTGGAACAGACCTATGTCGAATGGTCGCGCCAGATGCAAGATATGTTGCAGGGTGAGCGGCGAGTCTGGGCGCAGCCCTGGCTGAATCTTTGTCAGTCGCTCGACCCGCTGGCGCCGGCGGACGAAAACCAACTGGCGGATATCTCACAGGCCTATACCGCTTACCTGTGGCGCTGCAAGCAGGAAGGGCTGCATTTCATTCAGCCGGGGCGTTTTGTGCTGCCCGGCGATTTGGCCGATGCGCCGGTGCTGCAGTTTTTCCCCTGGCCGCAGCGGGACGAACGGCTGGACGCGCTGATGGCGCAGGCGGATGCCGGCAGTACGTTCGGTATGTTGCGCCGCCGGTTTGACCACTATTGCCAGCATGTGGTGCGGGCGTTTTACCGTCAGCATTTCGTCCGTTTCGATCGCCAAATCGTGCTGGTGGATTGCCTTCAGCCGCTGAATAGCGGGGTTCAGGCTTTCAATGATATGCGCCTGGCGCTGGCGCAACTGATGCGCAGTTTTCATTACGGTAAACGGACATTGCTCCGGCGGTTGTTTTCACCCTGTATCGATCGGCTGATGTTTGCCGCCACCAAGTCGGACCACATCACCACCGATCAGCAGGCCAATCTGGTGTCGCTATTGCAGCAACTGGTGCAGGAGGCCTGGCAAAATGCGGCATTCGAGGGAATCGACATGTCCTGCACAGGGATTGCTTCGGTTCAGGCGACCCGTAACGGCACGGTTGAGCATCAGGGGCAGGCATTGCCGGCGTTACGCGGGCACCGGTTAGCGGATGGTCAGCCCATGACTGTTTATCCCGGCGATGTGCCGCCGCGTCTGCCGGAGCCAGATTTCTGGCAAACGCAGGGGTTTAATTTTGACGCCTTCAGGCCGCTGGAGATGCCGCTGGACGCACCGTTGCCGCATATCCGACTGGATTCGGCGCTGGAGTTCCTGTTGGGAGATAAATTGCGATGAACGACCTTCTAAAACCCCGTATTCACTTTGATGATGAGCCGGCGACTGCCGTCGGGGGCGACAGGTTGCGGCCGTCGGTCGATTTTACCGATGCGCCCGGACGGGAATTTGTGCCGGTTGCTTTGGGCGATGAGAACGAGCTGGACGAGTTGGAAAACGCCGAGCAGGAGCAGGTCGTCAGTGCGGCGTTGTCTCCGAAACGCAGTCTCTGGCGACGTATGCTGGTGGCGGGGATGGCGCTGTTCGGCATCAGTGCGCTGGCGCAGGGAGGGCAATCGTTGTATCACGCCTGGCTGAATCAGGACTGGATCGCGCTGGGGGGCATGGCCGCCGGTACCTTGATCGTCGGAGCCGGCGTTGGTTCGCTGGCGGTAGAGTGGCGTCGGCTGTACCGGTTGCGGCAGCGCGCGCAAACCCGTGATCAGGCGCAGGCGCTGCTCGACGGACATCGTGTCGGCAATGGGCGGGCGTTCTGTGAACAGCTAGCGCGACAGGCAGGGCTGGGGATGGGGCACCCGGCGATGCAGCGCTGGCTGGCGTCGCTGCATGAGAGCCAGAACGACCGCGAGGTGGTTGTTCTCTATGCAAAACTGGTGCAACCGGCGTTGGACGCCCGCGCTCGTCGCGAAATCAGTCATTGCGCCGCCGAAGCCGCGTTGATCGTGGCGGTGAGCCCGCTGGCGTTGGTGGATATGGCGTTTATCGCTTGGCGTAACCTGCGGCTGGTGAATCGTATCGCCAGGTTGTATGGCATTGAGCTGGGATATTTCAGCCGTATTCGTCTGTTCAAGCTGGTGCTGTTGAATGTGGCATTTGCCGGCGCCAGCGAGTTAGTGCGGGAGATCGGCATGGACTGGATGTCACAGGATCTGACGGCCCGTCTGTCAGCGAGGGCGGCACAAGGGTTGGGAGTCGGGTTGTTGACGGCGCGGCTGGGTATTCGGGCGATGGCCCTGTGTCGGCCGCTGCCCTGGCTGGACGATAAGCCCCGCCTGGGCGACTTTCGCCGCGAACTGCTGGCGCATATTCGTGAGAAAAGCCGGGCAGGATCATAATGCCTATTCCATCCTTCCACATTGCCGGGGCGCCTGCTCCGGTTTCGCTCGCCGCCAGGTTGTACTGCGTTGATGATGGCTTCCCGGCGCGTTGGTCTAACGATGATTTCCTGAACGTGGTTCTCTGAACGTGGTTCTCTGAACGTGGTTTTCTGACCATGGTTTTCTGACATAGTGCAAAGAAAAAAAACCAGTCTTGACCGACTCTTAACCCATGCGCTGTTGTTATACCGCACATGTTATACGCACATAACGCCTGCCGGCTCTACATCGCCGTGATGGCAGGACGACAGCGTACCGAACTGTCAGGTTTGGCGTCCGACGGCCGATACTGTTCTGGTGTGTCTTTTCCTCTGGCTGGAAGGAGATAGGCTGTGCATTATTGTGGCAAAACTATAATCGCGGGCGTATTGGGCGCCCTGATGTTGAATTTTTCTGTCCACGCGCAGTGGATTATGTCGCCGGCGGAAGCCCAGCGCTATGCGCAAGGGAGTTTCCCCGACTATCTTGACTCGTTAACGCTCAGCAATGACTCCGAAGTGTCGTCTGATATCCAGCGCAATCTGAGTTGGATGGATACCGCCTTCAAAAAACGGGGGTTTACCACCTACACCATTCCCAATGGCGCGCATCCCATGCTGTATGCCGAGTGGGGAACCATGCAGGCAAGCCGTAAGACTGTATTATTTCTATTGCATTTTGACGGTCCTTCGGTCACGGCTTCCGAGTGGAGCAGTGAACCCTTCAAACCCACACTGAAATACAAAGATAACCGTAACGTCTGGCAGCCGATGCCTAACGAGCGGCTGATGCAATCGGCGATCGACCCTGAATGGCGGGTATTTGCCCGTTCTTCCTCGGACGGCAAAGGGGTGATCAGTATGTTTCTGGCGGCGATTGACGCATTGAAAGGCAACGGTGCGCCGCCGACGGTAAATATCAAGGTATTGCTGGATTCGGAAGAAGAGCGGGGCTCGCCCCATCTGATGTCGGTCGTGACGCAGAATGCCGCCCGGTTGAAAAACGACGGCGTGGTGGTGTTCAACGGCGCCATGACGAGCAATGACAAACCATTGATAACACTGGGGTATCGTGGATCAATTCAGGTGGATATGACGGTGTTTGGCCCGGATCCGGCGGCGCACAGCGGCGCATTCGGCAATATCGTCATCAATCCGGCGCAGCAGTTGGCTACTTTGTTGGCGGGGTTGAAGGATGCCGATGGCCGGGTCACGCTGCCCGGTTTTTATGATCGAGTGAAGCTGAGCGACGAAGAGCGCCAACTCATGGTGAAACAGGCTCCGCCTAAAGGGGCGATTGAAAACCGCTATGGGGTAACGCAATTGGACAAGGTGGCCGCCAACCCGGTGGAAGCGGTACAGTATCCCTCGCTGGATATTATCGGGTTGAAGTCCGGCGATACCGGACGAAAAGCCATTTACGCGATTCCATCTACCGCCACTGCTAGCCTCAATATCCGTACTGTGCCGGAGACCTCGCCGGATTATCTCTACGATCTGCTAAAACGCTATGTACTCGCCAAAGGGTTTTATCTAACCCGTTCTGACGCCCCCTCGCTGCAAGAGCGCAACCACAATCCGAAGTTGATTGCTATGAATATGCTGACGGCGGGTGGCAGCTCCTACGCAGTCCGCACACAGTTGGGTGCGCCGCTGGCGAAGTGGGTGAGTGAGGGGTTGACGGCGACGCGCAAGGTTGAGCCCGACAAAAACCGCATGCTGGGTGTCTCGCCGCCGATCAATGGCGCGCTGGCGCAACTGAAAAGCGCATTCGCTGTGGTGCCGTTGGTGAATGCCGACAACAATGCGGCCAGCTATGATGAGAACTTGCGTGTCGGTAACTATCTGGAAGGTGTGCGCACCCTGGTATCTCTGCTGACCACGCCATTTCCAGAGGATGAGCCCGAGCCGCCGCGCCAGTCTGCCCAATCGACCAAAATGCGCTGAGCGACAATCCATCAATTAATGACATGGGTGTCAACTTTTGCTGACACCCCACTTCATCCTGTGCGGATGTCAGGGTATGATTCGGCTTTCCGTTGTGTGAAGCACACCCAACTCCGCCGCCCGCTGAAAAAGGTTTTGTTGATGCGTCTGGAAGTGTTTTGTCAGGACCGGCTTGGTCTAACTCGTGAATTGCTGGATCTACTGGTACTGCGCCATATTGATTTGCGTGGTATTGAGATTGACCCTGTCGGCCGAATCTACCTGAATTTCGCGACGCTGCATTTTGAGGAGTTCAGCGCGCTGATGGCGGAAATTCGCCGTATTCCGGGCGTTAGCGATGTCCGCACCATCGCCTTTATGCCGTCGGAGCGTGAGCATCGGGCGCTCAGTGCGCTGCTGGAGTCGATGCCCGAGCCGGTGTTATCGGTGGATCTGAAAGGCAAGCTGGAACTGGTCAACGCCGCCGCGCTGACATTGTTCGAGTTGACACGGGATAAGGCCCGGGCCATGACGCTGGGGCAGCTGGTGAATGGCTACGCAATATCCCAGTGGCAGGAACGGGGCGGCAGGCCTGAAACGGTGCGGGTAGTGATTCGCGGCCAGGATTTTTTGCTGGAGGTGACGCCAGTACACCTGGAAGACGACAACGGTAAACTGACGACGGCCGGCGCGCTGGTGATGTTGCGATCAGCGGTACGCATGGGGAGACAACTGCAGGATACGCCAGTTCATGACGACCGGGAGTTCGAGCATGTAGTGGCGGTAAGCCCGCGCATGCGTCAGGTGGTGGAACAGGCGCGCAAACTGGCGATGTTGGATGCGCCGTTGCTGCTGATTGGCGAAACTGGCACGGGCAAGGATATGTTGGCTCGAGCCTGCCATCTACGTAGCAGCCGGGGTAAGAAGCCCTTTTTGGCGCTGAACTGTGCGTCGCTGCCGGATGATGTGATGGAAAGCGAACTTTACGGCTATGCGCCAGGCGCTTACCCCAATGCGCTGGAAGGTAAGAAAGGGTTTTTCGAACAGGCTAACGGTGGTTCGGTGCTGCTGGATGAAGTGGGCGAGATGTCGCCCCAGATGCAGACTAAATTGCTGCGGTTTCTCAACGACGGCACGTTCCGGCGTGTGGGGGAAGAGCATGAGGTTCACGTTGATGTTCGTGTGATCTGCGCTACCCAGAAAAATCTGCAGGAGTTGGTGCAACGCGGGCTGTTTCGTGAGGATTTGTTCTATCGTCTGAATGTGTTGACGATCAATTTGCCGCCCTTGCGCGAGTGTCCGATGGACGTCATGCCGTTGGTGGAATTGTTTGTTGCCCGTTTCGCCGACGAGCAGGGCATTGTGCATCCCCGTATCGCGCCGGAGGTACGCGCTTTGTTACCGCAGTATGGTTGGCCGGGCAATGTGCGCCAGTTAAAAAATACTCTCTATCGTGCGTTGGCTCAGTTGGAAGGCCAGGAACTGCGTCTGGCGGATATCGACCTGCCTGCATTCCAGCATGACGTTGTCCACAGTGACGAGGTACTGGAAGGGTCGCTGGATGATATCAATAAACGATTTGAACGTTCGGTGTTGACCCGGCTGTATCAAACTTACCCCAGCACCCGCAAACTGGCGAAACGGCTGGGGGTTTCTCATACCGCTATCGCCAATAAATTGCGTGAATACGGTCTCAGCGGGCGTAAAAGCGTCGGCGATGAAGATGAGTGACGCCGCGTGAGGTTGCTGTCAGCGGATGATATCGCCCGGCACTAACGAATACATGGCGGCATCGATCGGCCCGTGGCGCAGGATGATGCGGTTTCTGGCGATGCCTTCAAAGTGGGCGCCGACCTTTTCCGCCACCCGACGGCTGGGGTGGTTGTGTTCTCCCGCAAAGATCTCCAGCCGCGTCAGCGACAATTCATCAAACCCAAATGCGGCAATGGCGCGCACCGCTTCCGGCATATAGCCATGTCCTTGAGCCGACTGCCGTATCCAGTAGCCAATATTCCCCATCCGATAAGCCCTATTGATGGCATTGATGGAAACCGTACCGAGCAGATGCCCCGATGCTCGGTCAGTAACGGCGAAATCAAAGGCATCGCCGCTCTGTCGTTGTTGCGCTGAAAGTGTGATCCAGCAGGAGGCGTCCTGCAGGCTGTAATCCGGCGACCACCAGACCAGCCAACGGCCGATCGTGTCGGCTGACTCCAAAATCGCCCGTTGGGATTCCTGAACATCATCCGAGGTATAAGGGCGTAGTAACAGGCGCGGCGTAGTCAGTTCAGTCATAGAGTCCTCACAGTCTGGTGGCGATAAAAAGAGAAAAATCCATTCTGTTAACAAAATAACTCACCGTTGCCCTCTGGCAAAAAACACGCGCATCGTTGATGGGACGGCATATTGTTATCAATGCTTCGGTTAACCGGGTAAGTGTCAGAGTGTATTACCTATTACGTTGGCAGAGGATACTGGGCCAATTGTTCCAGCCGCTGGTTGTCCTGCGGGCTGGCCGGCATATACACCAGCATGCGATCACCATTACTGGAGGCTGTCCACCAGTTGGTCTGCCGTAAGGCGATAATCCCCAGCACTGGGTGGCGGAAGCGTTTTTCACGATCATCCACGCCCTGAATGTCATGACGCTGGTGCCATAACTGACGGAACTCTTCCGACTCGCTGAGAAAACGCTGGAGTTGGGCTTCCCATAGCGGATCACCGCTGTGTTCCGCCATGCGAGCCCGGAACATGGCTACGATATTCGGCAGAAACTCGTGCAGATCGACCAAACATTCCCGCCAGCCGGGGTGAGTAAAAGCCAGCAAAATGCAGTTGCGATCCTCGTGGGGGAGCTGTGCCAGATTGATATTCATCAGACGGCACCAGGCCTGATTGAAACCGAGAATGCTAAAGCGTGCGTTGACGATGACAGCCGGAAAAGGGTTGAGTTGATCGAGAATTCGTTGCCCGTCAGCGCTGATTTTTTCACAACTGGCGCGTGCTGCGGGCGAGAAGGGCAACCCTGCCAGCATAAACAGATGACGGGTTTCATCCTGATTGAATTGCAGCGCGTTGGCGATGGCGGCAAGCGTTTTAGCGGAGGTGCGGATTTCCCGACCCTGTTCCAGCCAGGTGTACCAGGTTATGCCTACATCAGCCAGTAACGCGACATCCTCACGGCGCAGACCCGGTGTTCGTCGTTTGCGCGGCGAGGGCAACCCCAGCCGCTGCGGATCCAGGCTTTCGCGACGCGAGCGCAGAAAGATGCCGAGTTGTTTGCGGTTATCCTGTAACACGAGTGACGGATGCGATTCAGAGGCGGGTACCGACACAGTCATGATCATAAGATTATTCTCCAGGCAGGTAGTATTTATACCAGGATAAACAGGAACTGGTACCCGGTTATGATTCGAGTAATGCTAGTTGCGTCTAGTCATTAACACAACGGATATCATCATGAAACAGGCTTCTATGCCACCTGCGCTCAGCAGTATCGGATTGATACTGCTACTTACCGGACAACTATTGCCGATGATTGATTTTTCGATCGTCAACGTAGCGCTGGAGTCTATCGCTCATTCTCTTCATGCCAGCCCGGCAGAGCTGGAACTGGTGGTATCGGTTTACGGCGTCGCTTTTGCCGTTTCATTGGCGATGGGCGGGCGTTTGGGCGATAACTTGGGGCGCGGTCGGTTGTTTCTGTTTGGTGTGGCGCTGTTTGGCGTAGCGTCATTATTCTGTGGTATTGCCTGGCATATCGGCGTGCTGCTGCTGGCGCGGGCGTTGCAGGGGTTTAGCGCCGCGATGGTGGTGCCGCAGATCCTGGCGACGATCCATGTTTGCCTGAGAGGGCGCGACCACGCGCGGGCATTGGGGTTATACAGCGCTATCGGTGGTATCGCATTTGTCGTGGGGCAGGTATTGGGTGGTTGGTTGATTCAATTGGATGTTGTCGGATTCGGTTGGCGCAGCGTGTTTTTGGTCAATCTGCCGCTTTGTTTGCTGGTTTTGCTGTTTGCTCCCGGTCGTCTACCGGATACGCGAGGAGAAAAACCGGTTGCGCTGGATATATCGGGAACCACATTACTTTCTATCGCGCTGGCTTTTTTGTTGTTTCCGCTAGCGCTTGGGCCAATCTGGCATTGGAACTGGCTGTGTCTGGCGGCGTTGCTGCTGTCACTGTTGGCGTTTATTCTGCTGCGTTGGGTTGAGCTTCGGCAACCGTCGCCGCTGTTGCCGCCACCCCTGTTCAAACTACCGGGTATTCGCTTCGGTCTATTGCTGGCGTTGCTGTTTTTTTCCAGTTGGAGCGGTTTTATGTTTGCGGTGGCATACACGCTGCAATCCGGTGCTGGGTTCTCACCATTGCAATCAGGCAACAGTTTTATCGGGCTGGGATTATCCTATTTTGTCGCATCGCTGTTGAGCGGGCGTATCGCTGCCCGAATCGGGCATATCCGTTCGTTGTTAATGGGATGTGCTATCCAGATGGTTGGGCTGGTGTTACTGATGGCGACGCTGGCATGGCGTTGGCCGATTACGATAATGCTGATTTTACCCTCCACGATGATGATTGGTTTTGGGCAGGCGTTTATCGTCAGCAGTTTTTATCGCATCGGCTTATCTGATGTGCCGCTGCCATTGGCCGGTGCGGGTAGCGCGTTGTTGTCGACAATACAGCAGACCTCTCTGGGGCTGGGGCCCATTCTGCTGGGAAGTGTTCTGGTTCAGGCTTTGCACGGCAACGGCGGCAATTTTGCGCGGGCGTTGATCGTTGCGCTGGTTGCAGAATGGGGGCTGATGTTGGTGTTGGTCGCATGTGCATTGCGGGTGAAATACCGCGAAGCGCGTGTTTCTCCGGCTGGAGGTGTGAGCGCGGTGAGTGAACGGAAAGGGTGCTGATAAAAAGGGGTAATAGATAAGGCGGGGTACTACACCCAATGCTGGGAACCGGCGCCGGTCGATTCGGCAGCAACAACAACAACAACAAAGGGACGACTGAAGAGACGGTTGGTGGAGTGGCCCACCGACGTTTCCTGTGGGAAGACGCTTGAACTGGGTGGTAGCGGGTCTACTAATGTTTGGGAATTCCCCGGAGCTATAGCTCCGGGGAGATGATGGATTACTTCAGTACCGCCAATGCGGCATCGTAGTCCGGCTCGTTGGTAATTTCATTCACCAACTCGCTATGCAGCACATTGTCATTTTCATCCAATACGACAACGGCTCGGGCTGTCAGTCCTTTCAGTGCGCCTTCGGCAATGGCTACACCGTAGTCTTCCTTGAATACATCGCCGCGCAGGGTAGACAGGACGACAACATTATTCAGACCTTCAGCGCCGCAAAAGCGGGATTGGGCAAACGGCAAGTCTGCCGAAATACACAATACCACGGTGTTGTTCAGTTCAGCGGCCAACTGGTTGAATTTACGAACGGAGGCTGCGCAAACACCGGTATCAATACTGGGGAAAATATTCAGGACTTTGCGTTTACCTGTGTAGTGGCTCAAAGCCACATCAGAAAGGTCTTTGGCAACCAGGGAAAATGCCTTTGCCTTACTTCCTTTTGCTGGGAAAGTCCCCGCAACCGGTACTGGATTGCCTTGAAAATGTACGTTGTTTGACATGTCTGTGTCCTTTATTACAGGTGTTTAACATGTTGATTAGTGTAGGGCAACATTCTCAACATTGGTATAAAAATTGTGGGAGAGCAGTTGCAACAACGGTTCCAGATAATGTTCGTTAGCACTATCGGCGGCGATGACTGGTAGCTCTGCGGTAATGCAATGCAACTGATGTTCCACACACCAGGTACCGAACGAACCGGGCGTGGCGTACCCCACGCTTTCCACTAATGGCAGTTCAAACGCTTTAGACAGCCAACTCCCCAGAGGCGACATCAGTGGATCTTCAATGCAGGCCAGTGGTTCGTGAAACGAGACGATCCACGGCGGCGAAAGCTGTTCTATCAGTTGGCACAATGCGCGGGTTTCCGGTTCGGAACCAGGGCTGTCGCCAGTGGATAGCCTGACGTCGCGATCGGGGGTAACGTCGCTCCAGCGGTATACTGTTCCGTCTGGTTGCCAGTTAGTTGTGGGAAAATTGCGATTAAGATCGACGCCATGCGCATTACACCGGGTACCGAGTTGGCATCCATCCGGATTCACCGCCAGCACGACATGATGATGGCGCAGACCGGGCGCGAGCGTTCGTAATGCGCAAGAAAGCGCGAAAACCGAAGCCGTTTCATCACCATGAGTGCCGGCAAGGATGACTCCACTATGCGGTGTGGATTGCTCTGCGGGAAAGAAGATCAATGGTGCCCCCAGCTGGGAGCGACCGTATACATCGCCGATATGGTGAAAAAATCCCCGCTCTGAGCGTGGCCGTGTTGCAGCGCGTTGTGTTGCCATATACGAAGTCCTGACTGCCATTTTGCCCCATCATAACAAAAAAGCCCTGTGCGTCAGCGTGGTTACACCAGTTTTAGTATGCATGGGAAGGTGTTTCGCATGGGTTTGTAATATGGTGGAACATAGAGGGTGCCATCAGGGAGCGTTATCGCAAAATATAGAGTTCAGCGTTCGGGAGACTGGCTGGATGAACAGATTTACGTCTATTATCACTCACGTTTCTGTAACGATTTTTTCAGTCTGACGCACGACTTAGATCAGAGGATAGCCTGCAGGGGAGCATGGAGGCAGGCAGCCTATTGATAACGTCAGAATGGCAACCGACAGGCCTTTATCGGCCAATTTGTCAATGACTGGTTTTGCCACCGGCATCGGTGTTTTTTTCTGGAAGGATTCATCATGCAATCTCATTATCTCGCATTATCTATGGTGTTGATGGCTGCGTTGACCGGCCCTGCTGTTGCAGCGCAGGTGCCTGTCGGCACTGTGCTGGCAGAACGGCAGGAGATCGTCCGCCATATCAAAGATGAACCAGCCTCATTGGATCCGGTAAAGGCGGTAGGGCTGCCGGAGATTCAGGTTATCCGTGATCTGTTTGAAGGGCTGGTAAATCAGGACGAACACGGCAATCCAATCCCAGGCGTGGCGGAGCGTTGGCAAACCAGCGATAACCGGACTTTCATATTCACACTACGCAACAACGCACGTTGGTCTAACGGTGATCCAGTCACTGCTCGTGATTTTGTGTACAGTTGGCAGCGGTTGGTTGCGCCGGAAAATACCTCCCCCTTCGCCTGGTTCGCTCGACTGGCAGGTATTGTCAATGCGGATGAAATTTTGTCGGGCAAGCTTCCTGCCGATAGACTGGGTGTCGTCGCGTTGGATGATCACACGCTGAAAGTTCAGTTGGTCAGGCCGATACCTTATTTTGTTAATCTGGCTGCCAATTTCAGTCTGTTTCCCGTGCATCAGGCTACGGTGGAAAAATTCGGCAAAGATTGGACCAAACCAGGTAACTTGGTAGGCAACGGCGCGTTTCAGCTGCAGGATCGGGTAGTGAATGAGAAGTTAGAACTGATCCCTAATGCGTATTACTGGGATCATGCCCATACCTTGTTGACCAAAGTGACGTTTGTACCGATCAATCAGGAGTCAAACGCCACGAAGCGCTATCAGGCCGGTGATATCGACATCACCGAGTCTTTTCCGAAGAATCTCTACCAGAAATTACTGAAGGATATGCCCGGCCAGGTATTCACACCGGATCAGCTGGGCACCTATTATTATGCCTTCAATACTCAGCGGGGGCCGACCAGCGATGCCCGAGTGCGTCAGGCACTGTCGTATGCGATCGATCGTCAGATTATCGCGGAAAAAGTGTTGGGGACGGGTGAGAAGCCTGCTTATCGTTTTACACCGGATGTTACTGCCGGTTTTAAACCGGTGCCGATTGTACTGCAGCAGTATTCGCAAGCTGAACTTGACGCGCAAGCTAAGGCGCTGATAACGGCTGCCGGGTACGGGCCATCGAAGCCATTGACATTAACTTTGCTGTACAACATGCAGGAAGTGCACCAGAAGATTGCGATTGCGATCGCTTCCATGTGGAAGAAAAAGCTGGGTGTGGATGTAAAACTGGTTAATCAGGAATGGAAAACCTATATCGATAGCCGGAACAGCGGCAATTTTGATGTGGTGCGGGCGTCCTGGATTGGCGACTACAACGAGCCTTCTACATTTTTGTCATTGTTGACGTCGACGCACAGTGGCAATATTGCCCGTTTCAAAAACCCGGGATATGACCGCCTGATGGAGGAAGCGGCTAATCAGACGGATAAAAAAGCGCTGAACGGTGATTATAATAAAGCAGAACAGGTTATTGCTGAAGAAGTGCCGATTGCGCCTATTTATCAATACACGAATGGGCGACTGATTAAACCCTGGGTAAAAGGATATCCCATTACCAATGCCGAGGATGTGGCATACAGCCATACACTTTATATTCTGAAACATTGATTAATAAATTACAGAATATGCTTGCATTTATCGCATATACTCGCCGAGTTGCGTTCAGAAAAGAAGCTTATCATTAACTATCTATCTAATAGAAATATATAAGAGTTGTTATAAAAATGGGTATTACATTTAACATTTGTTGTCCTGTTTGCGGTAGTGATCAAATCACACGTCCAACCAACTTTGACTTTAATACCAATTTTACTGGTGTCAGTTGCGGGATGTGTGGGCGGCCTATTACTAAAGCGGATGCGATTAAACAGCTTGCGAGTATACGTCCTCGTCATAAAGCGGGAAAACGTCATAAGCGCCGTTAGAATTCCATCTATAACTGAAGCTGATGATGTCTCCGCAGTATTGAGTCGCACGTGCCTTTAGAGTCCAATCACCCACGACAAGGAGATTGGATGTGAATAAGCAATTCACCGAAGCACAGATCAGCGCGAAGCCGGCATGCTAATTGCGGAGCTGTGTCGCAAGCATGCCTTATCATAAGCCAGTTATTACCTCTGGCGCGCCGAGGCGGGATTTACCCGATCGTTGTGGTCAATGGGGAACTATTTACAACCGCTTTAACCGGTGGTCCAAAGCCGGAGTAATGAACAGTATTTTCAATAAATTACTCCAGATCTTGGATGAAAAAGCGCTGATTGACCGGGATGTTATCGCGTTGGATGGCAGTAACGTTTGCGCCGCTGAAAGCGGCGGCCGGTGCGAAAAAACATCCCGATGAATGTGAGGAACCATGGGCTGGGTCACTCTCGCGGCGGCTTTGGCACCAAAATCCATCTGGCGACAAATGGCACAGAATTACCGCGGATGTGTTGTCTGAGCGGCGGACAAGCCCACGAAAGCCGGTATGTGGAAACGTTGTTTTGCGATACAAAAAGAAAACCACCGTACTGCGATACGCTCGGAAAAAAACAGCCAGAAACTATCTGCATATGCTAAAGCTGGGGGGCGATCAGGTTATTTCTGAAGCGGTTGTTAAGTTTTAATGGACACAGCCTAGTCGATTGCGGTTGGTAACCACGGTCGGTCGGCGTGCTTCAGGGCCTATTCTTTAACAAGCTGACGCCTCTGATGACGATATAACCCATACCGTCGGCGTATAGGTTGATACGCACTGAGCCGCAGGGATATCGTTATCTTTCTTATTGATGGGACTGCGCTTAATTCTCCGTTACCGGGTTGCCGCCATAGGTATTGTCGTTAAGATAAATAGACACTACATCCTCCCGGAGGGAATTGCGTGCAAGAGAATGAAATCAGTATGTTGGCTCATACCGGGGCCGTGATTGCCTGTCAACTGGACGGCAAAGGCGGCATGGCGCCTTTGGGGGCACACAGTGCTTCGCCGTGTTGGTTGCATCTGGATTCCAATCAGCCGAACAGTGCCCGTTGGCTGAATGAAACGGAGTTGTTGCCGGATAGCGTTCGAGCGGCGCTGACTGGAGAGAGTGCGCGGCCTAGAGTGGCGCGTCTGGGGGACGGGACGCTGATTACATTACGCAGTATTAATTACAATGATGACGCTCGGCCGGATCAATTGGTGGCGATGCGCGTGTTTGTCACCGATCGGCTGATAGTTTCTACGCGACGCCGCAAAGTTGCGGCTATTGACGCGGTGATGCAGGATCTGAAGGAAGGAAACGGTCCAACCGATAGCAGTAGCTGGTTGGTATCCATTGCTGAAGCGCTGACGGATGATACCAGCGAGTTTATCGATGAATTGCACGAGAAGATCATCGATCTGGAAGACGCTTTGCTGGAGCAACAAATCCCTCCTCGCGGATCGTTGGCGTTGATTCGTAAGCAGTTGATCGTATTACGGCGATATATGACGCCGCAGCGTGACATCTTCTCGCGTTTGTCCGGGGAGAAACTGGCCTGGATGCATGACGATGATCGGCGACGCATGCAGGAGATTGCCGAGCGGCTCGGTCGAGGGTTGGACGATCTTGATGCCAGTATCGCCAGAACAGCGGTGATCGCCGATGAAATTACCTCGCTGATGACCGACGCCATGAATCGTCGCACGTATACGATGTCGATGTTGGCGATGCTGTTTTTACCTACCACATTCCTTACCGGATTGTTCGGCGTCAATCTGGGCGGGATCCCCGGAGCGGGAAGCGCACTAGGCTTTGCCGTGTTTTGTTTGATGTTGATTCTGTTGATTGGCGGGGTTGCGTGGTGGTTAAGGCGTAGTAAATGGTTGTGAGGGGGCGGAGGGTATTATTGTGTAATCCATCACGCAATTCCGGGGCACCCAAAAAACCGTTGGTAATATTGAGCAATATCAACATTTCCGAGATATGCATGCGGCACTATCCCCCTCGCAGGTGAATGCAACGTCAAGCGATGGGCGTTGCGCTCCATATTGTCTTACTTCCTTTTTTGAATTACTGCATAGCACAATTGATTCACACCATGCCGACGTTTCGTCGGCTTTTTTTTGTCTGAAATCCGCTGACGGGAACGGCATCCCCGGCCGACCTGTATGCGGCACGGGGTACATGGGGCCACAGAGATCGTGGCCCCGATAGGACTATTTGATTTCCAACACATCCAGGCGCTCCAGCGGGCGGTGAATTTCATCCTCCTCATCCTGGCGCCAGCCTACCGGCTGCAACGGCAACTCTTCGCGATCGAAAGCCAGGTCGCCGCCGTCCACCACCTCGTCGCCATGACGAATGGATTTAAAATCGAACAGATTGGTATCGCAGAGATGAGACGGCACAACGCTCTGCATCGCGCTGAACATGGTTTCGATCCGCCCCGGATAACGTTTATCCCAGTCGCGCAGCATATCCTTAATCACCTGTCGCTGTAGGTTGGGCTGGGAGCCACACAGGTTACAAGGAATAATCGGGAACTGCCTGGCTTCGGCAAAGCGTTCAATGTCTTTCTCGCGGCAATACGCCAGCGGCCGAATCACCACATGTTTGCCGTCATCGCTCATTAGTTTCGGCGGCATGCCTTTCAGCTTTCCGCCATAGAACATATTGAGGAACAGCGTTTGCAATATGTCGTCGCGATGGTGGCCTAACGCGATTTTAGTCGCACCCAGCTCCGTTGCGGTACGGTACAGAATGCCACGCCGTAGGCGAGAGCACAGTGAACAGGTTGTTTTCCCCTCGGGGATTTTCTCTTTTACGATGCCGTAAGTATTTTCTTCGACAATCTTGTATTCGATGCCGATGCTATCCAGATAGTTCGGCAGAACATGCCCGGGAAATCCGGGCTGCTTCTGATCCAGGTTGACCGCGATCAGCGAAAAAGAAATCGGCGCGCTCTGCTGCAGGTTTCGCAGAATTTCCAGCATGGTGTAGCTGTCTTTCCCGCCGGAAAGGCACACCATCACCCGATCGCCATCCTCGATCATCGAAAAATCGGCGATAGCCTCGCCCACATTGCGGCGCAGACGCTTTTGCAACTTGTTGAGATTGTATTGTTGTTTTTGATTAAGACTATGACTTTCTTGCATTTAATCGTTACTCGTGGTCGTGTTTTGCCGGTCTGGGCAGCATAGAAAAAGTGTATTCAAGGAGCGAGTTTACCATTACGCGCGCCAATCCGAACGTTGTTCATTGTATTCGCCTCTTTTCCCCTGAAGCTAACGCCAGTTACGTGTTTCGTACCCAGTCCGATGCGTTCAGCGCATTGTTTGAAAGCCGGTAATCAGGCTAGGCGTGTAGGGCATGGATGACAGCACTGAATGCCTGCATGTTTATTGCTGGTCGCAGTTCAACAGTGCGAATGGGTGTTCGTACTTGCCGTGGTTATTCGGCGAAGGAAAGGGGATGGGGCCGCGGAGGCTATACTAAGATGGTTGGTTGAAAGAGGAGGTGCGTATGCAGGATCTTCCGCTGGGGAAAGCCTTTACGTTGCTCGAGTCGGGGCCGGTCATCCTGGTGACTACCAACGATGGTCAGCGAAATAATGTTATGACTATTACCTGGACCATGGTGCTGGGGTTTTCAGCATCGTTTGCCATAACAACCGGGCCGTGGAACTACTCGTATGCGGCGCTTCAGACGTCAAGAGAGTGCGTCATTTCCATTCCCACCGCCGACATGATAGATACCGTCGTCGGCATCGGTATGTGTTCTGGGCAGGATACGGACAAATTTCATCAATTTAATCTGACTCCGTTACCGGGGAGACAGGTACGGGCGCCGTTGATCGGGGAATGTCGGGCAAATATTGAATGTCGGGTGGTCGATATTATTGAACATTACAACATTATCGTGCTCGCTGGACTGGCGGCGTATTTTGATGAGGCGCGTATGGAAAAAAAGATGCTTCATGCAGTTGGTGACGGTACGTTTATTGTGGATGGTGTTCGGCTCGATCGAAAAGCGATGATGCGTGCCAAACTACCGGATGGAGTGTAGCCACTGAGGATGGGCCACAACAGTCGTTCTTAAATATCAACAGTTACGCCCGATTTCACTCTGCTATTCGTTTCATCCTGTATAAAAACCATCGAGAATATGAATAACTTTTAGACAAAGCGAGCGTCGGAAAAGTGAAGGTGGTCGAGTCGGATATATTGAGCTTATGCCCGAAAAATATCTCTCACGGATAATGCGTTATTCCTGATATGGGCTGTTTGGCTACAACGGGATCGTCAACGCCTTGCCTTATTTATATAAATGCTGCAAAAGTGCGTCTGGAAGAACAATGCCTTTGCGGTAAAGCTTTTCAATTTCCAGATAAGTTGCAACCAACCGAATAGTGTAGTCAGCGGTGCTCATGTTGATAGTCAGGCGGTGCAGGAAAGGGTAGTACACCAGGAGCGCCTCATAATCTTGTAATGTCACTTTTCCCAAAATATAGGGGCTGGATAGCATTGATAACGTAAAGGTTTCGTTATGTTGTGTAACATAAGCAAACCGTGTCGCTATTTTTTCCAGCACGGGAGGGATATGATTAATATTATTATCCTGTTGCGTAACAAAATTATTTTTCATTTATCCCCCAGTGCTGTGATGAAAAACTTCAGTATCCGGTGCTATGAGCAGCTCGATTGTCAAACATCATTCAGTTATCGGATCGGAATATTTTTTCTTTACGCCTTTATTGAAGAATAAATAATTCAGCATGATGGAAAGGGACTTTTTTTTCTTTAAATTACGATGACGTGTAACAATGACATGTCATAAATGAAGTATGGTATGAAAATATTCAGTCTGTAATGTAAGTAAATGCACGTTTAATGTAAGTTAATCGAAAAGATATATTTCCTTGTGTTGTATTGTGCTTCAGGGATGGCATGAATAAAAATAGCCTCAGTTTTATTTTGGTAATCCTGTTGATGCATTTTATCAACATGGTTTGCCATTGCTCAGTGGAGAGCGGAGACAGGGCAGCGTCGGTGGTGATAGCGGGGTAGGGTAGCAAGACTCAAGATGTGGTTGTTGTTAAAAGGATAAATGTATTCTTGCCGAAACTATGGAAAAATAGGCGCGGCGGATGGGGATTCGCCGGTCGTAACCCTCATGGCTGACGGAGAGAAGAGATACAAATAATGAAGAAACTGTTTCTGGTCCTGGTGGCCACAACATTGTTGTCTGGGTGTTCATTGTTCAGTTTCAAAACAACGTACCTGAACGCTTCTTTCACCTCCCCTTACTATATGGCTTACAACGATACCCACTCGCTGGATGATAGCCTGGCCTGGAATCACACGATCTACCTGACTTCCAGCCTGGAGCATCAAGATGAAATTCGTGGAACTTATAAGGCGTCAATGCCGAAGATTGCGCTGAACTATCGCGCGGAAGCTGCTGACGGCGGATATCAGATAACCTATTACGGAACCGTCAGTTACTTATTGTCGCCTCGTTATCATAAGGTTGGTTCCAGGTATGTTATTGAAGGCGACAAGCTTAAAGAGTTCCCTATCGCACGCCGGACGGTGCATGTCACCGAAGAGAAGAAAGCAGTGTTGCGACTGACGGATGATATTCGGGTCGATATGAGCCTTGAGGATCGGTAATGTCTGGTAGTGATATACCCTTCGTGGGACAAGAGCCGATGGAATTATCCGCCACGTTGTTTTTCATGATCCTGATTACGAGCGAGCGGGGCTAGCCTAAGCAGAGGGCTGGTGTTGCGACATCGGGCAATGGATGAGGGTCGTTCACTACGGCGTCGTCCCCTAATGAGACGATGATGCCATCGGTAATGATAAAGCGGTAAACCAAATTTCGAACAATTACACACAGCACAAAGGCCGATTTACACAATGAAAACATTAACATGGCTTATGGTAGGCGTTGTTCTGACGTTGGGCGGTTGTAGCAGTCATCAAGATTCGGATAGCGCTGGCAGTGTGACGCCTGTTGCGCTGCAGGGGAACTTAAGCGGGCCGGCCGACACTTCGCCTGCGGAGGTGAACTGTATGTTGGCGGGAGGGCGAATGGGGAGCTCTCGGCAGTTAAACGGCGCCTTAATCGGCACCTGTCTGCTGGCGAATGGCAAACGTTGCGATGAAAATGCACTGCTGAAAGGGACGTGCCCGACAAGCTGAAACTCGCTGAGTCGTCAGGTTTGGTGGCAATGGTCGACGGCCACGCCGTCGACCAACCAGAGTCAAGGATTAAGCCGATTAGGGCACGAGTTACCTTCGCTGATCTGGCGAATATTCCCCAGTGTGGTTAACGAAATGCTGGTCAACGCTTCTTCGGTCAAAAAGGCTTGGTGCCCGGTGAATAACACGTTGTGGCACGCGGAGAGTCGTCGGAAAACATCATCCTGAATCACATCGTTGGATTTATCGTTGAAGAATAAATCACGTTCATTTTCATAGACATCCATTCCTAATGAACCGATTTTTTGCTGTTTCAGCGCATCGATGGCGGCCTGAGAATCAATCAGTCCGCCGCGGCTGGTGTTGATAATCATGACGCCATCTTTCATCTGGGCGAAAGCATCCTGATTGAGCAGATGATGGTTTTCCGGCGTCAGCGGGCAATGTAGGGAAATGATATCTGCACTGGCGTAGAGCGTTTTCAGGTCAACATACCGGGCGCCCAGTTCTAGTACCTGTGGGTTTGGGTAGGGGTCAAACGCCAGCAGGTTCATTCCGAAGCCTTTCAGAATCCGCAGTGCAGCGATACCGATTTTGCCGGTACCAATAATACCGGCGGTGCGCTGGTGCATATTGAAGCCGATCAGCCCTTCCAGCGAGAAGTTGGCGTCACGGGTACGTTGATAGGCGCGATGTATCCGTCGGTTCAGGCTCATCATCATGCCGACTGCATGTTCGGCGACGGCTTCCGGCGAATAAGCGGGTACGTGTACGATGTGCACACCCAGCTCGGATGCTGCCGCCAAATCGACGTTGTTAAACCCCGCACAGCGTAATGCCAGCGTTTTTATACCCATGGCAGCCAGCTCCGTCAGAACTTCGCGACCGCCGTCATCATTGACAAAAATGCAGACGGCATCACAGCCGGCAGCCATCTTGGCGGTACGTGGGCTGAGCAGGAAATCGAAAAACTCCAGTTCATAGCCAAATTGTTGGTTCACCTGTTCCAGATATTTACGGTCATACTGCTTGGTACTGTAAATCGCCAGCTTCATGATTGTTTCTCCTCAATATTCTGCTGTTAAGCTAACAGAAATTCATGAACAGACGAACCATTAACCCGGCAATAGTTAATCAACACGTTATGGGGCAGATGTGCTTTGTCAGTGTGAGGCCGGGCGTTGTATTACCCGGCTTTTGGATATTGAACAGCGCGGTAGGCGGGGGCGGTGGTTAGTGCGGCGAGCTAAAGACGGACACCGCCTGCGCCATGCTGGCAATCTGCTGCTGCAAATGGCTGGTTGCAGAGTTGGACTGGCTGGCCAACGCCGTATTCTGGTGCGTTAGTTCGTCGATGCGAGTGACCGCATCGTTGATCTGGTTGAGCCCCTGAGCCTGCTCGCGTGTCGCCTGGCTGATTTCGTTCATCAGTCGAGTCACCTCTTGCACCTTGACCAGAATATTGCTCATCGACTGATTGGTATGGGAAACCTGCTGGTCGCCAATCCGGATGCTGGACAAGGTGTTATCAATAAGCGCGGCGATATCCTTGGCTGATGATGCGCTACGCTGCGCCAGCGAGCGAACTTCGCTGGCAACCACGGCGAAGCTTTTCCCTTGTTCACCCGCATGCGCCGCTTCCACCGCCGCGTTCACCGCCAAAATGTTGGTTTGGAACGAGAGATTATCCAGCACGCTGATGATGTCGGTGATCCGCTCGCTGGCGCGGGTGATGGTATCCATGGTGCTTGCCACCTCAGAAACAGCCTGTTCGCCGGCATTAACCACCTGATTGACGTCTTGCGCGTATTGAGAAGCGCGCAGCGATGCATCGGCATTGCTTTTGATGGTGGAGGTGAGTTGCTCGACCGATGACGCCGTCTGCTGCAGGCTATCTTCGGTTTTTTCACAGCAGTCGGCCAAAATCTGGTTGCCCTGCGCGATCTCGCCGCAGGCGGTTTTCAACTCCTGCAAATTGAGATTAACGTCATCGACGAAAGTGCGGAAATTCATGCCGGATTGGTTAACGGCTCGCATCAACATACCGATTTCATCAGCACGATTGAGTTGTCGCAGGCTATCCGTCTGCCCCGTGGCGGATCGCATCGCCTGTTCCAGGATCTGTTCTACCGGGCGGGCCACATGCTGCACCAGCAATTCGCAGAACAAGCCGGCACAGGCGGCAAGCAGGGTGAACACGCCCCAGACCGTCAATGTTTTCGGCAACAATATCAACGTCATGGCCAACGGCAACAGCCCCAGTAATAGGGCATAACTGCGGATGCGCCAACGCAGCGGCATCGTTTTGAACAGGCTGAGCCATTTTAATGGGCCGGTGTATACCAGTAACCCATTGTGAAACCCCCGGTACTTCAACTGGCCGTCGTTCACCTGGGCATACAGTGCTTCGGCATGGTTGATTTCATCGGCGGATGCGGGGGTGCGCACCGACATATAGCCAATGAGCCGCCCTTCTTTTTTCAATGGCGTCGTGCTGGATTTCACCCAGTAGTGATCACCGTTTTTGCGACGGTTTTTGACGATGCCGGTCCAGATTTTGCCTTCTTTCAAGGTGTTCCACATATCAGCGAAGGCGGCGGGCGGCATATCGGGATGTCGGATCAGATTATGCGGTTGCCCCATCAGCTCATCCGGCTGATAGCCGCTGACTGTGATGAAATCGGTATTGGCATAAGTGATGTGGCTGTCGGGCGTAGTGACCGACATCAGTTTGATTTTGTTATCCAGCGGATATTGATGTTGGCTGACAGGGTAATTCTGACGCATGGAGCATCCTTTTTCTCGTAAGCAGAGGTATGACGAATCCCTATTGAATCGGTGACGTATCTGATGAGTCTGCAGGTTCAGGTGTTTAGGCGGCTTGCCACAGGATCCCTCCTGAGCGTCATCATGATTGCTACGTCTATGTAAAAATTTTATCACAGCCAGGTAATGACTATGTATGCATTTTGCGGGGAAATGTGAACCAAATGGTGAGGAAATATGCAGTTTTTGTCGGGATTGCAGCGAAAATGACGATATTGACAAACGCAAAGTATGGACGGCTGATAAATGCGACAGGTCTGCGAATAAAAAACGCCAGAATCAATCACGGTGGCGGGTAGAAGGGCCGGGGCGGTAGCGCAGTGAGAAACGCCGGGCTCATGTTTCAATGATACCCGGCATTAGCCTGTCGGGGCGTCGGTCATAAAAAACGCGCTCCAAAGAGCGCGTAAATAGAGCCAAAAGCACAAGACAAAAGAGAAGAGCTAGGTCGAGCCCGTAGCCGGAGGGTAGACGGGCACGGGCGGCAATGCAGGCGATATCAGGCGCAAGCCAGTTGCGCCAGCTGGGTTTTGGCGCTTTCTTGCGCTTTCTGCGCGACATCCGGGCCGTAACCGAAGCCTTCGGCAAAGACGAATTCTACATCGCTGATACCGATAAAACCCAGGAACAGGCGCAGGTATGGTTCCAGCAGGTCGCTCGGCGAATCTTTGTGGATGCCGCCGCGCGTGGTCAGCACCAGCGCGCGTTTACCTTTCACCAAACCTTCCGGGCCCTGTTCGGTGTAACGGAACGTCACGCCGGCGCGGGCGATAAAATCGAAATAGTTTTTCAACTGGGTCGGAATGTTGAAGTTATACATCGGTGCGGCCAGCACAATGATGTCATGCGCCTGCAGCTCGGCGATCAATGTATCGGACAGCGCCAGCGCGTCCTGTTGACGCGGCGTCAGCGGGCTGTCGGATGGACGCAACGCGCCGACCAGTTCGCCATCCAGTACCGGTACTGGTTGTGCGGCCAGATCACGAACGGTGATGCTGTCGTTCGGATGTGCGGTCTGCCAGGCAGCGGTGAAGTGTTCGGCCAGTTGGTTGGACTGGGAAAAATCGGCCAGGATGCTGGATTTTAGAACCAATACTTTGCTCATTGTCAACTCCGTGTTGAAGGATGTCGGAACGACGATTATCGCCGGATGGGAGCATCTTAAGGGCTGAGCTAACAACGGGATAGCGTAATATTTCGAGAGCATTATTCGATTTTATTGAATGATGCGGGTGTGAATATTTATGGCGGCAATGCTCTGTGTGATACCATGCCCGCCGCAGAATTTGGGGCGGCGGCCAGACGATTCGCCCCCGCTAAGACAGTAAGGAACCACACCGTGACATCACCTCTCCATACATTACAGGCGCAACTCGATGAGCTGATGCTGCGCGATCAGCAACGTCTGCGCCGTCGGTTACAGGGCGCAATGAAGGTGAATAAACCTCAGGCGCAAGCGGCGATTGCTCTGGATATCGGGGAAGAAATCGCCGGGGCGCGTCAACGAGTGGAGCGGCGTCGCGTATCGTTGCCGGCCATTAGCTATCCGGACACGCTGCCGGTCAGCCAGAAGCGGGAGGCTATTCTGGCGGCGATACGCGACCATCAGGTGGTGATTGTTGCGGGGGAAACCGGTTCCGGCAAAACGACGCAATTGCCCAAAATGTGCCTGGAGCTAGGACGCGGCGTGCGCGGGCTGATCGGCCATACCCAGCCGAGGCGGCTGGCGGCGCGCAGCGTGGCGAATCGTATCGCCGAGGAACTGGCGTGTGAGCCCGGCGGCGCGGTCGGCTACAAAGTGCGTTTTAACGATCAAGCGGGTGACAACACACTGGTCAAACTGATGACCGACGGTATCCTGCTGGCGGAAATCCAGCAGGATCGGCTGTTGATGCAGTACGACACCATCATTATCGATGAGGCGCACGAGCGTAGCCTGAACATCGATTTTATCCTTGGCTACCTGAAGCAATTGCTGCCGCGTCGACCGGATCTGAAAGTCATCATCACTTCCGCAACCATCGACCCGCAACGCTTTTCCCGGCATTTCAGTAATGCACCGATCGTTGAAGTTTCCGGCCGTACCTATCCGGTGGAAGTGCGCTATCGTCCGGTCGTCGATACAGAAGACGACAGCGATCGCGATCAACTACAGGCGATACTGGATGCGGTGGATGAGATCTGCCACGAAGGGCCGGGCGATATTCTGGTGTTCATGAGCGGCGAACGGGAAATTCGCGATACCGCCGATGCGTTGAGCAAGCAGGATTTGCGCCATACCGAAATATTGCCGCTGTATGCGCGCCTCTCCAGTCAGGAACAGAACCGGGTATTTCAATCGCATCATGGCCGCCGCATTGTGCTGGCGACCAACGTTGCGGAAACGTCGCTGACGGTGCCCGGCATCCGTTACGTTATCGATCCGGGCACTGCGCGCATCAGCCGCTACAGCTACCGCACCAAGGTGCAGCGCCTGCCGATCGAGCCGATTTCCCAAGCTTCCGCCAACCAGCGCAAAGGCCGCTGCGGCCGTGTCGCGGCGGGGATTTGTATTCGTCTCTATTCCGAAGCGGATTTCCTTTCCCGCCCAGAGTTTACCGACCCGGAGATTCTGCGCACCAATCTGGCGTCGGTCATTTTGCAGATGACGGCGCTCGGGCTTGGCGATATCTCCGCGTTCCCGTTTGTCGAGGCGCCGGACAAGCGCAATATTCAGGACGGCGTGCGCCTGCTGGAAGAACTGGGCGCGCTCCAGACCGGAGACAGCGACTATTACCGGCTCACGCCGCAGGGGCGGCAATTGGCGCAGTTGCCGATAGATCCCCGGCTGGCAAGAATGGTGCTGGAAGCACGCAATACCTCTTGTGTGCGCGAGGTGATGATTATCACCGCCGCGTTGTCGATCCAAGATCCGCGCGAGCGTCCGGCGGAGAAAAAACAAGCGTCGGACGAGAAACACCGGCGCTTTACCGACAAAGAGTCTGACTTTTTGGCGTTCGTTAAGTTGTGGGATTACCTGCAGGAACAACAAAAAGCGCTGTCGTCTACCCAGTTTCGCCGGTTGTGTCGCAACGATTTTCTCAATTATCTGCGTGTGCGCGAATGGCAGGATGTCTACACCCAATTGCGTCAGGTGGTGAAAGAACTGGGGTTCCCGGTCAACAGCGAGCCGGCGGATTACCGCAGCCTCCATTGCGCCTTGCTGACCGGCCTGCTGTCGCATATTGGCCAGAAAGATGTGGAAAAACAGGAATTCAGCGGTGCCCGCAATACAAGGTTCGCTATTTTTCCCGGCTCTGGGTTATTCAAAAAGCCCCCCAAGTGGGCCATGGTGGCCGAGCTGGTTGAAACCAGTCGACTGTGGGGGCGGGTGGCGGCGCGTATCGAGCCGGAATGGGTGGAACCCCTGTCGCAGCATGTGATCCGCCGTAGCTATAGCGACCCCCATTGGGAGAAAGCGCAAGGGGCGGTGATGGCGCAGGAAAAGGTGACGTTGTACGGTTTGCCGCTGGTGGCGGCGCGTAAGGTCAACTACGGAACGATCGACCCGGTCATCTCGCGAGAACTGTTTATCCGACATGCGCTGGTGGAAGGCGACTGGCAAACTACGCATGCGTTTTTCCGCGCCAATCTCCGGCTGCGTTCGGAAGTGGAAGAACTGGAACACAAGTCCCGGCGGCGGGATATTCTGGTGGATGATGAAACGCTGTTTGCGTTCTACGATCAGCGCATCCCGCATGAAATCGTCTCTTCCCGACATTTTGACAGCTGGTGGAAGCTCACCGGCAAGTCCCAGCCTGATCTGCTGAATTTTGAAAAAAGCATGCTGATCAAGGAAGGTGCCGCGCGCGTCAGTGCGCTGGATTATCCCAATTTCTGGCAGCAGGGTGATGTGCGCCTGCGCCTGACCTACCAATTCGAGCCCGGTACCGATGCTGATGGCGTCACCGTGCATATTCCGTTACCGATTCTGAATCAGGTTGTGGAGGACGGGTTTGAATGGCAGATCCCTGGCATACGTCGCGAGCTGATTATTGCGTTGATTAAATCGTTGCCGAAGCCCGTTCGCCGCAATTTTGTGCCGGCACCCAACTATGCTGAAGCGTTTCTGGCTCGGGTGACACCGCAGGAGAAGGGCCTGCTGGATGCGCTGGAGCGTGAATTGCGGCTCATGACCGGCGTCACGGTCGACCGGGAAGCCTGGCAATGGGATCAGGTACCCGATCATCTTAAAATCACTTTCCGCGTAGTGGACGAAAAACAGAAGACGCTGCGGGAAGGCAAAAACCTGCGCGAATTGAAAGAACAACTGCAGGATAACGTCCAGCAGACGCTGTCTGCGGTGGCGGATGACGGCATCGAGCAGCGCGATTTGCATATCTGGAGCTTTGGCGATCTGCCGGATTGCTATGAACAGAAGCGGGGCGGTTATTCGGTGAAAGCGTATCCGGCGCTGGTAGATGAAAAAGAGAGCGTGGCCATTCGGTTGTTCGATTCGCCGCATCAGCAGCGTCAGATGATGTGGCGCGGGCAACGCCGCCTGCTGCTGTTGAATATTCCCTCGCCAATCAAATATCTGCATGAAAAATTGCCGAACAAGGCCAAGCTGGGGTTGTATTTCAACCCTTATGGCAAAGTGATGGAACTGATCGACGACTGTATTTCCTGTGGGGTGGACAAGCTGATGGAGGAGCATGGCGGCCCGGTATGGCAGGAGGAGGCGTTTCGTCAGTTACACGAGCAAGTACGCGCGGAGCTGAATGAAACCGTGGTGGTGATAGCCCGCCAGGTGGAGCAAATTCTGACAACGGTATTCGCCATTAACAAACGGCTAAAAGGGCGGGTAGATATGGCGCTGGCCCTGGCGTTAAGCGATATCAAAACGCAGATGAGCGGGCTGGTGTTCCGCGGGTTTGTCACTGAGAACGGCTGGAAGCGTCTGCCGGACGTGCTGCGTTATCTGCAGGCCATCGAACGTCGGTTGGATAAGCTGGCGCAGGACGTTCATCGCGATCGGGCGCAAATGCTTAAAGTGGAACAGGTGATGCAGGCGTGGCGGCAATGGTTGAACAAACTGCCCCCGGAGCGTCGTCACGACGAGGATGTCACCGCCATTCGCTGGATGCTGGAGGAATTGCGGGTCAGCTATTTCGCTCAGCAGTTGGGAACACCGTACCCCATTTCCGATAAACGCATTATGCAGGCGATGGGGAATATTGAGGGATAAGCCGCCCATAGCGGCCATCTCTTCGCGCCGGGAATGGCACTGACCAGCACAAGCGTAATGCGAGCGCCCGGTCTCGAGAGAGAGCCGGGCGCTCGCATTGTGATTCCATCCTCAAACGTGTGAGCTGTTTTTTCAGCAGTCTTCAATAATCAGATAAGCCGCATTCACCGGGCCGTGCACCCCGACCACTTTGATGAGCTCAATGTCCGCGGTGGAGCTGGGGCCGCCGATCAGATTGATACAGGACGGCATGCGGATGCCCTGCTGGGCCATCTGGTGCAGTTGGCGCGCCAGTTGTGCAACACGCGGTAAAATAGTGCTTTTGCGCAAGACAAAAATCGATGATTCAGGCAGTAGGCTGATGGCACGCCCACGTTCTGGCGCAGAAAACAACACGACGCCGCCTGATTCGGTTAAGCCGTATTCTGCGTAGACCACGCCCACTTTCGCCTGCTCCGCCAGCCGGATGTTTTCCTCGCCCTGGGCGGCATTCCAGACGGCGGCGTCGCAAGCGTCCTGAAGTCGCGCCGTGATACCCAATGCCGCCAGCCGTTCATCGCCGCTGATCAGCACCGGGGCGTTCCCATAGCGCTCGCACAGACGCAACGCAGCCTCGGGGGCATTGTCTGCGTGGGTCAATTCGCAGTGCGCCAACATAACCTGGGTCGCAACATCAATGAAGGCGTCACAACGTTGTTGTGCATCGAGTTCCGTTAGGCGGGTATGCGCATAATCATTGGCTGGAACCGGTGGCGGCGCCGGGATATGACGGACATCCCGACCGAGCGCATGGGCGATATCCGCTAAAAATTCGTCTCTGTTATTCATGATGTTTTTCCCTGCGCTTTGTGTTTTTTAAACCAGGAACGGAAACTTTCACCGTCGGCTTGCGGTAAATCACGGGCTTCGGTCCATTCACCGATCGCCCCAATCGAGATCGGTATTTTCCCATCCTTGATGAACCATTTTGCGGCATGGGCACCGGCTATCATGCCAACCTTCCATAACCCAGGATGGCTGTTGGCATAAGTAAACAGTTTGATGGCGCGTTGCTCGCCTTTCGGCGTGATACCGCTTTCCGCCATGACGCGCCGGTGTTGCAGTATCAGCTTGGACAACGGGATTTTTACCGGGCAAACGCTGTCACAGGCGCTGCACAGTGAACAGGCGTAAGGCAGATCTTTAAAGTCATCGTACCCGCCCAGCAGAGGCGAAATAACCGCGCCGATAGGGCCGGGATAGATAGAACCGTAACCGTGCCCCCCAATATGGCGATAGGCGGGGCAGATATTCATACATGCCCCGCAACGGATGCAGCGCAATATGTCTTGAAACTGGGAACCCAACAGCTGGGAACGACCATTGTCGACAATCACCAGATGGAACTCTTCCGGGCCGTCTACATTGTCGGCTTCGCGGGGCCCCGTGAGCCATGTGTTGTACCCGGTCAGGCGTGCGCCGACTGCGCTACGGGCCAGCATAGTGATGAGTACATCGACTTCCTCAAACGTCGGGGCGATACGCTCCATACCCATTACCGCGATATGTGTTTTCGGTAACGTAGTACACATGCGGGCGTTGCCTTCGTTTGTCACCAGACAAACCGACCCCGTTTCCGCGACCGCGAAGTTACAACCGGTCACGCCGATTTCGGCGCTCAAAAAATCCTGGCGGATCTTCTCGCGGATGAACAGCGTCATGGCTTCGGGGGTTTCCGGCCCGTCATAGCCCAATTTTTCATGCAGTACGCGCCGAATCTGGTGGCGATCTTTATGGATGGCGGGCACCACAATGTGCGAAGGCGGATCCTCATCAAGTTGGAGGATGTACTCGCCCAGATCGGTTTCAATCACCTGGATGCCGGCCTCTTGTAGGACGTGGTTCATCCCGATTTCTTCCGTCACCATCGATTTGGCTTTGACGACTTTTTTCGCCTGCTTTGATTGCGCCACTTGCAGGATGTAACGGGTGGCATCCTCTTTGGTCTTGGCGAAAAAAACCTTGCCGCCGTTTGCGCTGACACGCTCTGACAGTTGGTAGAGATAAGCATCCAGGTTGGCCAGCACATGCTCGCGAATTTGGCTTGCGCGATCACGCCATGCGTCCCAATTTCCCAATTCATCGACCATTTTCTGCCGGTTGGCGCCGATGCGTTCCTGCGCATTGGCGACCGCACTACGCATAATCAGGTTGTCTATTTGTTGTTTGATGCGCGCTTTGAAAACAACGTTACTGGTTTTTAAAAACATGCGGATCTCCTCAGCGGCTCATCAAAACTTCGGCGATATGCATCACCTTGACGGGATGCCCTTCGCGTTGCAGACGTCCGGCGATATTCAGCAGACAACTCACATCGGCGCCGATAAGGTAATCCGGCTGGGCTGCCATAATGTGGTGTACTTTCTCTTTCACCATCTCACCGGAAATTTCCGCCATTTTTACCGAGAACGTGCCCCCGAAACCGCAGCAGGTTTCCGGGGACTGAAATGGTAACAGCGTCAATCCGTCGACCTGTTTCAGAAGGGTGAGCGGTTCTTCTTTCACGCCCATTTTACGAAACAGACTACAAGACGGATGGTAGACCGCGTTACCGTGTAACCGGGCGCCGACATCCACCACCCCCAGCGTGTTGACGATAAATGAGGTCAGATCGCACATCCGGGCGGCGACGTTGGCGGCACGCTGCGCCCACTCAGGTTCGTCCGTAAACAAAGCGGGGTAGCTTTTAATCGCGTAAGTGCAGGAACCCGCTGGGGAGATGATCGGGTCATTATTTTCCTCCAGCGCCATAATCAGGTTTTTCATCCCAGGTATCGCATCTTTAACGTATCCGCTGTTGAGCGCTGGCTGACCACAACACCCTTGTTTTTCTGGAAAATGCACCTGACACCCTAAGTGTTCCAGCAGTAACACGGAATCGCGCGCCATCCGCGATTTCAGCGCATCACCGATGCAGGTCACAAAAAAATTAACATTCACGACATCTCTCCAATTCCAATAAAGTAAAAATGATTTTTATAGTCAGGCGTCATAGCGCAGTGCTTATTTTTCAGGACATAAACAGGTAATAAAATAATCCTACTTTTAGTCCGAGAATAAGAATGTAGGCCGTACAGTATTTCAATGTGCCAGACATGATGGCGCTGCCTTGTCCATCCATGCGGGTTGCCGACACGGCAATGGCGATGCTCTGCGGGGAAATCATTTTCCCTCCGGTGGCCCCCGACGTGTTAGCCGCCGCCAGCCAGATAGGGTCGATATGCAGTTTTTCTGCAGCCATCGTCTGTAACTTGCCAAAGAGTACGTTGGAGTTGGTATCACTGCCGGTGACGAAAGTACCCAGCGCACCGATCACCGGAGCAATAAAGACATATGCACCGCCGGTCATGTTCACCATGGTTTGCGCCAGCGTAGCGATTAACCCACTGACGTCCATTATGGTAGCCATGGCGACGATGGCGGTGATAGCGATAATCGAGTTTTTCAACTGTTTGAGCGTACTCACGAATACGTGCAGCATCCTTCCCAGCGAGGCCCCCTGAATAAAGCCGCCAATCAGTGAAGCTATGATGATGAGTACGCCCGGTGTGGCAATCCAGTCGATTTTTAATGACAGTGCTTTACCTTCCGGCAGTGGAAAGGACAACGTCGAGGTAATATGCGACAGACTTTGCTTGATGCTCGGAAACAGCGGGGAGCAGAGCAGAATGAATGTAAAAATCAGAATATAAATAGAGCAGGCATTGAGCAAATGACGGCCTGAAGGCAAGCTACCTGATGATTTGTTATTCTGGATCAGATAATTAGGATCGGTTTTCCCTTTGCGCGCCCGCCCCATTACGGCGACCACGATCAGGCTGACCAAGCTGCCCGCAAACGCAGGAAGTTCGGCGCCCAGATGGATTGCCACGAAATACTGCGGGATCAGCGTAGTAATACCACACGCCAGAGTGATGCCGAATACGCCGCGGATCGCTTTCACTCCGTTGCCGATGATGGCGATGATCACAAAAGGCAACAGGATGTTAAACAGCGCCAGTTGCAAAATAATGGTGCCGCCCAGCGTCGTCACCGGCAGGTGTACCTGTTCAGCCAGAATAGAGACGGGGATACCGACTGCGCCAAATGCGGTGGGGACGGTATTGGCCACCAAAGACGCAATGGCCGCTTTCAACGGGTTGAACCCGAGGGCAATCAGAATGCCGATGGGAATAGCCACTGCGGTACCATAGCCAGCGGCAGCTTCAAGAAAGCCGCCAAAGCACCAGGAAATCAACAGCACCTGAATCCGGCGGTCATCGCTGATACTGGCCAGTACATCACGCAGCACATCCATACTGCGTGTTTCCAGCATCAGGTTATAACTGTAAATCGCGCCTAGGATCACAATAACGATGGGCCATAGGCCTTTTATCACCCCATACCCGATCGCTGAACCTATGGTTTGTAGCGGCGTATGCCAGACCGTCATACTCAGAATGGTCGTGATCACCAGCGTCAGCAGGATAGCGTGATGAATGGGCATTTTGATTTTCAAAATCAAAATAATCATGACCAGGAGGGGTAAAACGCCGAGTGAGAATTGCAAGTATTCGTACATGATGCTCCCTAAAACAAAAATGTAACTTATTGGTATCTTTCTAAGAGCATTCGTTTATAGAGAGATAGGAAGGCTGATTCCAGACGCTGGATCGCTTCATTGCAAGCGCAATCCCAATGGCATTATAAAAAGCACAATTTTATCGTTCTTTATGATTAGGGATCGTCAAAGTCGTTACTAATCAGTATGTTAAAATATTGTATGCGGGTTTGTTGCGAGGAATGAAGACGCGGTTTCGCCGCAGCAATTGTTCAAAAAAAGGGTGATGTACATATCCCAATCCTACGATGTCGATAAGCGGTTGAGAGCCTTCCAGTTGGGTCAGATTTTGCCCATGAGCATGATGCTTTTTAGCGGGGAACGCTAACCATAGCGGTAGACAGAGCGGGGTGGCTTCATGCCTTTGGCTGAAATCAATATGTTGATATTCTTATCAAATTCAATGTTTTGTTCGGATGTCAGGTCGCCGGTATTCCATAAAATACCGGCAAGTCAATCAGCGTTTTTCTTTAGCCAATATGTCCAGTCGTTGGCGTATGGCGGTGACGACCACGGCACGGTTGTCGGCCAATGAGCGTTCGCTGGCGTCCGGCGCGGAACTCTGAATGCCAATCAGTACCCAGCTTGCTGCGGTTTTCATCAGCAGCGGCGAACCGCTATCGCCGGGAAGTGTATCGCAACGATGGGCCATGACGGCTTCTTTCTGCACCCACCCGGTAATCCGGCAATCCTGATGGCGGTAAAGCTCATCCTGATGATCTTCAGGGTACCCTGCTTGTGTGACGTGGTTTTTCCTCTGAATCAATGCCGCCTTGAGCTCTTCCTGTGAGCCGGGCCAGAGGGATATTGGGGTAATACCGGGTGGTGTGTGTTGTAGTCGAATCAGCGCAAAATCCCAGGGGGCGGCTGCGGGGGGCACAATCCAGCCGTCACCGTCCGGTTTTAGCATCCTGGCCAGTTTGCGATTGGTCAGCGCCTCGATGTGATTCGTTTCGTAACGCCAGCCGTCAGGGCTGGACAGAAAACGCAGCGCAACCGGTTTATCCAGTACGCCGCCCGGCGGTGCAACGACGCAGTGACCTGCGGTGAGCGCCAGATGTGGGGAGATTAACGTGGCGGTACACAAATTGCCGCTGGCGGTTTCCAATTGCCCGATGGCCTGCCAGGGCCATTGTGATGCATCTGGCACGCTGTCGCGGTCATCGTGATTGAAGAACAACACTTTTTTTTGTTCTTCCGTGGTATCGGATGAGGTATCAGAAGTGGCCCAGGCCACTGGGGTAAGAAACGCGAATGAACATAACCACCAGGCTGATATGCGCATGTCAGTAAAAGGCCTTTATCAGAAGTTCAGCAACAATGAATGATTGTAGAACCGGTCTCAAAGTTTGGCTGCCGAAGAAAACCGGCGTGGATGTCATTTATCTTCCAGCGGGTTGGGTTACAGGGCGTGAGTGTTAGAGGTCTGCTTTACAGAAAAAACAGTACGATAACCAGTGCGCAAATAAGTAGGAAGGACAATACAATTTCGAATGAGTAGCGCTGTAGCATTATCCGATCCCCATGAAGTAAACACCCGGTAAACCGGGTGTTTAGGTGTTGACTGTCATCCCGGAAGCGATGAATGAAGAGGAGAACTTCCGGCGAAGACGTTGAATACAATTACCGACTTACGCTTTTTTCTTGGCTACTTTTTTCTTGGCAGCCTGGGCTTTCTGGGCAGCAGGTTTTTTCTTAGCTACTTTTTTCTTGGCAGCCTGGGCTTTCTGGGCAGCAGGTTTTTTCTTGGCTACTTTTTTCTTGGCAGCCTGGGCTTTCTGAGCAGCGGCTTTCTTCTTAGCTACTTTTTTCTTGGCAGCCTGGGCTTTCTGAGCAGCAGGTTTTTTCTTAGCTACTTTTTTCTTGGCAGCCTGGGCTTTCTGGGCAGCAGGTTTTTTCTTAGCTACTTTTTTCTTGGCAGCCTGGGCTTTCTGGGCAGCGGCTTTCTTCTTGGCTACTTTTTTCTTGGCAGCCTGGGCTTTCTGAACAGCGGCTTTCTTCTTAGCTACTTTTTTCTTGGCAGCCTGGGCTTTCTGGGCAGCGGCTTTCTTCTTAGCTACTTTTTTCTTGGCGGCCTGGGCTTTCTGGGCGGCGGCTTTCTTCTTCACGACTTTCTTTTTAGCGTGAGTGGCTTTTTTCATCGGCTTTTGGGCTTGGTCTGCTTTAGCCGGAGCCGCAGTGTCAGCGGTCGGAGCAGCAGCCGGAGCAGGGGTAGTGTTGCCTGCAGCGAACGCTACAGAGGACAGACCCAGAGCCGCACCTGCGATCAGCACTAACAATTTTTTCATCATCAATTCCTCAATTATCCGGTTTAGGTGTCGGACCACGCGGTGGGCCGATGTCTGGAGAATAGGTGAAGATAAGCGACCGATCTGTGAGTGTTTGGTGTCCGCGTGTAACGGATTGTACAGGTCTGGGTAGGGTGTGTGTCATTGCATGGTGTAACGCAATGACACGTAAAAACTACTCTGTACGACGTGGCAGGTCGGGTTTTTGGGTAATGATTGGCCAGCGGAATACAAAACGGGCGCCGCCGAGTACGCTGCTTTCGACGAAAATCGTCCCGCCGTAGGCACGTACAATCGCCTGCACGATTGCCAACCCCAGGCCGCATCCTCCGCTGCTGTTTTCAATGCCGGCTTCCAGTCGGATAAAGGGTTCGAAAATGTGTTCGCGATCCGCCGGCGCAATACCGGGGCCATCGTCTTCCACCGTCAGGCAGGCCATGTCCTGTTCACGGGTCAGACTGACGCGCATCTGCTGCCGGCAGAATCTCAATGCGTTATTGACCAGGTTATTCAACACACGCTCGAGCAGGCGTAAATCTACATAGCCGAATTGGCTGGCAGGGTTGACTTCCAGTGTGATCTGCCGTGGGGCATTGACCAGTTGAAAATCGGCGATGCGCCCCTGCAGCCAGCCGGGTAGCGCAATCTCTTCCAGATGCAACGTGACCTGCGGGCGATCCAGCCGGGCGTAAGTCAACAGTTCGTCGATCAGCGCTTCCAGTTGGCTCACATCCCGGTTGATGGCCTCCTCTTCGTCGCTGGTCAGGTTTTCATTCATCGCCAGACGGTAACGCAGCCTCACCAACGGTGTCCGTAGTTCGTGGGCAATGTTGTCGATAAGCTGTTTCTTGCTGGTGATGAGCTGGTTGAGGTTATCCGCCATCCGGTTGAAAGCGACCCCGAGCCTAAACAGATTAGAGGTGTTGTCGAAGTGGGTGCGTTCTTCAAGATGACCTTCACCCAGCCGCTGGGCAGCATTTTCTAACTGCAGCATCGCTTTCCAGTGCGGCCGCATCCACAGAAAAACCGGCAATGCCAGCGACAGCCCAATCAACGCCAGCACCAGCAAGTTGACCAGCCGGATTTCATGCAGGAAGAACAGATACGGGATCGGGCCGACGGCCAGCACGTAGTGGCTGCGGGGAATGCGCTGGATAAACGTATATTCATCGTCCAGTGCGACGATCTCCCCCTGAATCAGCCGTTGCTGGGCCTGGGTGCTGAGCCGGTATTTGTTGATGGGTTCGATATGCAGCTTGAATGACAGGTTAAGATCCATCTGGTTGATGGTTTTGTGCCATTCGCGAGGCGGGATAGAGCGCAGCTCATTGCGGATCAGATACAGCGAGCTTTTCATCAGGTCATCCATTGATTGACGTCCGGCGCGCTCGGCCGTCACCTTGTAGACCAGGCCGACCAGCAGAGTCATGACCAGAAAGCTGGCGAACAACAGCAGAAAGAATTGAATAAACAGCTTCCTCATAGTGAGGGCGTCTCCCAGGCATTGGGGGCAAACAAATAACCCTTATTGCGGATGGTTTTGATGCGTACGGGCTCAAGCGCGTTATCACGCAGTTTTTTACGCAGGCGTGAAATGGCGACGTCGATGCTGCGATCCATGCCATCATAACTGACGCCGCGCAATGCTTTGAGCAACGCATCGCGATCCATGATTTGCCCGGCGTGGGTTGCCAGCAGCCACAACAGTTCAAAGTCGGTGGTTGATAACGTGATGCTTTCGTCCGCCAGGGTGACTTCGCGGTTGACCGGGTCGATGCACAGCAGCCCGAAATGCAGGGATTTGTGAACCTGGATCTGGGTTTGCACCGGTTCGGTGTTTTCCCGGTCTGGCTGTGGGGCGGCTGCATATTGACGAAAATGGAGGCGTAAGCGCGCCAGCAGAACCGCCGGCGGCGTTGTTTTCAAGATATAGTCGTCGGCGCCCATCTCCAGCGCCAAAATATGGTTCATATCGCTGTCCAGCGAAGTCAGCAGCACGATAGGGCCGGTGAACTGCGGCCGTAGCTCGCGACAGAGGGTCATGCCGTCCTTGCCGGGCAACATGATATCGAGCAGCACCAGATCGGGCTGTTGCTCTTCGATAAACACCAGCGCGTTGTCGCCGCGGGGTTCAATCCTGACATCAATATCGTGTTTACCCAAATACGCGGCGATCAGTTTGCCGACTTCCGGGTCATCCTCAATGAAAGCAATCTTATACATGACATCAAACTCACAACTTTATAAGGGCAGGTTACGCTGATGCCGTCTGCGCCGGCCCATCGTGGAAGAGGCTGGCACCGCGCCGCATTTATCGGGATATCTCTTTTATATCGGTGCTACGTCGCGCGGCATTAGGCGGCAGATCACGTTTTCTCCGCTTCCTTCGGTTGGGGAGATAGGGTGCGGTGGATCCCACTACGAAGAGAAAAAACGCGGCATTTTCACACCGTCTCTACAATTATGGATGACACTATACCCGATTACGATCCTTCACGTCGTAATGGTTGACCGGCGATGGCCGGATCGCCCGAGACGCCGTCGGTCAGGATCATACGAAAAATGACTGAGTAACGGAGAGGGGAAGAAGATGAAAACGTCTCATCTTGCGATACCTGTAAGCTCCAGTGAAAAGATTTGTGTTGACTACACCGCCTGGCTTGGCGCGCTTTGCCGTAAGCACTGGCGCTTTATCGACGCTATGTATGGCGTGTTGCCGATTTTCGGCATGGTGACTAAATCGCCGCCGGGCGATGGAGTCGCTGCTCGTGAAGCGTTGCGTGAACTGGCGTTACAGGTGATGTCCACCCAGGCCAGTGATGAAACCAATCTTTCTCGATTGATTGCTCTGGCGCAGCAGCAGGGGATGCAGGAGCTGGATATCCAACTGCCCTATACGCTATCTGGCGAGCAGTTGGACGCGATTGACGCCAGTTGTCGTCATTATGCGTTGGCGTTGACCTTGCGGGCGGAATGCCTGTCGGTGCGCCTGCGATCAACGCGCAATGTATTGAACTGAGCCCGGGTAACGGGCCAGTTCAACCGTTCAACTCGACGGTGTTTCTTGATGTGGCGTTGTTTCTATCAGCGCCTGCGGCAGCGTGGCGTAGAAGCTCAATCGGTTGGCGATGGGCGCCACATTGGCGCGTGCCAATGTTTTCAACGGCTGGAACGGAATATCGGTGATCACCAGATGTTTTTCGGCCGGCAGCAGTTCCACAAAGCGCAAAAAGGCGTTCAAACCACCGGCATCCAGTACGGATACCGCCTCCCATTGCAGAACCACCACCGGATATTGCTCACTGCGTTCCATCAGCTCGCTGAAAATTCGCTCGGCGGCAGCGAAAAACAGCGGGCCGTTGATACGTAGCACCAGTCTCTCGCCGGGGAGAGTACCTGGCAGCTCGATGATGCGGGTCATACGCGCCACATTGCGCATGAACAGTATTGACGCCAGCACAATACCCACTGTGATGGCGATGACCATATCGAACAACACGGTTAGCGACATGCAGAGCAACAGCACCAAAATGTCGTCCCGCGGGGCACGTCTCAATAGATAAATGACTTTATGCGCTTCACTCATGTTCCAGGCCACCAGCAGCAGCAGCGACGCCATCGCCGACAACGGTAGATAGGATAACCAGGGCGCCAGCACCAGCAGAGAGAGCAATACCAGCAGTGCGTGGATCACGGCGGAGATCGGCGAACTGGCCCCAGCCCGCACATTGGCGGCGGAACGGGCGATGGCGGCGGTAGCGGTGATCCCACCAAAGAACGGCGCCACCATGTTACCGATACCCTGACCCAGCAATTCGCTGCTTGGATGATGTTTGCGGCCGGTCATACCGTCCAACACCACGGCGCATAGCAATGACTCGATCGCGCCGAGCATGGCCATGGAAAAGGCGGCAGGCAACAGTGCTGAGAGACTTTTCCAGGTCAGCGGCAAGGTCTGCCCGTCCGACGCAGGAATGTTCCAGGGGAATTCGAAGCGGGGCAGGATGGCGGGAATGCCCTGCCCACGGGTGCCATCATCCAGCAGGTAGCTGAAACGTGAGCCAATGGTGGCGACATCCATATGGAAAAAATGCCCCATCACCGCCATCACGGCGACGCCGGCCAACAATGCAGGTAGGTGTCCTGGCAGGCGAATGCCCAAGCGTGGCCAGATGATCAACACGAATAGCGTGGTTGCCCCGACCAGCGTATCGGCAAGATTCAGGGTCGGCAGCCCCTGGATCAGCGCCACGACCTTTTCCGTATAGTGTTCCGGCACCGTCGTCATGGTCAGGCCGAAGAAGTCTTTGACCTGCATCGTAGCGATAGTGATGGCAATCCCGGAGGTGAAACCGAGCGTAACCGGCAACGGAATGTATTCGATCAAGCGGCCGAAACGACATAGCCCCATCAACAGCAAAAACAGACCGGAAAGCAGCGTCGCCATCAGCAGCCCGGAAAGCCCGAACTGTTGGGAAACCGGGTAGAGGATGACGACGAACGCCGCCGTCGGGCCGGATACGCTGAAACGAGAACCGCCACAGATAGCAATAATAATCCCGGCGATGGCAGAGGTATAAAGCCCGTACTGCGGTGGTACGCCGCTGGCAATCGCCAGCGCCATGGCCAAAGGGATGGCGATAATGCCTACGGTGATCCCGGCGATGACATCATGAGTAAAACGCGACAGTGTGTATTTTTCCCGCCAGCAAGCTTCAATCAGCGCACTGAACGGTTTAATACCGTTAATTCGGTGTAATTTCATGGGGAATAGACAACCAAAAATAAAAAAAAGGCGGGTCGAGGGGCCCGTCGCGAGAGTGGCAATACGATACGCCTCTTTTTTGCTTTAAATCCAGAACTATATCAACAGAAGCGTTATTTTCGCACCGATAATGCCAAGGTTCGGCCACTTTAATGCCAGGTTTTGCCTGAGTTCTGTAAACGTCAAAACGCCCACCCGCGGCATGTGACACCCTGGTCGGGCATTTTTTCACTCGGAAAAGGAGGGCGGGCGAGCATGATTGCCCGCCGTCGCTTCAGTTACAGCATGATGGTCATCAGATAGGCGATGAACAGCGCCAGATGCGCGCTGCCGTTCAGGACGTTGGTGCGACCGGTGGAAAACGAAATGTGGCACAGTATCAGCACGGTGAGCATAACCACGATGTGCGGCAGCCCCAGCGCGAACAGCAGCGATTTACCGGTCAGCGTGGCGATAAGCGTCACCGCCGGTACGGTGAGTGAAATTGTGGCTAAAACGGATCCGAAAAACAGATTCATGGCGCGTTGCACCTGATTGCGCAGTACAGCGGTAATCGCGCCTAACCCTTCCGGTGAGAGGATCAATAGTGCGACCAGAAAACCGGTGAACTGCGGCGGTGCATTCAACGTATCCAGCAACGCTTCCAGCAACGGGGAATCCATTTTGGTCACGCCAATAACGGCGATCAGATGAACCAGCAGCCAGACGGCATGCCACGGTGAACTGTGGGCTGAGGGTTTGCCGTGATGCGGGTCGGCATCGTCGCCATCATCTTCGTGTTCGTAAACAAACAGATTCTGATGGGTGCGGGTTTGAATTAGCAGGAATACGCCGTACATCATGGCGGAGATCAGCGCAATAATGATGGACTGCGTGACGGAGAAGTTTCCCTGCGGCAGCGCAGCGGGAAAGACCAGCACCAGTACCGAAAGCGGAAAAATCGCCATCAAATACTGTTTTATGCCCCCCAGATTGACATATTGGGTCGCGAATTTTCGGCCGCCCAGCAACAGAGCGAAACCGACCAGGCCGCCGCTGACGATCATGATGATGGAATAAAGGGTATCGCGCATTAGCGTCGGGCTGGCGTCGCCGGTAGCCATCAGGGCGGAAATCAGGCTAACTTCCAGTATCACTACCGACAGGCTGAGGATCAGCGAGCCATAGGGTTCTCCCAGCCGGTGCGCCAGCACATCCGCATGTCGCACTACGCTGAATGCGCTGGCAAGAATCCCGGCCAGCGCCAGCAAATTTATGGCGATCATGCCTGTCAGGCTGCGGGTATCGCCCCATTGCAACAGCGTTAGCAGGGCGATTAACGGAATAAGCAGCGTGTATTCATGGTGACGGGTTTTTACGGTTTCGGCTGACGATGTCATGTGTAGCGGCTCCTGGGCATGGGGCGATCCGGCATGGGTTTTCTGTGGGTGTCCCTACATTGCCTGAGTGATGGGGGTTAAATCATAAAAAAATAGAATAATCTCATCAGAATGTCCTATTTTTATTTTTTCTATCTTATCTTATTAATAATAAATTAATTTATAAAAACAAAAAATCAACATTGTTGGTTTTAATGGATATTTTCATGACTTTACATTGCAGGTTTTGATGCTGATGGGGAATAAATAGGAAATTACTCATATTTCTTAGGGTATTCCTTTGCATGTAACGACAGTGACCGCAAGGAGAGAACTGTTGTCGCGGCCAAGCTCGGTTAAGGGGGGGACTCGCAACGTTTCAGCGCGCCGCCGGCGGGCGCTATCCGATGTCGCCGCCGGTGCAGTTTGTCGGCCCATAACAATGTCAAGGCATCGGTAGAGGGAAGGTCAGTCTGTCCATTCTTTTGCTGTGAAATTAACCAATTCACTCGTTGATTACGGGGTTGTTATTCAGTCAAAATAGGCAATAGCAGTGCCATTGTGGATTGGGTTTTTGGGTGTGAGGGTGAGTAAGTCGTGTTGACGCGAGATTTTTTGCAAAAAGCGGATTGCGGGACATCGTTTGGACAGATTGATGAGCAGTTGTTACTGACCCCTCAGCAACGCGCCGCCTCTCTGGATGATACATTAGTGCGTCGACCGGATCGGAGTTCGGTTTGGGTCTTCGGTTATGGCTCGTTGATGTGGAATCCGGTATTTGATGCCGAAGAGGTCTGCCTGGCGACGTTGAGTGGCTGGCATCGGGCATTTTGCCTGCGTCTTACTGCCGGTCGAGGTACCGTCAATCAACCCGGGCGGATGCTGGGTCTTAAACCCGGTGGCGAGACCACCGGGCTGGCTTACCGGCTACCGGAAGTCACTCTGCGTGAAGAATTGGAATTGCTGTGGAAACGCGAGATGTTGACGGGTTGCTATTGCCCACTGTGGTCTGAGTTACAGTGTCACAATGGCAGGCGGTTAACTGCGCTGGTCTTCGTTACCAATCAGGAACATCCGTTGCTTGAACCGGATACCTGTATCCATAGCGTAGCGCCGTTGATCGCACGCGCCAGTGGGCCGTTGGGCACCAATGCCCAGTATCTGTTTGCGCTGGAACAGGAATTGAACCATCATGGCATGGCGGATGAAAACTTGACGGAACTGGCGTGCAAAGTGCGTGAACTGCAACAGTGCCCGCCTTCAGACGCTGATGCATGAGCGGTCGTGCCGGGCCGTGCGGATACGTAACCAGGCGCACCGTTGTTGATTTTATAACCCTGTATCGTTGGGATAGAGATACAGGCTAAAACCTTCCCCCCGGCAACAGGGATTGTGCCAATGAGTGTGTTTCATCAGTATGTGAGAAGCTCACTGGCACTGACAGGGAACCTCCTGAGTCGGTTTCTTTCGCTATTCCTCACGTTATTAAGCCTGCTGTTTTTTACTTTTCTATTGACGCATATCGCAGCCATTGACCCGACGTTGTCGGTTGTCGGTGAATACGCCAACGATGCGACCTACGAGCAGGCCCGGCGGCAGTTAGGGCTGGAGCAACCGCTCTGGCGGCAATTCTTTCACTATCTGGCGGCGTTGCTGCATGGCGATTTAGGGATATCTCGCACTACCTCCCAACCGGTCTTGCAGGACTTGCTGCGCACATTCCCCGCGACTTATTCCCCAGCAATCGCTGTTGCTTGAAACCAATCCCTATGCACAACGAATGCCCCGGCTCAGGCGAGTCATCCTCAAAGATGTGGTTGACCCCAGCGTGCGTCGATTGTTGTTGCTGCAAGGGGATGTGGACGCGGCATACAGTTTGAGCGCCGATCAATTCAGTGCACTGATGGGGCAACCGGGGATTCGGGTCGAGATGACCCCTGGCAACAAAGTCTATTATTTGGGGTTTAATACCGCCGCCTCTGACGCCAAATTGTTGGGTAATCCCGCTTTCTGGCAGGCGGCACGTTGGCTGGTTGACTATGAGGGGCTGGCATCTGGATTGCTGAAAAACCAGTTCACTGTCCATCAGAACTTCCTGCCGCAAGGTATTGACGGCGCCGTCACGGAAGCACCATTCCGGTTAGATGTGGAGAAAGCCAAAAGCATATTAGCCCAGGCGGGGACTCCCGCTGGCAGTCGTTTTTCGCTGATGGTGATCAATCAACCGCCCTATACCGATATTGCTCAGGCACTGCAGGCCAGCTTCGCGCTGGCCGACATTCGGATTGATGTGCAGCCGCTGTTGGAAAGCGAGCTTTGGAGCCGTATGCGAGCGCGTCGTTTTCAGGCGGTTTTTGTGTATTGGGGGCCGGACTATGCCGACCCGAATAGCAACGCCGGCGCGTTCGCTTTCAATATGCCGGGCCGGCCGCCGACGCTGGCCTCTCGTTTGAGTTGGCGGATCCCTGCGCTGAGCCAACTGACGCACTTGGCTGCGGCGGAGCGCGATCCGCGTCAGCGGCGTGAGGATTACCGAATTTTGCAACAAGCGGTGAGGGAGAATTCGCCGTTTGTCGTGATGTTGCAGGGGAAACTACTGGTGGCGGTGCGGGATAATTTGCTGAACGTCAGGATGGGAATGAGCAATTCCGAACTCTATTTTGACGAGATCGACAAAATGGCGGCCGCTGCGCCGTTGGCCCGATAAAGGCGTGTCTGCGGTTGGCGGAGGGCGCGTGTAATACGCAGAGAAGTTGAGAAAGCGCGGCGGAGGGATGAGCCAGACGGCGTTATTTTTATGCGGTATGCACGCCGGGCCTGCGGGGCCGGCGTTGATGCCAAGCGTCGGCCCGGTTGTGTGATTCCGGGCCGACGTTCAGGTTTACCAGCCTACGCCCAGACCCAGCGTATACAGGGTGTCGTTGACGTTACCCTGAGTGCTTTCTGTACGGTTGCGGGTGACTTTCATACTGACGGAAGACCAGTCCGTCACTTTGAAGCGCAGACCGGCACCAGCCTTGATGTACAACGGCGTGGTACTGTCGAAGGAGCGGCCGACTTCACCGTCGGTGAACAATTCGGTGCGTTTACCAAACAGGAAACGATCGTAGCTCCATTTCAGACCGCTGGAATAGAAGTTATCTTCGCTATTGTTCTGGTAAACGAACTCCTGGGAGTTGACCAGCGTCGCCAGCGAGAAGGAACCCAGATCGTTATCCCAGAACTGATAACCCGGACCGGTACCGACGGAGCGGGTGATTTTGATGTTTTCTATCCAGTCGCGTTTGTATTCATAGCGACCCTGCCAGAACCAGTGTTCGCTCATGAATTTGTCCAGCGCATATTCGCCGGCGGCGTTTTTGGTGCTCTCTACCTCATCTTCCTTGGCCATGTGGTAGCTGGCATCCAGATTATGACGCCAAGTGCCATGACGCAGTTTCGAGTTGAGGGTGACATCGTGGTTGTCCGTCTCAGTAGAGCTTTTCTTGCGCGCCAGACTGACGTCAACGTTGCCTTTCCAGGAGAAATCCTCAACCCAGCGGTGCGGCACCACCATGGTGTTGATATCGGACAGCGGCAGCGTTTCCTGACCGGCGCTTACCTGCTGGCCGTCAACGGTGGCTGGCTGAGCGAGAATCGCGCGTTGGGAATCCATCGCTTTGATAGATGGATAAAGCACGCCTTTTTCATAGCGTTGTCCCTGAATCACCATGCCGTGGTCGGTCTGGAAGGTTTTGACCTTGTCCCAGGAGAGGGAAACCGTATCGGCATAGTCGGTCTTGATGAACAGCTTACCGCTGTCCAACAAGGTAATCTGGCCGCTGATTTTATCGCCATTGGTCAGCCAGACGGTATCGGCGTGGCTGGAAGAAATGCCTGCGGCACTGAGAGCGATAAACAGGCTCAGCGACGAAAGTGCATGTTTGGTATGTGTCATGTTGTCAGATAAACAGTGGTAACTGGGAGTGAAGGACGCCATTTGGACGTTCAACCGGTTGAATAACATGCCGGTATGGATCGGCGATGCAAACATTAACAGGAATCGCTCTGTGTCTCTAGGTATAAGTCACCACTAATTAGAACGTAAATTGTTATAAACGACGACAGTAATGATTAACGGCTATAACGGTGATGATGATCACATCACCGTTACAACCTTGTACATTCAGGCGGGGCTGCGGGATTGGGTAAAACGACGCGCCAGAAAGCGTTCCGTGAGATAGAGACGCAGCCGGACGACGAACCGCTCCTGAAACAGTACGCACAGAGCGATGGTCGTCAGCAGGAAAACACCGTATCCGATGATGGACAGTTGCACCTGACTTGCGGCATCCACACACGCGCGCCAGTTGCTGAAACATTGGAGCGGATCGCCGCGCAGCAACTGCTCCAGGGTGCGGAACAGATTAAACAACGGGACATGCAGCGCGAAGATGGACAGCGAGGCGGCGCCCAGCCGTCCAGCCCAGATTTTAACCTGTTCGCTCGCCGGGTCGCGGATACCGGCGCTTAAACAAACCAGTGCGACCTGCGCCGGCAGTAGCAGGCCGTTGTGTAGCAGAAAATACCAGTAGGGTTTGCCGTGAGTGAACAACCAGGTACCGACCAGAAAGCTGGCGCTGATAAAGGCCAGCAGCGCATTACGCCGCCAGAATGAGAGCGGCGAAAGCGTACCCTCCCGGTATTGCCGGAAGATCGCGTACCCTAAAATGCCCGCCAGAAACTCGGGCAGCCGGAGCAGCGGGCCACGTTGCAGCATGCCGGTGTAGGGAACCCCGTACAGACCGTGTCCGATCACCCATAACGGCGGCAGCAGATACAGCAACGCCACCAGGCTCAGCCACCGCCGTGGATGCCGACTCGCCAGCAGCCGGGGTGCCACGATGGGAAACAATAGGTAGAAGAAAAACAGCGTGGAGACCGACCAGAGCGGCGCGTTGAAGGTCAGAAAATAGGGATTCCAGGCCTGTAACAGCAGTAATTGCAGCAAGCCGTTGAGGGCCAACTGGCTATTGCTCATGTAGTGGTGCAGGGAATCGGGGCTGACGCTGGGATCGTTGCTGTCGTAGATGACAAAGCGCGGGCTGGCGAGCTGGCCATCAGGCGCTATCGCCAGCCAATGCATCAGACTGAGCACCAGGATGGAGGCGACCAGACCGACGATATGCACGGGGTAGAGATTGAACAGGCGTTTGGCGAGAAAGTGACGCGCCGGTTCGCGCAACTGGCCGTTACGAATGTAGACGTGGGCCAGTAAAAAACCCGACAGCACGAAAAACGTGCTGGTAGCGAAGAAACCCATGCTGGTCAGTTCGCTGAGAAAAGGAATTTTTTCACGCTGCGGATAGACATGCACCGTATGGTAGATCATGACATAGCATCCCAGCAGGAAGCGGAGCCATTCAAGGCCAATGAATCGTTCTCTGGCTTGCATCTCTTTTTCCTCCGGAGTCTCTGGTGAAACGGCGCTGTCGAGCCGCTATAGGCCAGTCTAGGAAAGGAATGTGGGGAAATATTTAGGAAAATGGCGAGAAATTAAGTAGAAGCATTCAAAGCCTTTACTAGATAGGGGGTTATGAAAATAAACGTGTAGAAGTGTATGGGCGTGTATTTAAATATTTTTATATTTTAATCAATGAATTAAAAAACAATTCCTTTGGAGAGACCATGATCTGATTATGGTTAATCATCAATATTGTTTCATGGTCGGCGGGCGATACAGCATGAAAAAAACATGCTAGCCCATTGATGAAAAAGGCATCCGGCGGCGTTTTACCCTACCGCGCATGGGCATCATCTGTGCAGTCGCTTTGCGTTGATCATGGCGTATCGATGGCCGCATCCGCGGCCGTTACAGACTTTTTTCCTGCAATACCCAGACAGCGGCTTCTACGCGGGAGCGCAGTTTCATCTTTTTCAGCAGGTGCTTGACATGGACTTTCACCGTGCTTTCGGTGATGTTGAGCTTACGGGCGATCACTTTGTTGGGCAGCCCCTGGGCGATCAGCTTCAGAATGTCTTTTTCTCTCGGCGTCAGCTGCTGGATATCCCGATCGCCCGGATGCCGGTTTTCCCGCAGGCTGGCGGCGAGAATGGGCGTCAGCGTGTCGCTGAGCACCATTTTCCCGGCGGCAGCCTGTTGCAGAGCCGCCAGCAGGTCTTCGGGCTCCATATCCTTCAACAGATAACCATCGGCGCCGTTTTTCAGGGCGCTGACCACATCATCTTCGTGGTTGGAGACGCTAAACACCACAATACGGCCGGAGAGCGGTTTCTCACGCAGGCGAGCCAATGTTTCCAGCCCGTTCATGCCCGGCATATTCAGGTCGAGCAGGATCAAATCGGGATCCCAGCGTTCCGCCATTTCCACGCCTTGTTCGCCATGGCTGGCTTCATCGATGACCCGCAAATCCGCAGTCATGCCGATGAGTTGTTTTACGCCGTTACGCAGCATAGGGTGGTCATCAATCAGCAGGACGGTGGCGGGTTCTTCATTGGTCATGGTTTTCTCCTGATATCACTAATGGCTGGTGGTAATCCGCCTGAAAACTGACGTACACCTCTGTACCGCCGGCATCACGGCGTCGGACGGCGCAGTCGCCGTGCAGGCTGCGAGCACGATCGCGCATGATAATAAGCCCGTAATGGTTGGCGCGCAGGGCGTTGTCGCTGATGCCGACGCCGTTGTCGCACACGCTCAGCACAATGTGCTGCTGGTGCTGGCGTAAGGTAATGCTGACGTCGGTGGCGTGCGCATGTTTATAAATATTGCTCAACGCCTCACGCACGATTTGCAGCAGATGGATACCCTGGTGGGCGGAAACCGCCTGCAAAGGCAATTGATAATGCAGCTGAATCGGGTACCCCAGACGTTTGCCGAATTCATCGGCCGTAGCCCGCAGCGCGGCGGGCAGGCCGGATTCAGACAGTTTCAGGCGGAAGGTCGTCAGCAGCTCCCGCAATTGCCGATAAGCGGTATTGATTTCGTCGCGCATGGCGGATAACTGCTGCTGCATGTCTGGCGTCAGCGTGTCGTGCTGCATTTGTAAACAACTGACCTGAATCTTCAGGCAGGAGAGCGACTGGGCGATAGAGTCGTGCAACTCTCTGGCGATGGTGGCGCGTTCTTCCATCAGCATCAACTGTTGTTGATGGCTGGACTGGCGCTCCAGCGCCAGTGTGCTGGTCAACTGTTCCAGCAGCGTGTTCAACAACTGGTGCTGGTCTGCGTCAAGCTGGCCTCCAGCGGGCAGGCAGGCAAGCACCATGCCGTAATGTCCATGCTTATCGTGCAGATCCCAACAGAGGCTGTCGCCGGTTGGCGCCGACGCGGGCGAATGTTGGTAGCAACGTCGCTGGCAATGGCGATCAGGGCAGCGGTCGGGGTCGGGAAGCTGCGTCAGGGCGGCGGGATGGGATTGCGCCTGATGGTTATCCTCAAACAACTGGAGGCGGATGTCGTGCAGCGGCATCAATTGCGCCAGCTCATCCAGCACCGGCAGCAGGCGACTGCACAAGGGGGAACTGGTGTGCAGCCGTCGGCTGGATCGGTATAGAAACTCCAGCGTATCGTTTTTCTGCTGCAGGTCGGCGGTCTTTTCCGCGACCCGATGCGCCAAATCGCGGTATATGGCGGAAAGCTCGTCCGACATTCGGTTGAGGGTTTGCGCCAGCGTGCTCATTTCATCCTGGCCGGGCAGCGTGACCCGCTGGTCAAAATCGCCGCGACCGATGGCTTGCGCCATGAAAATCAACTTGCGCCATGGGGTCAGCAGACGGTGACGCAGGTAAAAGAAGGTGGCGAGCAGCAACAGCAGCATGAGGGTGATAAACCCCTGTTGCACCCAGGTCACTCGCTGCAGGCGCGTTTCGGTTTTCTGATCGATGGCGGAAACCAGCGCATCCAACTGGCGGACGAAAGCGGCCACCTCCGTCGCCGCATCGGCGGTGCTGCCGGCCTGGCGTAAGCGCGGTTTCAACTGAGAAGACCAGTAATGCCGCAAACTGTCGAATTGTTCCCCCAACCCTTCCCGGCGTACCGCCTGTTGCAGATCGCTGCTGTTTTCGTCCCGCTCCAGTTCCTGAAAATAGATCTCATGGCCGGCGTTTAACGGTACCAGCGATAACAGCCGGTAACTCTGCATACGCAACGAGCCCGCTTTATTGATGGCGTGCGCATTGCCCTGAATGCTCTGCGACATCCAGCCGGAGACGGCCATACCGGCGATGCCCAGCAGGCCAAGCAATAACATCAGGATGGCAACCTGATTGACCAACGATAGCGGAAGCAGGAATCGTTTGAACATATCAATGCCTTTTCTGGCGAGAGGGGCCAGCGGGAGACCGCCAGACGAATGCGTATTTTTTCCCATTCTGGCGGATAACCCCATACTCCTAAATGAGTACCCCGAAATTTCCGTTGGGTGCGACGGCCATGACCCGCGGGTGATACCCCAGAGTAACCGTATGAAATAGAATGATTAACGGCAGCGGATATTTTACTCCCAAAGGAGTGCGTCATGGCCAGTGTGGTTTTCCTACCCGTCAACCCGTTGATATACGTCAACTTTCACAGCGGCATAACCCCTAATGTTGCGCCTGATGATAGGGCTACTCTTACTGACCGAGGTTTTTATGACGCAGTCGACAACCACGCCAGATGTTTCGCGTGAAACGGTGATCCGGGAATGGCACCCCGAAGTTCCTCAATTTTGGCAATCACAAGGGCGACGCATCGCCCAACGCAACCTGTGGATCTCTATCCCCTGCTTGTTACTGGCTTTCTGTGTATGGATGCTGTTCAGTACCGTGGCGGTCAACCTGAATAAGGTCGGCTTTCACTTCTCCACCGATGAACTGTTCATGCTGACGGCGTTGCCGTCGGTCTCCGGCGCGCTGTTGCGGGTGCCGTATTCTTTCATCATTCCGTTGGCGGGCGGTCGTCGCTGGACGACGTTCAGTACGCTGATCTTGGTGATCCCCTGCCTGTGGCTGGGCTTCGCGGTGCAGGATCCGCAAACGCCATATGGGGTGTTTATCATCATCTCACTGCTGTGCGGTTTCGCCGGCGCCAATTTTGCATCCAGTATGGCCAACATCAGCTTCTTTTTCCCGAAAGCGAAGCAGGGCGGCGCGTTGGGGATGAATGGCGGTTTCGGCAACCTGGGGGTGAGTGTGATGCAATTGCTGGTGCCGGTGGTGATCTTTCTGCCGGTGCTGAGTTTTACCGGCAAAGGCGTCAGCCAACCGGATGGCAGTATGATCTGGCTGCAGAATGCGCCCTGGGTGTGGGTACCGTTGCTGCTTATCGCCGCAGTGGCCGCCTGGTTCGGCATGAACGATCTTTCGACCGCCAGAGCGTCGCTACGTCAACAACTGCCGGTGCTGAAACGTGGGAATTTATGGATCCTCGGCGTGCTGTATCTGTCGGCGTTCGGCTCCTTCATCGGCTTTTCCGCCGGTTTCGCCATGTTGTCGCGAACCCAGTTTCCAGACATCGTCATCTTGCACTATGCCTTCTTCGGCCCGTTGCTGGGTGCGCTGGCACGTCCGATCGGCGGTATGTTGTCCGATCGTTTCGGCGGCGTGCGGGTGACGTTGATTAACTTTATGTGCATGGCCGTCTTGTCGTTACTGTTATTCACGGCATTGCCTGGCTCGGGGCAGCCCGGCTCGTTCCTGCTGTTCTTCGGCGTCTTTATGCTGCTGTTCCTGACTGCCGGGCTGGGTAGCGGGTCGACGTTCCAGATGATCGCGGTTATCTTCCGAGGGCTGACGGTCGCGCGGGTCAAAGCGGCGGGTGGCAGCGATGAAGAAGCTCAACGTAGTGCGGTGACAGATACCGCCGCCGCGCTGGGGTTTATTTCCGCGATGGGGGCCATCGGTGGGTTCTTCATTCCCAAAGCGTTCGGCACATCGCTGGCACTGACGGGCTCGCCGGCCGGGGCGATGAAGATCTTCGTCCTGTTCTATGTGGTCTGCGTCGTGATCACCTGGCTGTGTTACGGGCGTAAAACAGGCACCGGGAAGACGGAGGCCTGAACCTAGAGTAGAGAGCGGAGGCATGGTATAACGCTGGTCGGTAATAGACTCGTCACGTTCACGTTGCAGGAGCGTTGGCCTTGCGGTGGGGGTATGATTCTCCCCGGTCGCCGCCTTCCTGCGACGTGAATGATTTGGGATAACGATGACAACAGCAAAATTAACGACGCGGCAGCGAAGAAACATAACGACGCGAAAGAAACTCTATGACAGCGCGCTGATGCTGATGGAGGATACCGCGATTGAAGATATCACCATCAGCCATATCTGTACCCATGCCGGTGTGTCTGTCGGGTCGTTTTATCGTCATTTTAAAACCAAAACCGATATTTTCGTCGAAATGTACGAGCAGGCGGATACGTATTTCCTGGACAAATACCAGGTTCAACATCTGAATGCGACCGCGTTGGATAAGATCCTGGAATTTTTCGACACCTATTCTACGTATCACTTGAAGATTGGGGTGCAAACCGTCAAGCAACTTTATACCTGCAATAATAAGCTGTTCATCATGAAAGGGCGGAATATGCAGAAGATGTTGCAGCTTATTATTGACGCCGGTCAGGCCAGCGGGGAAATAGATAATACGGCCTCCGCTGAGGAGATGACGCAATACCTTTTTATTTCAGCGCGCGGTTTGATTTATAACTGGTGCCTGCATGATGGTGGTTTTGATTTGCGGGAAGGCATGCGCCATTACATGAATAGACTGATTATCTCCATTAAGAGCCTATCCCATTAGGGTTATTTCACTTGCCATTCTGGCCCTGGGCGGTGTTCGAAATCCTCACGTACTCGCTACGCTCCGGTTTACGCGCTGCGCTCGCCCGTTGGGCCGGGCAACGCGCGTTGTCCGTTCACTATGTGTTGTCTGTCCGAGTCCAAATGGGCTGCGTCAATAACGCTTGTTGGGATGGGCTTTAAACCTCGACAGAGGGAAAATCCGCCTGTTCCCCCTTTATAGCGAAAACAGGCGACCAAATAACGCTGACGGTCATTAAATATTTTTGGCTACTTCATACGCATCCCAAATAGCGTACATGATATTTTGCACCTGCTTGGCGTCGCCCAATAAATACGTTTCCGGCAATTCATTCCTGACAGATTCGAATAATTCCCGCTGAGGGGTGTAACCGATAGCCAATATGGCGGAATCCGCTGCGAATACCCTTTCTTCATTGGCGGCATTTTTCAGCATAAATCCGTTTGCCGTGGCGCCGGAAACGACCGTGTCGGTTAACAAGCGGATATTTTTAAACGCTACCAAATCGCGCAGCATATCTTCATTGGCATGACACAGCGGGCCGCCAATCGTCAGGATGTCATCCTGCATTTCGACCAGCGTCACCTGCTTGCCCTGGTTAACCAACCAAAGCGCGGTTTCACAGCCGACCAGCCCGCCGCCGATGATCAAAGTGCTATGGCCGGGATCCTTCTTACCGAGCAACACCTCCTCGGCGGTATAGACGTTGTCGGCGCCGCCGATCGCCAGGGTGCGCGGTGATGAGCCGGTGGCGAAAACAACCGCGTCAGCTTCACTGGATAACAGCATGTCCTGCGTTACCGTGCTGGAGAAACGGATATCGACGTTCAAGTCCCGTAGGGTGTCCTGATACCAAGCGGCCAGCAGATGGTCGTCTTCCTTAAAGCTGGGAACGCCGCCGGGGATCAGGTTGCCGCCCAGACGGTCGGATTTCTCATGCAGAACCACCATATGGCCGCGTAATGCCGCTACGCGCGCGGCCTCGCAGCCAGCCGGGCCACCGCCGATAATCAACACTTTTTTAGCGCGTTCGGCTTTGCCGATGGCATAGTCTTTTTCCCGACCGCAGGCCGGGTTCACGGCGCAGGAGATGGCCGCAAATTTAGCCAGCCGCCCCATACATCCCTCCTGGCAGGATAAGCACGGGCGCACTTTATGAAACTTGCCTGCTTTGATTTTATTGGGGATTTCCGCATCGGCCAGCAAAGGACGGCCCAACGCGATCATATCCGTCTGCCCGTTGAGGATCGCCGCGCTTGCCAGATCAGGGTTTTCCATGCGGCCAGCGGTAATCACCGGTACGTTCAGGATTCGCTTCAGAATTTCGTTATAGGGCAGGTATAAACCTTTGTCCTGATACATCGGGGGATGCGCCCAGTACCAGGAATCATAGGAGCCGACATCGCCGTTGAAGGCGTCATACCCGGCTTCTTCCAGGATTTTGGCCGCCTCGATGCCTTCTTCGATATCACGCCCTTGTTCGGCGAAGGTTTCTCCCGGCAGGCCGCCTTGTCGCCAGTCTTTAATAAAACTTTTGATGCTGTAGCGCAGCGATACCGGGTAATCCTGGCCGCATTCGGCTTTGATCGCCTGAACGATTTCAATCGCAAACCGCAAACGGTTTCTCAGGCTGCCGCCGTATTCATCCGTGCGTTGGTTAAAGAAGGATATGGCAAATTGATCCAACAGATATCCCTCGTGTACCGCGTGTATCTCAATACCGTCAAAACCGGCTTTCTTGGCGATGGCGGCTGATTCGGCAAATTTTCGGACATAGGTGTGAATTTCCTCCCGGGTCAGTTCCCGACAGGTGACGTCAGGCAGCCAACGATGCGGGATCGGCGACGGCGCGACAGCCGTGCGGCCGACAATAGACGGAATGCTGACACGGCCAAACCCGGCGGAGAGCTGTAAAAAGATTTTGGCGCCGTAGGCATGGATCCGTTCGGTCATCATTTTGGCGGTTTTAATAAAATTGAGCGGATTCAACGTTGGGCAGGGCATGGAGGGCAAGGCACATTTTTCGATGTCGTTCTCCACCATGGTCACGCCGGTGATGATGAGGCCGGTTCCCCCTCGGGCGCGTTCGATGTAATACTCAGCGCCTCTTTCGTTGAAACAGCCATCCGCATCGCATAACCCACCTGGCCCCATCGGGGCCATAACGAATCGGTTTTTGATCTCCAGTTTCCCGATATTAAACGGTTCAAACAGGATCTTATGGTTCGGTTGCATGATCGACTCCTGATGCTAATGAGAAGAGGCGTGAACACTCTAATTTAACAAAGTGAACGTGTTCACTGAATCGATTCATTATAAACGGTGTATCCCTACAGAATGTGATGGTTATTGAGGTTTATGCATAATTAGTGAAACCATTTCACACCCGGTATACCCGCCATCCTCAGGTTGCCGCGGCGTTGACTTGATGACTCCCCCTCTCTGGGCCTGGTTTTTGTAGCGCCGCCGCCTACGGCGTTCCAATCGGCTCCCGGCAGACGGGGCGTTCATCCGAATGACTTCGCGCCGTCAGCGTATCGGACGGTTTATCTGCATCTCCCTACCTCTAAATAGTCACTGGGGTAAATCGTTTACCAGCGTTTTCATGGCGAGTGATTTAATTTTCTTTTTATTCAATTGGTTATATTGTTTTTTCGCGTTAACCCTTTGGGGGTATTTCGCCGGCAGACGAGTAATCCCCCCCCGGCGGAGCTTGATCGCTGTCAATTTTGGTCTGGGGTCTGCTGGCTAAGCTGCGCTCCATAGTGAGCGAAGCATCAGGCTGTTTTCCGGATAACACCGCACGCCACCGGCGATCGGCCTGACCCTTTCAATAACGACAGGAACCCACAGGTTCCGCAGCAGGAGATCCCGGATGAGCAAGTTTCTTGACCGGTTACGTTATTTCAGGCAACTGGCCGAGCCGTTTTCCGGCGACCATGGTCAGACACTCAATACCAACCGTGACTGGGAAGATGGCTACCGCAGCCGCTGGCAGCACGATAACGTGGTGCGTTCGACACACGGCGTCAACTGTACCGGCTCGTGCAGTTGGAAGATTTACGTTAAAAACGGATTAGTCACCTGGGAAACCCAGCAGACCGATTACCCGCGCACCCGCCCGGATTTACCGAACCACGAACCGCGCGGCTGCCCGCGCGGCGCCAGTTACTCCTGGTATCTGTACAGCGCCAACCGTCTGAAATACCCGATGGTACGCAAGCGGCTGTTGAAACTGTGGCGCGCGGTGCGCGCTGAGCATAGCGACCCGGTAGATGCCTGGGGCGCCATCGTCAACGACGTGGAAAAAACGCGGGAGTACAAACGGGCACGCGGTCGCGGCGGGTTCGTGCGTTCCAACTGGCAGGAAGTGAACGAACTTATCGCCGCCGCCAACGTCTATACCGCCAAAACCTTCGGGCCGGATCGCATTATCGGCTTTTCGCCCATCCCGGCGATGTCGATGGTGTCTTACGCGGCGGGCGCTCGCTATTTGTCGCTGATGGGCGGGGTATGTCTGAGTTTTTACGACTGGTACTGCGATCTGCCGCCGGCATCGCCGCAGACCTGGGGCGAACAGACCGACGTGCCGGAATCCGCCGACTGGTATAACTCGTCCTACATCATCGCCTGGGGCTCCAACGTACCGCAAACCCGCACCCCAGATGCGCATTTCTTTGCTGAAGTCCGTTACAAAGGCACCAAAACCGTCGCGATTACCCCGGACTACGCCGAAATCGCCAAGCTGTGCGATCAGTGGCTGAACCCGAAACAAGGCACCGACAGCGCGCTGGCGCTGGCGATGGGGCATGTGATCCTCAACGAATTTCACCTCAAACAACCCCGCCACTATTTTACCGACTACGTGCGCCGCTACACCGACATGCCGATGTTGGTGCTGCTGGAGCCGCGTGTGGAGGGGTATTACGCCGCCGGGCGCCTGCTGCGCGCCGCCGATCTGGTGGACAATCTGGGCCAGCAGAACAATCCGGAGTGGAAAACCATCGCCATCGACGATCCGAGCGGGGATCTGGTGGCGCCGCAAGGTTCCATCGGGTATCGCTGGGGAGAGAAGGGCAAGTGGAACCTGGAACAACGTGACGGTGTCACGCAACAGGACGTCAACCTGCGCCTGAGCTTGCACGGGCACCATGATGACGTGGTTTCGGTGGGGTTTCCGTACTTTGGCGGGGCGCCGAGCGAACACTTCGCCGGCGTCAAACTGGATGAGGTGTTGGTGCATCAATTGCCGGTCAAACGTCTGCGGCTGGCGGATGGCAGCGAAGCGCTGGTAACGAGCGTGTTTGACTTGACGCTCGCCAACTATGGCGTGGATCGCGGCCTCAATGATGCTAACTGCGCGACGGATTACGATCAGGTGAAGGCCTACTCCCCAGCGTGGGCGGAGCAGATAACCGGCGTGTCGCGGCAGAATATTATCCGTATCGCCCGCGAATTCGCGGAAAATGCCGACAAAACCCACGGCCGCTCGATGATCATCGTCGGCGCCGGGATGAACCACTGGTATCACCTCGACATGAACTACCGTGGGATCATCAACATGCTGATCTTCTGCGGCTGCGTCGGCCAGAGCGGTGGCGGCTGGGCGCACTATGTCGGCCAGGAAAAACTGCGGCCACAAACCGGCTGGCTACCGCTGGCCTTTGGGCTGGACTGGCAACGCCCGCCGCGCCATATGAACAGCACGTCGTTTTTTTACAATCACACCAATCAATGGCGTTACGAGACGGTCGCACCGCAGGAATTTTTGTCGCCGCTGGCAGATCGCGCCCGGTTCGACGGCAGCATGATCGATTTCAACGTGCGGGCAGAGCGGATGGGCTGGCTGCCGTCCGCGCCGCAACTGGGTGCAAACCCGCTGCGGATCGCCGCACAGGCGCAGGCTGCCGGCATGACGCCGCAGGACTATACCGTCGCGTCCCTGAAAGAGGGCTCGTTACGTTTTGCCGCCGAACAGCCGGACAACCCGCAGAATTTTCCGCGCAACCTGTTTATCTGGCGTTCCAACCTGTTGGGCTCATCCGGCAAAGGCCATGAGTACATGCTCAAATACCTGTTGGGTACCGAACACGGTATTCAGGGGCAGGATCTGGGTGCGCAGGGCGGCGTGAAGCCGCAAGAAGTGGAATGGCGCGAGCAGGGTGGAGAAGGCAAGGTGGATCTGGTGGTGACGCTGGATTTCCGCATGTCCAGCACCTGTCTTTACTCCGATATCGTGCTGCCGACCGCCACCTGGTATGAGAAGGACGATATGAACACCTCGGACATGCACCCGTTCATTCATCCGTTATCCGCCGCCGTTGACCCGGTCTGGGAGTCGAAAACCGACTGGGAGATCTACAAAGGATTAGCGAAAACCTTCTCTCGCGTTTGTCAGGGGCATTTGGGGGTGGAAACCGATGTGGTGACGTTGCCGATCCAGCATGACTCCGCCGCCGAACTGGCGCAGCCGCTGGGAGTCAAAGACTGGAAAAAAGGCGAATGCGATCTGATCCCAGGCAAGACCGCGCCGCACATCATGACGGTCGAGCGCGACTATCCCCAACTGTACGCCCGTTTTACCTCGCTGGGGCCGCTACTGGACACGCTCGGCAACGGCGGCAAAGGCATCAGCTGGAATACCGAGTCGGAGGTTGAACTGCTCAAGCGGCTGAACCGGACGCAGGATGCCGGCGTGGCCGCCGGCCGTCCACGCATCGAGACGGCGATCGACGCCGCCGAGGTGATTCTGTCGCTGGCGCCGGAAACCAACGGCCAGGTGGCGGTGAAAGCGTGGTCGGCGCTCAGTCAGGTCACGGGGCGTGACCATACCCATCTGGCGCAGCCGAAAGCGGATGAGAAGATCCGCTTCCGGGATATTCAGGCGCAGCCGCGCAAAATCATCTCCAGCCCGACCTGGTCCGGTCTGGAAGATGAGCATGTGTCCTACAACGCTTGTTACACCAACGTACATGAGCTGATCCCGTGGCGCACGATCTCCGGTCGGCAGCAGTTGTATCAAGATCATGAATGGATGCGCGCCTTCGGCGAAAGTTTGCTGGTGTATCGTCCGCCGGTGGATACCCGCGCCGCCGCGCCGTTACTGAACAGCAAGCCGAACGGTCATCGGGAGAAAGCGCTCAACTTTTTGACGCCGCACCAGAAATGGGGGATTCACTCCACCTACAGCGACAACCTGTTAATGCTGACGCTGGGGCGCGGTGGCCCGGTCATCTGGCTGAGCGAGGAAGACGCACGGGAATTGGGCATTGCCGATAACGACTGGGTGGAGGCGTTTAACGCCAACGGTGCGCTGACCGCACGGGCGGTGGTCAGCCAGCGTGTACCGGCCGGAATGACCATGATGTACCACGCGCAGGAGCGCATCGTGAACCTGCCCGGTTCGGAAGTGACAGGACAACGCGGCGGTATTCATAACTCGGTGACACGTATCTGCCCGAAGCCGACGCACATGATCGGCGGTTATGCACAACTCGCTTACGGCTTCAACTATTACGGCACCGTGGGATCGAACCGGGATGAGTTCGTCGTGGTGCGCAAGATGAACCGTATCGACTGGCTGGATGACGACAGCCATGACCTTGACCACCACCAGCCCTATCGCCAGCAGGAGAAAGCCTGATGAAAATTCGTTCGCAAATCGGCATGGTGCTGAACCTGGATAAATGCATCGGCTGCCATACCTGTTCAGTGACCTGTAAAAACGTCTGGACCAGCCGCGAAGGGGTGGAATACGCCTGGTTTAATAATGTGGAAACCAAACCCGGCACCGGCTATCCCCACGCTTGGGAAGATCAGGACAAATGGCAAGGCGGCTGGATCCGTAAAATCAACGGTCGACTGGTGCCGCGCATGGGCAACCGTGTGGGCGTGCTGTCGAAGATTTTCGCCAACCCGGACGTCCCGGCGCTGGACGACTACTACGAACCGTTCGACTACGACTACGGCCATCTGCAACGCGCCGGGGAGAGCAGACACCAGCCGGTGGCGCGCCCGCGCTCGTTAATCACCGGCCAGCGCATGAACACCATCGAAAACGGCCCCAACTGGGAGGACGATCTGGGGGGCGAGTTCAGTAAACGTGCGCAGGACAAAAACTTCGACGACATGCAGAAAGCCATGTACGGGCAGTTCGAGCACACCTTCATGATGTACCTGCCGAGACTGTGCGAGCACTGCCTCAACCCGGCGTGCGTCGCTACGTGTCCGAGTGGTGCAATTTACAAACGGGCGGAAGACGGCATTGTGCTGATCGACCAGGATAAATGCCGCGGCTGGCGTATGTGCCTAACCGGTTGTCCGTACAAAAAAATCTATTTCAACTGGAAGAGCGGCAAATCGGAAAAATGCATTTTCTGCTACCCGCGCATCGAATCCGGCATGCCGACGCTGTGTTCGGAAACCTGTGTGGGTCGTATCCGCTATCTGGGGGTGCTGCTGTACGACGCCGACCGCATTGAACAGGCGGCATCGGTGGAGAGTGAAACCGATCTGTACCGCCGCCAGCGGGATATTTTCCTCGACCCGCACGACCCAGAGGTGATCGCCCAGGCGCAGCGCGACGGTATTCCGCTCAGCGTGATTGAAGCCGCACAGCAATCGCCGGTGTACAAGCTGGCGGTGGAGTGGCAACTGGCACTGCCGTTGCATCCGGAATACCGCACGTTGCCGATGGTGTGGTACGTGCCGCCGTTGTCGCCGATCCAATCCGCCGCCGATGCCGGCCAACTGGCGCACAGCGGCGTGCTGCCGGATGTGGAGAGTCTGCGCATTCCGGTGCAGTATCTGGCCAACCTGCTGACGGCGGGCGATGTCGAGCCGGTACTGCTGGCGTTGCGTCGCATGCTGGCGATGCGCCATTACAAGCGGGCGCAGACCGTCGACCAGGTTGACGATACGCGCGCGCTGGAGCAGGTCGGGCTGACGCCGGCACAGGCAGAGGACATGTACCGCTATCTGGCGATCGCCAACTATGAAGACCGCTTTGTGGTGCCCTCCAGCCACCGTGAACTGGCGCGGGACGCCTTCCCGGAAGCGCATGGTTGTGGTTTCAGTTTCGGCGACGGCTGTCATGGTAGCGATTCGTCGTTCAACCTGTTCAATAGTCGCCGTATCGACGCCATCGACGTTACCAGCCAGACCCAGACCATGGGCCGCCGCCGGATGCAGGAGAACCCGTCATGATCAGCCTTCGCGTGATCGCCCGGTTGCTGGAATATCCAGATGTGGCGCTGTGGCAGCACCGCCAGGACATTCTGGATGCGCTGGAGCAGGCCGACGAGCTGTCGCTGCGCCAAAGCGCGCAACTGATGGCGTTTATCGGTGACTTCTGGCAGAGCGAGTTGCTGGATCGTCAGGAGCAATACAGCGAGCTGTTCGATCGCGGCCGTTCGTTATCGCTGCTGCTGTTCGAACATGTTCACGGCGAATCACGCGATCGCGGTCAGGCGATGGTGGACTTGCTGGCGCAATACCGCGAAGTCGGCCTGGCGCTGGATTGCCGTGAACTGCCGGATTTCCTGCCACTGTATCTGGAGTATTTGACGTTGCGTGAACCACAGGCGGCGCGTGATGGGCTGCGAGATATTGCGCCGATCCTGACGCTGCTGGCTGAGCGGCTACGCCAGCGTGGCAGCGACTATGCCCTGTTGTTGGAGTTGTTGCTGACGCTGGCGGCGTGTGCGCCATCAAGTGACGCAGTGGCGGCGAAAGTGGCGGAAGAAACACGCGACGATACGCCGCAGGCGCTGGATGCCGTCTGGGAAGAGGAGCAAGTCCGTTTCCTCGCCGACAAAGGGTGCGCCCCGGCGGCGCAGGCGGTGCATCAGCGTCGTTTTGCCGGCGCCGTCGCCCCTCAATACCTCAACCTTGACGCCGCGCGGGCGAAAGGAGAGCGTTAATGCACTATATCAATATGTTTTTCTTCGATATTTATCCCTATATCGCCGGCGCGGTGTTTCTGGTCGGCAGTTGGTTGCGTTATGACTACGGCCAGTATTCCTGGCGGGCCGGGTCTAGCCAGATGCTGGATAAAAAAGGCATGCGGCTGGCATCGAACCTGTTTCATCTCGGCATCCTGGGGGTGGCGGGCGGACACCTGGTCGGCATGATGACGCCGCATTGGGTGTACGAACCCTTTTTATCGCTGGCGGTGAAGCAAAAGATGGCGATGCTCGGCGGCGGAACTTGCGGTGTTATGACGCTGGTGGGCGGTGCGATGCTGCTGAAACGCCGTTTGACCAACCCACGGGTACGCGCCACCTCGACCACCGGCGATATTCTGATCATGGCGTTGTTGGTGATTCAGGCGGCGCTGGGGTTGTTGACCATTCCTTTCTCCGCGCAGCATATGGATGGCAGTGAAATGATGAAGCTGGTGAACTGGGCACAGTCGGTAGTGACTTTCCGCGGCGGCGCATCAGCGTATCTGGATGAGGTGGCGCTGGTGTTCAAACTGCATTTGGTGTTGGGCATGACGCTGTTTGTGCTGTTCCCGTTTTGCCGGCTAGTGCATATCTGGAGCGCGCCGGTGGAGTATCTCACCCGCCGCTATCAATTGGTGCGTAACCGCCACTAACGGTTGCCGGGGGCAGGCATCGGCCTGCCCCCAACGCGCGATTCAAACGTGAATATCCCGCCAATAGTGTCGTAGGGCATTCATGACGTAAGGGATCACCTGCAGATGTTCAATCTGCTTTGGTGTCAGAAAGGCGAACCCCGAACCTTCGTTGAGTACGATCTCGCTGGGCGTTATCTCCGCCGTGTAAGAAAAAAAGTAAATACGGGCGCAACGTGGTGCATCGGCGAGGGTGACGTAGTGCGGGAGCAGCCGTCGGCGATCGACAATCAGGCCGATTTCTTCCTCTAGCTCCCGTGCGGCGGCCTGCGCGGGGGATTCCCCTGGCTCCAGCCCGCCGCCAAACAAAGACCAGTATCCGGGATAGACGATATCTTTGTCGGCATCCCGCAATTGCATTAGCACGTTGCCGTTGAGATCGCGCACGATAACCAGCGCCCCCTGATAGTCGCCGGCCTGGCTGATGTCGCCCAACGCAGTAAAAGTGGTATCCATCATGATGAGAAGAAGAGATATATCCGTCGTTTTATGTACGCCTAGCATAGGGCAGAACAGCGGCAGGCACTATATCTCGCTTTTCCGATGAACAGTAACACACCGGTATAATCGTTAAGCCGCGCTTTTGAATGGTGGGCCGTTGGCGTTCTCAATGGCACAGGGGGGGAAGCGTTCTTCGGTGTAAAAACCGGGTGCGATATTTTTTTAGTAAAAATTCCATGAAGTTACCGAACATGATGTGGCTCAATATTCATTTTGTAAGATAATGCTTCGTGGTTGCAAAAATTGTCTCACATCAAATTTCACGATAAATGCAAATGCTAGGATAACGTCAGGTTAAAGCTCTGTAACACAAATGGACGGTGAATGATGAGCAGTGCATTTTATATTCCGGCATTAAACCTGATGGGCGAAGGTGCATTAACAGAAGCAGCAAAACAGATTCAACAACAGGGGTTCAAACATGCCCTCATTGTGACTGACGGCGTGTTAAATAAGATTGGCGTCGCCGCGGCGGTACAAAATCTGTTGAAAGAATTCCAGGTGGACAGCGCCATTTATGATGGTGTGCAACCCAACCCTACGGTTGCCAATGTCGATGCCGGGTTGAAAATTCTCAGCGCAAATAACAGCGACTGTGTGATTTCGCTAGGCGGTGGTTCTTCGCACGATTGCGCCAAGGGGATTGCACTGCTGGCGACCAACGGCGGCAACATTGAAGATTACGAGGGGGTGGATGTTTCCGCTAAACCTCAGTTACCGCTGATCGGCATCAACACCACGGCGGGCACTGCATCGGAAATGACCCGTTTTTGCATCATTACGGATGAAGCCCGCCATGTGAAAATGGCGATCGTCGATAAAAACGTCACGCCGCTGATATCGGTGAACGACCCGGCGCTAATGGAAGGCATGCCGCCTTCGCTAACGGCGGCGACCGGGATGGACGCATTAACCCATGCGATTGAAGCTTACGTCTCCACGGCGGCGACGCCGATTACCGACGCTGTCGCCATCAAAGCCATCGAACTGATTCGTGATCATTTGCGTGATGCGGTCAGCAACGGCAAGAACAAAGTGGCGCGCGAACAGATGGCGTATGCCCAGTTTATGGCGGGCATGGCGTTCAACAACGCCTCGCTGGGGTATGTTCACGCGATGGCGCACCAGTTGGGCGGTTTCTACAATTTGCCGCACGGGGTATGCAACGCCGTACTGTTGCCGCATGTAGAACGTTATAACGCTCAGGTGGCCTCGGCTCGCCTGAAAGTGGTGGCACAGGCGTTGGGGGTGAATGTCAGTGCGATGAGCGACAGCGAAGGTGCGGAAGCAGCCATCGTCGCCATCAATCAGTTGGCGCGCGATGTCGGTATCCCGGCAGGACTGAAAGATCTGGGTGTTAAAGAAGAAGACTTCAACATTCTGGCAGACAACGCGCTGAAGGACGCCTGCGGCGTAACTAACCCCAAACAGGCCACGCACGCTGAGATTGTGTCCATCTTTGCCGCCGCATTCTGATGTGATTGAATGTGAGTATCGAAAAGCCCCCGGCCTGATGGTTGGGGGCTGAGCCTGTTGATAAACAGCTATGTTGCCTTGTGAATGGTAAATGTACGGTCAGTGAATAATTTCGTGCGGGATAAGCGGTGTCATTTCTTTGCCGCTGACGCGGTTCCTTCGGCGTTCGCCTTCGCTGTTCGGGCCGGCCGCCGGGGGCCGATTATATGGCGATTGATCAGATCGCCACACGGACTGAGTTTTTAATGATCGATAATGTTGCGGTGTTATTTAGTCGAAAGCTCTCGGCGGATGATGTCCGCGCCTGCGCTTAATGCATTGAGCTTGCCTGTGGCTACCCGACGGGATAAAGGCGCCATACCGCAGTTAGTCGAAGGGTAGAGCTTGTCGGCATCGACGAATTGAAGCGCTTTTCGTAGCGTATCGGCGACTTCCTCCGGTGTTTCAATGGTATTGGTTGCCACGTCAATGGCTCCGACCATCACTTTTTTACCGCGAATCAGCTCAAGCAGATCCATCGGAACACGCGAGTTATGGCATTCCAGTGAGATGATATCGATAGCCGATGTTTGCAGTTTGGGAAACGCTTCTTCGTATTGCCGCCATTCTGACCCCAGCGTTTTTTTCCAATCGGTATTGGCCTTGATGCCATAGCCATAGCAAATATGCACTGCCGTTTCACATTTCAGCCCTGCAATGGCTTTTTCTAACGTGGCGATCCCCCAGTCATTCACCTCATCAAAGAAAACATTAAATGCCGGCTCATCAAACTGAATAATATCCACACCCGCAGCCTCTAATTCTTTCGCTTCCTGATTGAGAATTTTGGCGAATTCCCAGGCGAGCTTTTCGCGGCTTTTATAGTGGTTATCATAGAGCGTATCAATCATCGTCATCGGCCCCGGTAAGGCCCATTTAATCGGTTGTTTGGTGAGTTGACGTAAGAATTTGGCATCCTCAACAAACACGGGTTTTTGACGCGCTACGGCACCGACCACTGTTGGTACGCTTGCGTCATAGCGATTGCGAATTTTAACCACTTCACGTTTCTCAAAATCCACACCGCTCAGGTGTTCAATAAACGTGGTGACAAAGTGTTGGCGTGTTTGTTCGCCATCGCTGACGATATCGATACCTGCACGCAGTTGATCAAACAGCGACAAGCTTAAGGCATCTTTTTTCCCCTCAATCAGCTCGTCGTTTGGTAATTTCCAGGGAGACCACAGCTTCTCAGGCTCAGCGAGCCAGGAGGGCTTGGGTAAACTGCCCGCAGTCGAGGTAGGTAGCAATGTTTTCATAGCAGATGACCTTATATTTTTGGTGAATCAGAGCGCGTAATGAGCAGACCATTGCTCAAGAATAGTTTTATACGGTTTGATGAAGTGCTCTTCAGTAAACTTCCCTTGCTTAATGGCTAACTGGCTGCGCTCTTCCCGATCGTAAACAATTTTTGTTAATGAATGATCTTGGTGATTCAGGTTGGGTTGATAATATTGCCCTGCTGCAGAGTTAGCATTGTAAATTTCAGGTCGGTAAATTTTTTGGAAAGTCTCCATCGTGCTGATGGTACTGATCAACTCAAGATCGGTGTAATCACTCAGTAAATCACCAGAAAAATAAAAAGCCAAAGGCGCGACACTATTTTGCGGCATAAAGTAGCGAACCTGTAGCCCCATTTTTTCGAAATATTTTTCAGTCAAAGACGAACCGTTTGGCTGGTATTCAAGGCCCAATACAGGATGCCGGTTTCCCGTTCGATGATAGGTGTCTTTACTGGAAACACTTAAACAAATCACGGGCGATTTGCTAAAGTTGTCTTTGTACTCTTGTGAGTTGATGAAATATTTAAATATATTTCCATGCAAATCGCCAAAATCATCGGGGATGCTAAAGTCGGGTTGGTTTTTATTATGTTCTAACAGCAAGACACTAAAATCATAATCTCGCACATAAGAAGAAAAATTATTCCCTACAATGCCGTCAATACGGGCATTGTATTTTTTATCAATGATGTTGGTTTTCAATATTTCAATTGCCGGGAAGGTGGCGTTATTATCGGAAATATGCATATCAACAGAAATGATTTCAAGTTCGACGGAGTAACGATCTCCGTTGGGATTATCCCAATACGCCAATGTATTGAAGCGATTGTCAATCATCACTAAGGTATTGCGTAAATTTTCCTGGCGGCTCGCGCCTCTGGCCAGATTCGCAAAGTTAGTCGTGATGCGTGTATTTTCGGAGGGGTTATAGTTCTCATCGAAGCAACTGCTTTTAATCGTAAATGTAACATTCTTAGTCATCGCGTTCTTTTTTCCTGATGCTTGAGATGAAAATCTAGCTAACGTGTTGATATTAAATAACTTTAATTCATTAGTTGATGATTTTCATGTTGCCGTTAAGTTAATTAAGCATATTTTATGCCAGAGCCGATGAGGGAGGGAAAGAGACTTAATTTCATTACAACATGAGCCATATTCATGGTCGGGTATACGGTCAGATTAGGGGGGGCAGACGTCGATCAACATCCTATTTTGTAGCAGGACAAGGCTCATCATAAGCCTTGTCCTAAAGGGCTGTCGCGTTGCCTTGTTCAACATCAACGTCTGGCCCTGAACCTGTTGCCCTGCAACGTGAAGTGAGACGGGTATATGACTGATAACGCATTCAGACGTCGGCGTTACATGGTATATCCCGGCTTTTTGGTGAGATTCTCCAGTTCCGGCCCGATTTCCACGTCGTAAACCTCTTCTTTCCAGCGCTCAGGCGCCACTTCCGTCAACGCGACCGAAAGCGCTCTATCTTCGGAATGCAGATATTTTTTGATAACATCGCAAATCTCGTTTGCCAGCGCCTGTTTAACGTCTTCAGACAGATTCCGTGGGTAATATTTGACAGCAACGTGTGGCATAGCATGCTCCGTGAGTGAGGTATTGCACCAGAAATACGGGTGTCAGCGGCAAGCCGCGAGGCGAAATATGTTGGCATATTCTGGTGGTATTGCCTACGACGGCTTGCTGCTACACGCTGCTTTCGGTTTAGCGTACCGTCCCGACGGATTGTCCGGTACCGATGTGACCGCTTCTTTTTTAATTGGATGGCGTTATTGATTTATGAATATGTTGTTTCTGAGTGATGTGCTGTTATGTGTGTCGTTGGGGATAGGGCTGGGTATTTGCGGCGGTATGTTGGGCATTGGCGGCGGGCTGATCGCCATTCCGGTGTTGGGCATGTTGTTCGGCATGAATCAGCATATCGCACAGGGAACCGCGCTGATTATGATCACACCAAATGTACTGATCGGGTTTCTGCGTTATCGGCAGCGCAACCGTATTGATACCCGCATGACATTGATATTGTGTGGTTTTGCGACGGTGTCCTCTTATTTGGCGGCGCATGTCGCCTCGCGGATACCCGTCGACAATCTGCAAAAAGCCTTTGCCATATTTCTGCTGGTGCTGGCGGCCTACTACATCGGACAGTGGTTTAAAACCCGGCATCACCATCGTGCGTCCACGGCGTTGTTGTCTCCCCGTTATCTTCCGGTGTTGGGGGTGGCAAGCGGTTTTATGTCCGGGATTTTCACCGTCGGCGGCGGGTTGGTGGTGGTGCCGGCGCTGGTGACGTTGTTTGGTTTTACCCAAACACAGGCGCAGGGAATTGCGCTGGCGCTGGTGGTGCCCGGCGCGTTAGCGGCGTTGGCCTCCTATGCGCAGGCCGGCAATGTGGATTGGGCGACCGGTATCCCATTGGCGCTGGGCGGTATTTTGAGTGTGTCATGGGGCGTGGCACTGGCGCACCGGCTGCCGGTATCCTTTCTGCGGCTGGCATTCTGCCTGGTGTTACTCGGGGTAGCACTGACGATGCTGTGGAAATAATCCAACCATAAACATCATTCGTATCGCTGAACGAGTGATCGCGTTGGCGGGTCGATTCCCGACAATACGCCGGGAGTCGATTCGCAACATGTGCGGCTGCGCCGCGGCAAGATAGGATGCGTCAGTGTTCTACCACCACGTCCAACGCACGCAGATGTTCCGGCATCCAGGAGAGTTGAATCTCCGATCCCTCGCGCCAGTTCGGGTCAACCTCGTTGGCGGGCAGTTTCACCATAAACTGAGGTTGTCCAGCCACTTCAGTCATCATCCGGACATGATCACCCAGATAGATAAACTGCTGAATACGGGCACTGACTTGTTGTGCGCCGGTGGGGAGCACCTGGACGTTCACTCGGACACGCTCCGGGCGGATACAACAGGCGATTTTTTTGCCGGGGGAGCTTGGCCGCACTTTCAATGCACGTAACGAGGTGCCGTTGTCCAGATTGACGTGGTAGTAGTCGCCGTCGCTGCCGGCCTGCGTTCCCACCAACGTGTTGTTTTCGCCAATAAATTGCGCCACAAAGGTATTTTGCGGGCGTTCATAGATGTCGTTCGGGCTGTCCATCTGCTGAATAATACCGTCGTTGAATACCGCCACACGGTTGGACATGGTCATGGCTTCGCTCTGATCGTGAGTGACATAGACCACCGTCAACTCCAATGCCCGATGCAGTTCCTTGATTTCCAACTGCATATGTTCACGCAGTTGCTTATCCAGCGCGCCCAGCGGTTCATCCATCAGCACCAGCCTGGGTTCGAACACCAGCGCCCGCGCCAGCGCCACGCGCTGTTGTTGGCCGCCGGACATCTGGGCCGGATAACGATCCGCCAGACTTTTCAGCTTCACCCGATCCAGTACGCGATCGACTTTCTCTTTAATATCGCTGCGGTTCATACGCCGAATCGAGAGCGGGAATGCCAGGTTCTCCGCCACCGTCATATGGGGGAATAGTGCGTAGTTCTGGAACACCATGCCGATGCCGCGTTGATGCGGCGGCAGGTTATGTAGCGGCGTATCGCGCAGCAGGATCTCGCCTTGCGTTGGGGTTTCAAACCCGGCCAACATCATCAGACTGGTGGTTTTACCGGAGCCGGACGGGCCCAGCATCGTCAGGAATTCGCCTTCCTGAATATCCAGATTCAGGTTTTTGACCACCAGACGATCGCCATCATAGGTTTTTTGGATGTTCTTGAAGCTGACGTAGGTTTTCATTCTTCCATTTCTCTCAGTGTCTCTGTCTCACTAAAGGAAATGCACAAATCATGCCTATAGGATGATATGTAAATAATATTTATGTTTTTGTGGGGCCTAAAGTCACAAATCGCCAACGGAACCATAACAAAATCTACTGTCTGCACGGATAAAGAGTCTCAGAGTAAAAAAGAAAATCGTGCAGAGTGGAGGGGCATGGTTAAGTATTGCTGCCCATAAAAAGTATTGTCATGCATCAAAATGGGGATGGATGTCTGGTGGTGAGGCACCATTATTGTGCATTGCCGTCCGAGGAGAAACGCGCCCACACCACGGTGTTTTGAGCTGGCCGGCGCGGGTAAAAATGGACGCCCGGCAGCGCCCATTCGTGATGTATTTTCCGGGATAAAGACCCTTAGCGCACAACAATAGGGTCATGACTCTGCGTGCGAAGTGTTTTTATACAATCGACAATAACATCAAAGGATTGCGCCATATCCAACTCGTCAACGCCGGCGTAGCCTAACAGCAACCCACGCTGCCCGGCGGGCAGCAGGTAGTAGCTGGATAGCGGTTTGACCAAGACCCCGCGCTGTATAATTCGGGCGCTCAACACCACATCGTCAAGATGGTGCGGCAGACGCAGGATCAGGTGCAGCCCGGCATTGCTGTTATGCCCCAGATAGGCCTCTCCCAGGTGCTGAACGATCAGGTCGCTCAGCAGCGCCCGGCGGCGGGCGTACAGCAGCCGCATACGACGGATATGGGCGGCATAGTGCCCTTCGCGGATAAACTGGCTGAGCGTCAGTTGTGTCAGTAAGTGACCGCCGCGGTACAGTTCGGCGTGAGCGATTTTCAGCTCTCGCGCCAGGTGGGGCGGCAGCACCATGTAACTGACGCGCAGACCGGGGTAGAGGGTTTTGCTGAAGGTGCCGATGTAAATCACCGGCGGTTCCGTTTGCAGCCCTTGCAACGCAGGGATGGGGCTGCCGGAGAAGCGAAACTCGCTGTCGTAGTCGTCTTCGATCACCCAACCGCCGTGTTCTTGTGCCAGCGCCAGCAAGCGCTGGCGTCGCGCCAGACTCATCACTGCGCCCAGCGGGTATTGATGCGACGGTGTGACGCAAATCAGTCGCGGCACCCGCTGCGGCGAAATGTCTTCCGGCGGCACCATGCCCTGTTCGTCCACCTCAATGGGCGCTACCCGTAATCCGTTGATGGTCAAGACGTTGCGCATGCCCCAGTAACAGGGGTCTTCGATCCAGGCCACATCGCCGGGGTTACATAGCATCTTGGCCAGCAGATCCATCGCCTGGTGGGTACCTTCGGTAATCAGGATCTGTTCCGGCGCACACGTCACCGAACGGGCCACCCGCAGATAGTCCACCAGCGCCTGTTGGAGTTCCGGACAACCGCCGATCGGTGAGTAGGAGAGCTGTTCCGGTTTGAGCCGCCGGGATATCCGGCTTTGCAATCGGCGCCATAGGTCGTGGGGAAAGCTGGCGATATCGGGAATGCCAGGCATGAACGCGCCCCACTGGCGGGATGATGCGCCGGCATAGCCCAACAGGTGCTGGCCGCGGTGGGAAATTTCCTGCACGGACGGGCGGACGCTGGGTTGGGTATCGTCTCGAAGGTCGGGCGGCAGGGTGTCCGGTAACTGTTCCGTGACGTAGCTGCCGCTGCCGGTACGGGTCTCGATATAGCCCTCCGCCAGCAGTTGTTCAAAGGCGGCGATCACCGTATTGCGCGACAGCGAGAGCTGTTGCGCCAGGTCGCGGGATGACGGCAGACGTCGTCCCGGCGCAATATCGCCCGTCAGAATCGCCAGCCGAATAGCGTCATACAACCGTTTGTTCAACGTGCCTGCCTGCTGCTGTTCCATGCCGGCAAGCAGCAAGTCTGTCAGTAATGAACGCAAAGTGGATCCCTCAAATAATAAAAACTGGCTCTGGATTATGGGGCCATACAAGAGATAAATAACAACACAGACGTAACATCGTCAACCGCCGTCAGGTCGGGTGTGTTTATCGAATCGGAGCAAAAAATGAAGAATAGCGAATTGAATCAACGCCGTTTGGCCGCCACGCCCCGTGGTGTGGGAGTGATGTGTGATTTCTTTGCTGCCAAAGCGGAGAATGCCACGCTGTGGGATGAGGAAGGGCGTGAATATATTGATTTTGCTGCCGGTATCGCGGTACTGAACACCGGGCACCGCCACCCGAAGCTGCTGGCCGCGGTACGCGAACAGTTAGAAAAATTTACCCATACCGCTTATCAGGTGGTGCCTTATGGCAGCTATATCGAACTGGCGGAACGCATTAACGCACTGGCGCCGATCGACGGCCCGGCGAAGACCACCTTCTTCACCACGGGTGCCGAAGCGGTTGAGAATGCAGTAAAAATTGCCCGCGCTCATACCAAACGTCCCGGCGTGATCGCCTTTGGCGCCGCCTTTCACGGCCGCACCCTGCTGACACTAACGCTGACCGGTAAAGTGGCTCCTTATTCCACCGGTTTTGGCCCGTTCCCCGGATCCATTTTCCATGCGCTGTATCCGAATGCGCTGCACGGCGTGAGCGTCGAACAGTCGCTGGATAGCATTGACCGTCTGTTCCACACCGACATCGCCGCCGATCAGGTCGCCGCGATTCTGCTGGAGCCGGTGCAGGGGGAAGGCGGGTTTAACGTGGCGCCGCCGGAGTTTATCAGCGGCCTGCGTAAACTGTGCGACAAACACGGCATGTTGCTGATCGCCGACGAAGTACAGACCGGGTTTGCCCGTACCGGCAAGCTGTTCGCGATGGAATATTACGAAGACAAAGCGGATCTGATCACCATGGCGAAAAGCCTGGGCGGCGGTTTCCCGATTTCCGGCGTCGTCGGCCGCGCCGACGTGATGGATGCACCGAACCCCGGAGGCCTGGGCGGCACCTATGCCGGCAACCCGTTGGCGGTGGCATCGGCACTGGCCGTGCTGGATGTGATCACCGAGGAAAAACTGTGTCAGCGGGCGCAACAACTGGGCGCTACACTGGTGGAAGCGCTGGAAAACGCGAAAGCGACCTGTCCGGCGATTGTCGACATTCGTGCCCGCGGTTCTATGGTGGCGGTCGAATTCAATGACCCGCAGACCGGCAAGCCCAGCGCGGACATCACCAAAAAATATCAGAAAGCCGCGCTGGAACAGGGGCTGCTGCTGCTGACCTGCGGAACACATGGCAACGTGATCCGTTTCCTGTATCCGCTGACCATTCCTGACGCCCAGTTCAGTCACGCGCTGACCATCCTATCCGGCGTTCTGGCGAAGTAAGTAAAAGGGTAGCTATGCAACTGAAACAAAAAACATTATTCCGCCAGCAGTGCCTGATTAACGGTGAATGGCTGGAGAGCGAGAGCGGGGAACACCTGAGCGTGAATAACCCCGCTACCGGCGCGGTGCTGGGCGCTATTCCGCTGATTACCGCGGCTCAGACGCAGCAGGCGATTGCGGCCGCGGAACAGGCGCTGGCCGCATGGCGCCAGCGCACCGGCAAGGAACGAGCGGCGCTGCTACAGGCTTGGGCGCGTTTGATCCGCGACAATCAGGATGACCTGGCGGCCATCCTGACCGCCGAGCAAGGTAAACCGCTGGCGGAAGCCAGTGGCGAGATCGCCTATGCCACCTCGTTCATCGACTGGTTTGCCGAAGAGGCTAAGCGGGTGGAAGGCAGTGTGCTGCAGTCGCCGCAGGCCCACCAGCGCTTGTTGGTGATCAAACAGAGCATCGGCGTGTGCGCAGCGATTACACCGTGGAACTTCCCGGCGGCGATGATCACCCGCAAAGCCGCGCCGGCGTTGGCGGCGGGCTGCACCATGATCGTTAAACCAGCGGAGCAAACGCCGTTCACTGCGCTGGCGTTGGCGGAGCTGGCTCAGCAGGCCGGTATCCCGGCCGGCGTGCTGCAGGTCGTCACCGGCGATGCGCCGTCGGTGGGCAAAGTGCTGTGCGACAGCCCGGTAGTCCGCAAACTGAGCTTTACCGGATCAACGGAAGTCGGCCGCATCCTGATGGCGCAGAGCGCGCCGACGGTGAAAAAACTGTCGCTGGAGTTGGGGGGTAATGCGCCGTTTATCGTGTTTGACGATGCCGATCTGGCGCAGGCGATCAAGGGCATCATGGCCTCGAAATTCCGCAACAGCGGGCAGACGTGCGTGTGCGCCAACCGCATCTACGTGCAGCGCGGCATCTACCCGGCGTTGGTCGAGCAGCTGGTGGCGGAAGTCGAAAAACTTAAGGTGGGCGACGGTACTGAACCCGGCGTTACCCAGGGGCCGCTGATTGATGGCGACGCCATCGGCAAGGTTCAGCAGCACATCGACGATGCGCTGAGTAAAGGCGCCACGTTGTTGACCGGCGGCAAGTTGCATGCGCTAGGCGGCACGTTTTTCACCCCGACGGTGATTGGCGATGTGACCCGCGAAATGCGTTTTGCCCGTGAAGAAACGTTCGGCCCGGTTGCGCCGTTGTTTCCGTTCGACGACGAAGCCGAGGTGGTGGCGATGGCCAACGATACCGAATTCGGTCTGGCCGCGTATGTTTACACCCGCGATGCCGCCCGTCAGTGGCGGGTGCCGGAAGCACTGGAGTACGGCATGGTGGGCATTAACACCGGCCTCATCTCTAACGAAGTCGCCCCGTTCGGCGGGGTGAAACAATCAGGACTTGGACGCGAAGGATCGCGTTTCGGTATCGAGGAATACCTGGAGATGAAATATCTCTGCGTTGACCTCTCGCCCTCCGCCTGAGGAACCAGGCTGAACAGGGACGTTCATCTCGCCTATCGCCGGTTTTCATTTTCAGTCCGACTATTTTTACGTGCGCCCAGGGCGCGCGTGAAAATTTGCGCACGCGATTTTGGTGGACGCAGGGGGGCTGCGGTGCGGCGTTCGGGCTGTCATGGTGCAATCGATTTTTTACATTGCACCATGACGAGGCGAAATGCGTGGTCGATTTATTGATGAAAGAACAGGGCAAATTGAACAGTTTACGGAATACCTCATTTGCCGGTCTTCCAGGTCAATTTCCGCTGACTCATCAGAAAGTGGCACGAAAACTGCTTTATATAATGATGCGTATGCATCAGGAAAATTTAAGCGTTTTGCCGTTTCGGCATTGCGTTGACTAACTCTCCAGGAGCCAGACTATGTTGAAGAAATTTGCCTTATCCGCATTGCTCGTCGCCATGGCGTCACAGAGCTGGGCTGAAAACCTGACCGTGATTTCGTTTGGCGGCACCAACAAGGACGCGCAGGATAAAGCGTTTTATAAACCGTTCCAGGCCGCCGGCAAAGGGACGATCGAGGCCGGCGAATACAACGGCGAAATGGCTCGGATCCGCGCCATGGTGGAAACCGGCCAGATCGGCTGGGATGTGGTGGAAGTGGAAGGCCCGGAGTTGATGCGCGGCTGCAACGAAGGGCTGTTCGAACCGCTGGACTGGAAAAAACTGGGTAATGAATCCGAATTCGTTAACGGGGCGGTATCCGAGTGCGGCGCCGGGATTTTCGTGTGGTCTACCGTGCTGACTTACAACGCCAACAAACTGCAGAAAGCGCCGACCAGTTGGGCTGATTTCTGGGATGTGAAAGATTTCCCCGGTAAGCGCGCGCTGCGCAAAAGCGCCAAATTTACGCTGGAGATCGCACTGCTGGCGGACGGCGTGAAACGTGAAGACGTCTACAAAGTGCTGGCGACGAAAGAGGGCGTTGATCGCGCATTCAAGAAACTCGACCAGATCAAACCCAATATCCAGTGGTGGGAATCCGGCGCGCAGCCGTTGCAGTGGCTGGTGTCCGGCGACGTGGTAATGACGTCCGCCTATAACGGCCGCGTGGCAGTGGCGCAGAAAGAGAAACCGGGCATCAATATTGTCTGGAGCGGTGCGCTCTATGACCTCGATAGTTGGGCGATCGTTAAAGGTTCCAAACACAAAGCGCTGGCTGAGCAGTTCATTGCCTTCGCCAACAAACCGGAAAACCAGAAGGTCTTCGCGGAAAACATCGCTTACGGCCCGACCAACAACAAAACTACCGCTCTGTTAGCGCCGGCTGTCAGCGCCAACCTGCCGACCGCACCGGATAACCTGTCCCAGTCCGTACAGGTGGATACCGAATTCTGGATCGATCATGGCGAAGAGCTGGAGCAGCGCTTCAACGCTTGGGCGGCCCAGCACTAAGTTCGGTTTAGCCTGCAATAATAAGGAGATAGCTTATGTCCCAGAACGATATGTTGGCGGTGGAAACGTCCCCCGACAATCCACCGCCCCGTACCACCCTGAAGCAGCAACTGCGTCAGGCGCAGGCCCGTTATCAGAAGCGTTCGTTGTTGCTGATAGCGCCGCTGTTCCTGTTTATTTTGGTCAGTTTTCTGTTTCCGATCCTATCGATTCTGGGCAAAAGCGTTTCCAACCCCGATTTGCGCGTGAACATGCCGTTGACTATTGAGGCGATGCGGCAATGGCCCGGCAAAGACGTACCTGATGAGTCGGTATTCAAAGCACTGGTGACGGATCTACGTACCGCGCGAAATACCGGGCAGGTTGCCACCATCACCAAACGGCTGGGATATGAAGACGGGCAGTACCGCACGCTGATTACCCGGACGCTGCGTAAACTGCCTTCGGATGACAGCCCGGATCTCCGCGGGCAGTTGATCGCTGAACAGCCGCTGTGGGGGGAATTAGCCACCTGGAAGACCCTCGATCGCGCGTCGCGGCCGTTCACCAACTACTATCTGCTGGCGGTATTCGACCATAAAGTGGATCCGCAAAGCGGTGAGGTGGTGATGCAACCTGCCGATCAAGCGCTGTATATCGATGTGCTGCTGCGCACCTTGGTGATGGCGGGCATGGTGACGCTGCTGTGTGTCGCGTTGGGGTATCCGCTTTCCTATTGGCTGGCGAAGCAGCCCAATAATCGCGCCAATATGTTGATGATTCTGGTGTTGTTACCGTTCTGGACGTCGTTGATTGTGCGGACCGCCAGTTGGATCGTACTGCTGCAGTCTGGCGGCCTGATCAACCGCTCGTTGATCAATCTGGGCATTATCGACCAGCCGTTGGAACTGGTGTTTAACCGCTTGGGGGTCTACATCTCTATGACCCACATTCTGCTGCCGTTTTTTGTGCTGCCGCTGTACGCGGTGATGAAGGGCATTTCGCCCAACTATGTGCGGGCGGCGATTTCGCTGGGGGCGCACCCGTTTGTGGCCTTCTGGCGGGTGTATGTACCGCAGACTTACGCAGGCGTGACCGCTGGCGCGCTGCTGGTGTTCATGATGGCGATTGGCTACTACATTACGCCGGCGCTGCTGGGCGGGCCGGGCGATCAGATGATCAGCTATTTCGTGGCGTTCTTCACCAACACCACCATGAACTGGGGGATGGCGGCGGCGCTGGGGACGCAACTGCTGGTGATCGTGGTGTTGCTGTACGTGGTCTATATCCGTGTTACCCGTACCGGGGCCGAAGCGGCCGCGCGTTAACAGAAGGAGAAACTGATGAAGGAAATGAGACAACAGGGTTCGCAGATTCTCCGGTTGTGGAATGCGTTTTTTAATTTTTACGGCGCGGCGATGTTGCTGTTTCTGGTGGTGCCGGTGTTGGTGATTGTGCCGTTGTCCTTCAATGCCGGCTCGTTCCTCAGCTACCCGCTGGCGGGGTTTTCCCTGCGCTGGTATCGCGAGTTTTTCCACTCCAGCGAATGGCTGAGCGCGTTGGGCAACAGCTTGCTGATCGCGCCGTTGGCGACGTTGTTGGCGACGGGGCTGGGCGTGCTGGCCTCGGTGGGGCTGGTGCGCGGCGAATTTCGCGGTAAATCGCTGGTGATGGCGGTGCTGATCTCGCCGATGATTGCGCCGGTGGTGATCGTCGCGGTGGGGATGTTCTTTTTCTTTGCCAAACTGTCGCTGCTGAACAGCTATTTCGGTTTGGTGCTGGCGCATGCGGTACTCGGGGTGCCGTTCGTGGTGATCACTGTGACCGCCGTCTTGAAGAATTACGATCAGAACCTGAACCGGGCAGCTGCCAGCCTTGGCGCGCCGCCGTTGCTGACATTTCGTAAAGTGACGCTGCCGCTGATCGCCCCCGGTGTGTTTTCCGGCGCGCTGTTCGCGTTCGCTACTTCGTTTGATGAAGTGATCGTCACGCTGTTTCTGGCCAGCCCGCGTCAGCGCACGTTGCCGCTGCAAATGTTCGCCGGGATCCGCGAGAACCTGGATCCGACCATCGCCGCCGCGGCGTCTATGATGGTGGCCGCCGCGCTGGCGTTGTTGATTGTGATGGAGGTCTTGCGCCGTCGCGCGGAGAAATTGCGCAGCGGTCGTTGACCCTTCGCGTCAGTACCTTGTCGTGGTATAGCCCTTGCCGGTGTTCCCGATGCCGGCGAGGGCTATTTTTATTGTGAAGGTGGATGTGCGCTAGATGTGATCACCGATGAACGGTATTTCGTGGTGACGGGGGGGGTTATTCTCGGCGATGATGGTCATCAGCTGTTCGCTGCGCATGGCTTTATAGAATAACCAACCTTGACCGTAGGCATTTTGAGTATTCTTCAGGATAAAATCGGACTGATACTGTTCTTCAATACCCTCGAAAACAATGCGTTTATGATGGCTCTCTACCATTCGGATAATGGAATAGATGATATCCATCCATAATTTGTCATTGTTTAAATGATGCAGGAACATTTTATCGATTTTGACCGTATCAAACTCTAAAGCGACCAGGGATGACAAGTTGCTGGAGCCGGTGCCGAAATCATCCAGACTGATGCTGTGGCCCATACTCATCAATTTTTTTATTTGCGAGGATAATAGTTCAGCATCCAGATTGATGTGCTCCGTAATTTCAAAAGCGATCTGATGCGCATGGATACGGTACGTTTTTATGTTCTCCTGAATTTGGGTGAAAAAGGTTTTCGAGCAGAGGTCGCCGCTACTCAGGTTGAAACTGATAAAAAAATCCTGGTTGTGGGTGAGGATGCTTTGGCACTCTTCAAGCGATTTATCAATAACAAGTTTGGTGATCTCATGAGTGATCCCCAACTTCTCGGCAAGTTGAATGAAGAGCTCCGCTGATACTTGCCCATGCATGTCATCTTTCCAGCGCACTAACGCCTCTGCGCCTACAATAGCGCGGCTTTTGAGCTCCACAATCGGTTGGTATTCGACATACAGCGCTTTGTTTTTGATTGCGCGTTTTAGTCGGTTGGAAATTGTATTACGCCATCCGGAAATAAAATAGGCTAACAAAGCAATCATCAGGCCGAAGATAAAACCGAGAGCGGCGATAAATATAATGACCGTAGCGGAGAGATTCGATATTCCGGCACCATAATGCGTGATGCGTATGCAGAGATTTTTCTCGCTGTCGCAGCGTACATAATTGATAGTTTGAAATGGCAGAATAGGAGGGGGGGCGTTGAATGAATTATGGTATAACACTTGCGTTTCATCGAGCGTAGTAACCTTAACATCACTTTGTTCTAACACATTATCCAATATATTCATGGGGATCTGAGTGGGAATGATCGCGACATTATTTTTGAGTAATATATTGACTTTATGATTTTCAATAAGGGGGAAATTATAATCTGTGATTTTTTTTAGCCCATCTTTGTAATAAACGGTCGTGTTGGGGATGTTTATCGGGGTGGGCAATATTCCCCAGGCGCCAGAACAAATAATCGCATTATCCTGAATGATGCCGATATCGTTAATATAACTCGTGTCCCAGATGATGGTTCTTAATTTATTAATGCTGTCCGGCTGGCAGTTATTAATATTATCATTCACTACGTTAGTGGCTACGGTTTGTATTTCCCCTGCTATGTCGGTAGAGAATTTTATTATTCGGTTCGCCTGTGTTTCTGTATTCGCTCGCGATAATAGAAACATTGTCAGTTGGACAATGGAAAGCAACACCACCGCCCCGATGAAACCCAGCAGTAACATACCAGAGAGTTTAGGAATGCGTTTTTGAATAGAATTCATACACTTCCCTTAATTTATGCCATCAAATGGGAACGTTACGCGATGTCATGGTTGATACCCGGCATACTTCAGGCTGCAGGTGCAGTGGCGTATCCCTGGGGCTCACCTCTTTGGGGGCACCGCTCGAATAACTTAGGACATATCCACAATTTTATTGTGTTAGTGACTATAAGTGATCCCCTCAAAAACACCAGGAATTGCCCATGTTCATCAGGATTATTTATCGATACCCCGGCGTTGAGCGTGTGGACTTGGTCACTGTGGCCTGAATTCCTGTTGAACCATCCCCCATTTCTTCCCGGTAAATTTCAGTACGGATTGGGGACGGCGGGCAGGCTGAGCGTGCTGAACCTGATGAATTTGGGCCGAGCCAGACGGTGGATAACCACGGGCTGTAGGAAACACCAACGCTCAGCGCGCAGAAGAGGAAAGACGGTTTTTATTGTTTGTCAGTGAACTGGATATTAAGGGCTTTGCCGACGAATCCCGCCAGTTTATCCAGCGACAAATCCTGTTCTACCACCAGCGTGGTGATATCGCTGCAGTCGGCAACGCGATAGCGGGCGATAGCGGGAATTTTTTCCGAGGTGATGGCAATGATCACTTCATTGCTTTGGCGCACGACTGCCTGCTTGAGCTCTGCATCCTGAAAGTTAAATACCGTGACGCCAGCTTCGGCATCCAATGCGCAGGCGCCCAGCACACATTGATCGAAATAGATTGCTGCAAGCTGTCGCTGCGCAGTGGCCCCCAGTGAACCACCGCTCAATGTATCGAGACGGCCTCCCAGCATAATCACTTCGATGCGGGGATGATTGATCAACGCCAGCGCAATGGCTGGCGAACCGGTCACTACCGTCAGCGCGATGTCTGGCGCCAGCGCTTTGGCCACCTCCAGGTTGGTGGAACCTGAATCGATAAAGATACAGCCGCCGCTGCGGATGAGCGCGGCGGCGGTCTTTCCCAACTGGGTTTTGCCAGCGCTGTTGTCGTTAACCCGGAGAGTGAAATTGCCCGAGGACGGCGAAATGCTGACCGCGCCGCCGTACACGCGCTTGCACACGCCTTCCCGCGCCAGCTCTTGCAGATCGCGCCGGATGGTGTGTTCGGAGACTTGTAACGTTTGCGACAACATGGCACAGACGACCCGACCTTCCTTCTGCAGTAGCTCCCGGATTAGGGATTGTCGTTGTTCCGGGAAAGATGCATAATCGAGCATAATCAATCCTTACATTTCGTGACTAATCGAGCAAAACGAGCATATTCAAGCGTTGCTCGCTGAGTTTGTCAATATCACTGCAACCTAAAGGTGGAATAATGATGCGACAGTCACTGCCAGAAATCGCTTTTTTCCATGAATTAGCCGATGCCGCCAGCCGGGAAACGTTGCCGCGCTTCCGGTCACAGCAGAATTTGCATATCGGCAGTAAACCGAAAGAGGGGTTTCGGTTTGATCCGGTGACGGATGCGGATCGGGAAGCGGAACGGGTGATTCGCGCGTTGATTGCCGCGCGTTATCCTGAACACGCCATTCTGGGGGAGGAGTTCGGCGCCACCGGCAGCGGCGATCTCCAGTGGATACTGGATCCGGTGGACGGCACCCGTCCATTCCTGTGTGGTCTGCCGGTATGGGGCACGTTGATCGGCTTGTTGGATAGCGGCCGGGCAGTGATGGGCATGATGAGCCAGCCGTTTACCGGCGAGCGTTTCTGGGCTGATGGCGAGAAGGCATGGTATAGCGGGCCGCAGGGGGAAATACGTCAACTGGAGACTCGTCAGCATGTCTCGCTCGATCAAGCCATCGTGCATACCACCTCACCGGAGCCGATCAGCCGTTATCCGCATGTGCATTTCCACTCGTTGACCGAACGCGCCTTGATGACGCGCTATGGTGGCGAGTGCTATGCCATGGCGATGCTGGCTGCCGGGCAGATCGACATTTGTCTGGAATATGCCTTGCAGCCTTATGATATTGCGGCGTTTATTCCCATTGTCGAGCAGGCAGGCGGCAGAGTGACCACGTTAGCGGGGGAACCGGCTGAGGCCGGCGGGACAGTGCTGGCCTGCGGTTGCCCACAGTTGCACGATGAAGTGCTCCGGGTGCTCAACGGTGGGTACGCCGTCGGCTGAACAGCGCACTTGTTGAATAAATAATAGTCAGGATGGATGAGGGCAGATGAGCGGGTTGATCAATGCAATGCGGCAGGATGAAGTCTTGCTCGCCCGGCGTGAACAGTCGGCGACGCGGGCGATGTTTTTTCTGGCCGGGTTTGCCACGGCGGCGTGGGGGGCGCTGGTGCCTTTCGCCAAGCTCAATACTGGTGTTAACGACGGTGTACTGGGCGTGCTGTTGTTGTGCCTCGGCGGCGGCGCGCTGGCGGCGATGCCGACCAGCGGCCTGCTGACCACCCGCTTCGGCTGCCGACGGGTATTGGTCGTCGCGGTGCTGGCGTTTTGTCTGGTACTGCCGTTGCTGGCGGTGATTTCCCACGTCGGGGTATTGGCCGTTGCGCTGCTGTTCTTTGGCGTCGGCGTCGGTATCACCGACTGTACGATGAACATCCAGGCGATTCTGGTGGAGAAAGCGGCGGGGCGGCCGATGATGTCCGGCTTCCACGGGTTTTACAGCGTCGGCGGCATCGCGGGCGCGGCGGCCATGAGCGGCATGATGTCGGGCGGCATGTCGGCATTAGCCGCCAGTGCAGCCGTCGCGTTGTTTGTGCTGGCACTGTTGGTGAAGCAGTACCGTGGCTTGTTGACCTACGCCAATCCGCCGGAAGGCCCGGCATTCGCCATCCCGCGCGGCGCAGTGCTGTTGCTTGGCGGCATCTGCTTCGCCCTGTTTCTGGCGGAGGGGTCGGTACTGGACTGGAGCGCGGTCTTCCTCATCGAATACCGTGGTATGCCTGATTCATTGGGGGCGCTGGGTTTCGCCTGCTTCGCCGCCGCCATGACGCTGGGGCGGCTGACCGGCGATCGCGTCGTCAGCCGTCTGGGGCCGCACCGGGTGGTTACTGTAGGCGGCGTGCTGGCGGCGTTTGGTTTATTGATCACGGTGATACTCCCTGCTTGGCCGTTGACGCTGCTGGGTTACGCGCTAGTCGGCATGGGGTGCGCCAACATTGTACCGGTGATGTTTACCGCCATCGGCCGTCAGACCAGCATGCCGCAGGCCGCCGCAGTACCGGCCGTGACTACGCTGGGGTATGTGGGGGTGTTGGCGGGCCCCGCCGGCGTGGGATTTATCGCGCATCACAGCGGTTTACCCGCTGCATTTCTGGTCGTTAGCGCGCTCTTGGCGACGGTAGCACTGGTGTCTCGAGCCGTGACCATGTAACAGGTGTAAGCACACCTCATGGAGAGAGTGATGATTAAATTGATAATAACCGACCTTGATGGAACCTTTTTGAACAGCGCCGGTGATTTCAACCGCACGCTGTTTCCCTGCGTCGACGCGCTGATGCGCCGCAAGGGGGTGTCTTTCGCCCCCTGTACCGGCAAGCAGTGCGACCGGGTGGAGGAGCTGTTCGGCGCATCGGCTGACGATTTTTGGATCCTGGGCGACAGCGCCACCCGTATCAAACATCGGGGGCGGTATGCCTACCAGTCGCTGATCGACAATGCGCTTGGTCGGGAGATGATCGCGACGCTAGAGGCAGTAAATCGGGAGCCGGTGATCATCGCCTGTACCCCCAACGGCGCGGTGCTGAAAGATTCGCTGGCGCCGGCGATGATCGCAAAAGTTAAAAAATCTTACGCGACCGTCCGATTGGTGCCAGATTTTAGTGCGGTGCAGGATGATTTTGTCAAAATCTCCCTGTTTGATGAAAAAGGGCGCTGTCATCAAACCCGCACCCATCTCGCACCTTATGACGATCGCGCTTATATCGTGGTATCCGAAGCGGCCTGGATCGACATCGCCGACGCGGGGGTACACAAGGGCAGCACCGTCGCTCGGTTGCAGGATATATTGCAGGTGACGCCGCAAGAAACTGCGGTCTTTGGCGATGGTTTGAACGATATCGAGTTGATGGGCTGTGGGGACTACAGCTTCGCCATGCGCAATGCGTTTGAGGAAACCAAGGCCGCCGCCCGTTTTATCACGCGCTCTAATGACGACGACGCCGTGATGCATACCATTATCCAACTGCTGAACCTGCAACCGGACGCGGTGTAGCGAAGATCAGGCGTCGCCTTGGCGAATGCGTCGCCGGAAGGCGTCCGGCGGCGAGGATTAGAAGGATTCCCACCGATCGTCGTCGGCAACCGCCGGGGCCGGTTTTTTCAGCGCAGGGGCGATGCTTTTCGCGGTTTCCTGTGTGGATACAGATCGGTTGCTGGCCGGCGGGGTGGTGGTCGGCTGCGCATTGAGCCGGAAGACGGCTACGGCCTGCTCCAGCGCTGCCGCTTGTTCCTCCAGCGAGTTGGCTGCCACAGACGATTGTTCCACCAGCGCGGCGTTTTGCTGGGTGGTAGCGTCCATTTCCGTCACGGCCTGCGATATCTGGTTGATACCGCGGCTCTGCTCGTCGGAGGCGGAGGCAATTTCATTCATGATGTCATGAACCTGTGTCACTGAACGGATGATTGCGTCCATCGCCTTGCCTGCACGTTCGACCAACGCCGAGCCGGCATCAACACGACCGACCGATTCGCCAATCAGGGACTCAATCTCTTTGGCCGCCTGCGCGCTGCGTTGCGCCAGCGTCCGCACTTCACCGGCGACAACCGCAAACCCACGACCTTGTTCCCCGGCGCGGGCGGCTTCTACGGCGGCGTTCAGCGCCAGGATGTTGGTCTGGAATGCGATGCCGTTGATAACTGAGGTGATTTCGGAAATACGCCTGGAACTGCCGGCGATATCGTTCATGGTGGTGACTACTTGCGTGACGATATTGCCACCCTGGGTGGCATTGGCGGAGGCTTCCGCCGCCAACTGTGAGGCGTGGTGGGCGTTATCGGCGTTTTGTTTCACGGTGGAGGTGAGTTGCTCCATGCTGGCGGCGGTCTCGACAATGGCGGCGGACTGCTGTTCGGTACGGGACGACAGATCGGTATTTCCGGCGGCGATTTCGATGGAGGTAGCGGCGACGCTGGTTACGCCGACGCGGATGTCGCGAATCATGGCGTTCAGTTTCTGGCTCATCTCATCCATGGTGGCCATCAATCGTCCTAACTCATCATGATGTTGGGCGGTGATGGTGGCGGTGAGATCACCGCCGGCGATCCGTTGAGCAACAGCCAGGCTCTTACTCAGCGGGTGCGTGATTCGCCGGGTAATGTGCCACGACATCAATATTCCCAATAAAATGATGATGATGCTGGTCGCCAGCAATTCCTGCTGGGCATTGCGCGTGGTATGGGAAACCTGCTCCAGCTGCTGGCGATACAGTGCACCTGAGGCATCGTCCAGCGTCGCCGCCGAACTGACCAGAATACGCGCGGCGTCGTTTTCCGCGTTAAAAGCGGTCATATAATCCGTGACGTAGCGGTTGTAGGCGGCGAAAACCCCCCATGCCTGATTCAGCCAGGCCTGCTGTTCGGGTGAAAAATGCGTCAGCGCGGCGTTCACGATACCGGTCGCACGGTTGAGCGATTGGTACAGATCGCTTTCTACCTGAGCAGACGGAGTGATCAACAGAGCATAGGTCAAGTCGCGGATATCAATCAGTTGCTCGTGCACGGCGAGGTATTCCTGCCGTGTATCCGCCGCTAGATTGGCGGTGGCAAAGCGGTTTTTTAAGGTATTGATGGCCTCGGCGCTGCGGGCCGTGTTGAGCTGGTCGCTGGCGATATCACGTTGCCGGCTGGCTTTGAGCAAATCGTCGCGAGCGGCGGCATAGGTCTTATAGGCATCGTTAAGTTGGTTCAATAATGTGTGGGCGCTGTCGTCCCATGTCATGGCGCTGGCCTGTGCCAATTGTTCGGCGATTTTCTTCAGCAGTTCGCCATTTCTGGTCATGGAGTTGTAATCACGGGTGTATTGGAAATTCAAACGAACGCGGCGCAGTTCATCCAGAGTGTTATTAATATCGTTGCTAATAATGGATTTATTTTCGTAAGTATCAATGCTGATAAAGCTATTAATCCCTGTCAGCGTGATGAGCGCGGACATTATCAGTATTACGCCGAATCCACACGCAAGCTTGATGCCAACTTTTAAGTTGTTAAATGTTTGAATAATGGCACGCATAGGGTACTCCTGTTTGATTATTATTATTTATCAACAAAAACAATACGTTGTATTATTTATATGGTGTATGTATGTGTGCGTGACCTTCATGTCGGTTGAGTTTACCGAGGGGAACTCAAACTGGGCAAACATCCTGTAACGGGCAGAGAATATAGTTGCATAATTTTTGGTGACATAAAAAGGGCGCATGAATAAAAAAGCAAGATTGTTTTTTTATACCACCTTTCAGCAGTGAAACGCCCAGTGTCATTATTTTTATTCTTTTATTTATAATATCTATTATTGTATTTTTATTGACACGTAGATTTAACATTAAAGTCGTTTTTAATTATCATTAATCACCTTTTTTATTATCATTAGCTGTCTTTTTTATGATCGCTGCGTTTGTATTATTGTTGACATTCTCGTCTGTCATTATCCATATCCATTTTTTCCCGTATTGCTTATCCGAAATTAAACGTTCGTTTCAAACAAACGTTGGTTTAGTTTTGCCGCAGTTCAGGTCGCTGCGATGCAATGGCAATCCAGACTCAATAACCAATAAGATTCGGTGTATATGCCCTGGTTTTTCTCCACACCGCTATGTCGCCGACCACATCGCCGTTTGGCGCGACGACCCAAGCGGCGGTACGCTGAGTTTTCTGGTCGCACCAGAACCACCGGTGCTGATATATACCTATTCCGCCATCAATCCGGTGGCGGTGCAATCGCTGATGGAGGCGGCCTGCCTGCGCCGCCCGCCGCGCAATCCGGATGGTGGCGTGCTGGCGTGCGGGGTGCGCATCGTGGTGGTTCTGGGGCTATGGAAGACGTATGGGGTTCGCTGACTGACGGCTACCGGGGCGTGGCCCCGGCGTGACGGTGTACCTGGCGGCAATATCTGAACGGTACGGTGGAAGGAATACGGCGTGTGGCCGCGCCTATCCCGTCGGTTTTTCAGAACGATTCCCACTCGTCTTTTGCTGTTCGGGATCCGGCCGCGGTGGTTGCCAGCATCAGCGGTTTTTTAGCGCTGACCACACCCGCTCTGGGGACAGGGCGGGATGCATGCTGAGTGTCGTTATGGCTCAAGCGGAATACGGAAATTGCCTTCTCCAGCGCGTGCGCCTGTTCTTCCAGCGAATTGGCGGCGGCGGATGACTCTTCCACCAGCGCGGCGTTTTGCTGGGTGGTGGCGTCCATTTCGGACACTGCCTGGGAAATTTGATTGATGCCCCGGCTTTGCTCGTCGGACGCGGAGGCAATTTCGCCCATGATGTCGTGAACATGGGTAATGGAGCGGATGATGTCCGTCATTGTTTTGCCGGCATTTTCCACCAGTATGGAGCCGACGTTGACCCGCTCCACCGATTCGCCGATCAGCGTTTCGATTTCTTTGGCCGCCTGAGCGCTGCGTTGCGCCAGGTTGCGCACTTCGCCGGCGACAACCGCAAATCCGCGCCCCTGTTCCCCGGCGCGTGCGGCTTCCACCGCGGCGTTCAGTGCCAGGATGTTGGTCTGGAACGCGATGCTGTTGATGACTGAAGTGATTTCGGAAATTCGTTTGGAACTGCCGGCGATATCGCTCATGGTTTTTACCACGTCGGTAACGATGGCGCCGCCTTGACTGGCGTTCGATGAAGCTTCCGCCGCCAGTTGCGAGGCGTGATGCGCGTTGTCGGCGTTCTGTTTTACCGTTGATGTTAGCTGTTCCATGCTGGCGGCGGTTTCCACTACTGCGGCGGACTGCTGTTCGGTACGTGAGGATAAATCGGTATTGCCTGCGGCGATTTCCGCCGATGCGGTGGCGACATTGCTAACTCCCTCGTGGATTTCGCGAATCATCTCCCGCAGTTTGGTACTCATGGTATTCATCGCGGTTATGAGCTTGCCCAGTTCATCCTTCCGCGTGGTGGTGATTGACGTGGTTAAATCCCCCTGTGCGATCCGTTCGGCCATGCTCAGGCTATCCCGCAGCGGATGGGTGATTTGTCCCGTGATACGCCAGGCAAACAGTAACCCAATGATAAAAATAATCCCCCCTGTTGCCAGCAACTGCCAGATCGTGTTGACGATGGTATCGGAAACGAAAGTGACCTGCGTTTGATAAAGCTCGTCGGAAGCGCTATCCAATATGGCTGCATTTGCGCCCATCTCGGTAGAGGCGGCCTGCTCATTTTTCAGGGCGGACAGGTAGTCCGTTACATAGCCGTTATAGGCCGAAAAATATTGCCATGCCTGCGTCAACCAGCTTTGCTGCTCTGGCGCAAACAGTGGCAGAGACTGATTAAACGCGGCGGCTGTTTGCTGTAGTGACTGACGCAGTTCGGCTTCAGCCTCGGGAGATGGCTGCAACAGCAGCATGCTGGCAAGATCCCGAATATCTAGCAGCCGTTCACGCAGGTTTTGATACTCGAGCCGTTGCTCTGCGGGCAGCGATGCGGCTTTGAACCGTGCATGTAGCGTATCAAGGACATTGAGACTGCTATTTTTATTCAATTTTTCTGCAAAAGTATCACGTTGGCGGCTGGCATTTACCATAGCATTACGGGCCGCGGAATAGTTTTTTTGGGCTGTTGCAAGCTGTTCCAGTAAAGCTTGCGGACGTGGTCGCCAAGTATATTTATTTGCTTCTTCAAGTGATTTCGCGACGTTTTCCAGCTGCTCGCCATTTTGATTTATCGCGTTGTAGTCATGTGTATATTGAAAGGTGATACGAAATCGCCTTGCATCACTAATAAAGTTATTAATATCGTTGCTGATGTCCGCTTTTTTTACATAGGTATCGATGTTATTTAATCCATTGACACCGAAAAAAGTAATAAAAGCAGACATGACTAAAACGATCCCAAAGCCGATAGCGAGCTTGATACCGACTTTGAGATTGGTATAGGTATTTATGACGTTATTCATTGTGGGAACCTATAAATAATACGAGGTGATTGATGTTTAGGTAATGCAATTCATTCAAGGATTAAACATTCTGTTTACAAATGGCGGTGTTCGTGTGAGCTTAATCACGGTAAAATTCTATCACGGGAAAGAGATACGCCACCAACTAAAAGGGGAGAACTTATGATGCTATGAGATCACTTCTTTATTCTAAAAGCGTATTGATATATTTACTGCTCTATGCATGCATGGGTAATTTATTTGATTTTATATATCGGCTCTCTCACATCAATAAATAGTTTTCATTAATTATTAAGAATGGTTTTTATCAAGCTTGTGTTAAGTGAGTTTTACGAAAAAATAAGATACGTGCGAATGTGATGGTCTGTCTTCAGCAGAAAATATTTATTGGGAAAATAATGGAGCGTCGGCTACGGATGAGATGGGCGTTAATGAAAGAGACCGTCATTGATACATTGCGGGGTATCAATGACGGCATCAAGATCAGTGCCCGGAAGATTCCATCCCGGAGGTTAAACTGAGGTTGGTCGAATTATCTACGGATGCGTTGTCGCAAATGACAGACTCAAAGCTGCGCAGACGTTTGTAGATAGACATCAGCTCGACGATGGTAGTCCAGGAGTTGATCAGATACTGGAAGGAACTGCGTACCTGATCGAACACGTTGGTAATCTGCGTCATCAACCCCAGCGTGAGGCTACCCGCGACAATCGACGGCAGTAGCACGATGATGCTGAAGACGTTGTCGGCTTGTAAGTAGAACACCCGGGCGATATTGAAATAAGTGTAATGGAAGTAAAGACGGAAATAGTTCTTGCGCACGTTGGCGAACAGTTGTTTCACCGTCGGTGGCGTGGCGCGATCGGCATCGTCTTCGCCATAAACCAGTTCTTTTCGATAGGCGGCTTCCACCTTCTGGTTATTGAATTCCAGACCGGGCAGTTTAATGCCGATCAACGCCAGCAATCCGGTACCCGCCAGCGACCACAGCACGGCGGCGATCACCAGTCCATAAGGTACCGCGCCCAATAGCGGCAGTTCCTTGACGTGCACCGACAGCGAGATGAGTACCGGCAGAAAGGCGATCAGCGTCATCAGCGATTTGACCAAATCCACCCCCAGGCTTTCGACGGTGGAGGCAAAGCGCATGGTGTCTTCCTGAATACGCTGCGCAGCGCCTTCGATATGGCGCAATTGCTGCCAGTGGTCGATGTAATAATTGTTCATCGCTGTCCGCCAGCGGAACACATAGTGGCTGACAAAAAACAAATTCATAACACCGACCAGCACCGCCACCATGGCGATGCCGAAAATGACCAACAATTCGCGGTAAAATTCTTGAATTTTAACGGCATTCGGTGCGCTGAGCGCCTTTTGCACCAGATCGTAAAAAGGGACGTACCAATCGTTGACCGCGAGGCCCACTTCTACCGAGAAGTAGGTCACGAAGATGATCAGCGCAGAGCCCCACACTGACCAACGTTGCCAGGGATGGGGCCGGAGCAGACGCCAGGCGCCGGCGAAAATCCCGGTACAAATCAGGTAATAACTGTAAAACCACAGAAATGCGGGCGACCAGAAACGGGCGACGCCCTGCGGCAGCGGTTCCGCAAACTGCAACAGATGCGTGCCCAGCGGCAGATACCAGACGTACCAGACCACGACGGCGAACAGCGCCCACAACAGCGCGGAAGGGAAAAACAGTCTTGGATACGGGAAAAAGGATTTAAACATAGTTGGTCGATTTTTCTGGACGAAGGAATAACCCTGTAATACCAAATAATTACCCCGGATGCAGGGGGTATATTGAAACGATTTTTTAATTGGCAGCGCGTTTCTTTACATCTGTACCCAGCCGTCGTGCGCAACGACAAGCACGGCGTGTGAGGGAAAACGCGGCGACGCGCTCCGGCATGTTGTGATACTGACAATAACCTGATGTCGGCAATCCGTATCGGCATCAGGCAAGACACAGGAACCCCGGCGGAGGCCGGGGTTTGTTGACACCATCGTTATCAGGCGATGGTGTTGGTCAGGTTGCCCTGACTGGAGAAGGACGACAGCGATGACGAGAAGCTCTGCAAGAAGCTGGAAAGCGATGCGGTGCTGGTGTCGCCGCCCAGCGCCGATACCATCGAGTTGAACGCGCTTTGCAGATCGCTCAGCGCGCTGTCGGACACGGTGGAACTGGATGATGAGCTGGAAGAACTGGACGACGACAGCGCGCTGACCAGCGTATCCAGATCGGTCTTCATCGGGTTGTCGGAAAGCGAGGTCGAATTGGAGGATGCGCCGATGCTGTGCAGGGTATTCATCAGCGTATACATGAACTCGGCCACTGCTTCCTGAGAGTCCGTTGAGGAGGTGCTGGACGTGCTGGAGGTGGTGGTGCTGTCAGTGGAAAGATCGTCTGTTGAGGTGCTGTCGGAGCTACTGGAACTCAGCGTAATCCCCAATGAGGAGAGCGCGCTGGAGAGTGCCTGTAACAGACCACCATCCTGACTATTACTGTCCATCGAGGTGATCGATGGTGTGGATGACGACGATGACGACGAGGAACTGGAACTCTTCAGGCTGGATGTCTGCCAGATAGAGTTATACAGATCCGATGATATGGATATAGACATAATATTTCCTTGCTGTTTTTACTGAAGGATAGCGTGTAATTAAACGCAAATTTTTTGTTAATACATTCAATAACTACGGTACTGCTCTGCCTATATATAGCAGCCATATTTTTTTTGCTATCAGGGGTGAATTAACGTTAAAGGATGCGGAAAACTATCCGATAAACAACACGGGAAAATAGAGTCTATTTATTGGATTTAAAAAACCGTCAAATTTCCCGTCAAGGCTAATTGTAAAAAAATAGAAAATAAACCCTGCTTTCATTTATATTTTGAAATAAATAAATTTCAAAGGTAAGGGTATGGTAAATTTTTAGCCATGCAAACAGAAGAATGGAAAGAATTAATGGCATAAAAAAATTTTCCCAACCGGGTAATTTTGTGAGTGATTTTTTGGCCGCTGGTGCGAAGAGGTGGAAACAGTGGTACCTCTTTCCTGTGTGAATGGGGCGGGTCTGCCGGACGCTTTACTCTGTTGATGCAGATGCGCAAGAGATATATCGAGACAACGGCAGACCTTTTACAAACCTGATTTCTTAGACCATCCCGTTATTCCCATGACGCAAAAATGCCGGCCGCTGATTTAGGCGCGTAAACCATGCGTCAATGGCGGGGACTTCGGGATGGGGAAACGGCGTCATTTTCCAGCGGTTCACCGACAACCCAAGCACCACATCTGCCAGGGTAAACGTCTCACCTGCCGCCCATGCACCGGTGCGCTGGAGTTGTTGTTCAAGAATACCTATGCAGTGGTTCCACTCTTTAATGCCTGCCGCAATCGCATTTTGATCATTATAAGCCGGGTTCTTGCGCGCCAACGCCGGGAAGACATAGCGCCAGGCGTTGTTAAATTCGGTTGCCTGCCAGTCCATCCAGTGTTCAACGTTGGCACACGCCTGCGGTTCGTTGGGGAGCAAGTCGTTACGCCTGGCTTTGCGTGCCAGATAACGGCAAATCGAATTGGATTCCCACAGCACAAATTCATCATCAATCAGCACAGGCACCATGGCGTTCGGGTTCATGGCGCGAAACGCATCGGTTTGCGTCGAGGCAAATCCACTACCGTAATCTTCCTGAACATAATCCAGCCCCGCTTCTTCACAGGTCCAGAGCACTTTGCGCACATTGATTGACGTCGTTTTGCCGAGTATTTTGAGCATATTTCGAAAGTCCTTCCGCAGATTAATCGGTTAAAAACACCACACCAGCGTAGAGCCTATCTCAGTAGGCGCATTGGTGCATTCAGCGAGGAGAAAAAAATGAACGATACCGTCGTGATTCGGCAGGCACGAGCCGAGGATGAGCCGGCGTGGCGGCAGTTGTGGGCGGGGTACAACGGTTTTTATCAATCGAGCGTGGCGCCGGAGGTGACGGCCTATACCTGGCTGCGCATTCTCGATCCGGCATCGGCTTTGCTGTGTCGTCTGGCGGAGCGTCGGGGGCAGGTGGTGGGGTTCAGTCTCAGCGTATTGCACGAGGGCACTTGGGTCGTCACGCCGGTTTGTTATCTGGAGGATCTGTTTGTCAGCCCGGATTGTCGCGGGCAGGGGATTGGACGACGATTGATCGAGGATCTGGTTGAACAGTGTAAGGCACAGGGATGGTCAAGATTGTACTGGCACACCCGGCAGAACAATCCGGCGCGTCGCCTGTACGACGAGTTTCAGCCGGCGGACGATTATGTCCGCTATCGGCTGACGTTCTAAACCGGGCTTCCGACCCCGACCGTTGCCGCCGAAGCGGGCGACGGTCGGGGATGTGGGCGCAGAAGCCCGAAGGCCGGTCAGTCTAGATCCCGGCCGTTGCTGGCGATCACCTTCCGGTACCATCCGAACGATTTTTTCTTCCGACGCGCCAACGTGCCATTGCCATGATCGTCGCGATCGACGTAGACAAACCCGTAGCGTTTGCTCATCTCACCGGTGGAGGCGGCCACCAGGTCAATACAGCCCCAGGTGGTGTAGCCCATCACCGGGACGCCGTCTTCAATCGCATCGGCCATGGCGCGGATATGCTCACGCAGGTAGCTGATGCGGTAATCGTCTTCAATCTCGCCGTTGGCGTTGATATCATCCCGCGCGCCGAGCCCGTTCTCCACTAAAAACAGCGGCTTCTGGTAACGGTCGTACATCATGTTCATGGTGATGCGCAGCCCCAACGGGTCGATGCCCCAACCCCATTCGCTCCGTTGGATATGCGGGTTGGTCAGCGATTTCACGATATTGGCGGCGCTGCTGTTGTGCTCGTTCATGTCGGCTGAGGCACAGCGCGAGGCGTAGTAGCTGAAAGAGACGAAATCGACAGTGTTTTTCAAGATCTCGGCGTCGCCGTCCAGCATGTCGATATGGACGCCTTTCTCACGGAACACTCGCGCGGAGTAAGAAGGATAAGCGCCGCGCGCCTGTACATCGATAAAGAACAGGTTCTCGCGATCTTTCTCCAACGCCGCCCACACGTCTTCCGGCTTGCACGACCAGGGGTAGAAATTGCCGCCCGCCAGCATACAGCCCACCTGATTGGCAGGGTTGACCTCATGCGCAATTCGGGTCGCCAGCGCGCTGGCGATCAGCTCATGGTGCGCTGCCTGATATTTCACCTGGTCCTGATTCTCTCCCGCTTCGAAGACCAAACCGGCGCCGGAGAAGGGGCTGTGCAGCAGAATGTTGATCTCGTTGAACGTCAGCCAGTATTTCACCAACCCATCGAAGGCTTCAAAACAGGTACGGGCGTAGCGGGTGAAAAAGTCCACCATTTTACGGTTGCGCCATGAGCCGTACTCCGTCACCAGATGCATCGGCACGTCGAAATGGCACAGCGTCACCAGCGGTTCGATGCCGTATTTACGGCATTCATTGAATACATCGCGGTAAAACGCAATGCCCGCCGGGTTCGGCGCCGCGTCGTCGCCGTTTGGGTAAAGACGGCTCCAGGCGATGGAGGTGCGGAACACGGTGAAGCCCATCTCCGCCATCAGCGCGATGTCTTCCTTGTAACGGTGGTAGAAATCGATCGCCTGGTGGCTGGGATAGAACTCGTCGTTACGCAGCGCAACACGTTTTTCCAACCCCAGTTTGACCGGCAGCCGGTTCGGGCCGTGCGGGATCATATCGACGGTGGTCAGCCCCTTGCCGCCCTCCAGATAGGCGCCTTCCGACTGGTTTGCCGCCAAGGCGCCCCCCCATAGAAACCCATCAGGGAATGTCGATGCTGACATGAATTACCTCTTTTACTTGCATTGCTGTCACTGATTCGGAAATGACAATACCCCGCCGCAGTGCGACGGGGACGGGTTAACTGACACTAGCCGCCTTGACCGGCTCAACGGGCTGTGCGGCAACCGGCGCTGCCGTGGCTTGTGCTTTAGGCGCCTCGTCGGTTTCAGGAATATCCTCGAAGCCCATGATCAAGGTGATGATGAACGAGAGCACCACCGCCAACATCATGACGCCAATCACCCACACGATACTCATCGGGTTGGCCGGGTCGAAGAATTGCACGCTGGTGAACAGCCCCGGCGCCGCCATCGAATGGCTAGCCAGGCCGCCGATACCCGCCACCGCGCCGCAGATAAAGCCGCTGATCAGGCTGGCGATAAGCGGACGTTTCAGTCGCACTGCCACACCGTACAACGCCGGTTCGGAAATCCCGGCGATGATGGCGGAAGCGGCCGCCGCCAACGCCGTCTGACGCAGTTCGCGGTTTTTGGTGCGGAAGGCCACCGCCAGCGAGGAGCCGCCGAGCGACAGGTTGGCGCCGATCTCGGATGGCATCACCATGCCTTCTTTACCGGCCTCGGCGATGGTCTGGATGATGGTCGGCGTAAACACGCGGTGCATGCCGGTCATTACCAGCAGTGGCCAGAGCGCGCCCATGATGGCCACCGACAGCCAGCCCAGATAGCCGTGAATGGTATACACGATGGCGGAGATGCCGCTACCGATCCAGATCCCCAGCGGGCCGATCAGCACGATGGCGATGGGCGCGGAAACCAACACAATCAGCATCGGTTTGAGGAAGTTTTTCGTCACCGCCGGGGTGATGCGATCGATGCCTTTTTCGATATAAGACAGGATCCAGGTCATGCACAGCGCCGGGATCACCGTGTAGGTGTATTTCACCGCTGTCACTGGGATAAACGCCAGTTGCACCGGTTGCCCGGCGGCCGCTTTCGCCATCAGGTCGATAAAGCTCGGGTGTACCAGCACCCCGGCGATCGCGATCGCCAGCGACATATTGGTTTTGAATTTCAACGCCGCCGAGGCTGCCACCATGATCGGCAGGAAAAAGAATGCGCCGTCGCCGATAACGTTGAGAATGACCAGCGTCGAGGAGCCTTTAGTAAAGACGCCAGCCATGTCCAGGATCATGGCCAGGAGTTTGACCATTGACCCACCGATGATCGCCGGGATCAATGGCGACATCGTGCCGATCAGCGCGTCGAGAATACCGGCGCCGATGCTCTTCAGCGTAATTTTACGTGTTGTCGTCGGCGCTTCGCCCAGCGCCCCCGCCGGGCCGAGTTTTAACACTTCCTGATAGGCTTTGGCGACGTTATTGCCGATGATCACCTGGCACTGGGATTCCGTGTTCACCACGCCCATCACGCCCTCAATGGCCTTCAGCGTGGCGTTGTCTACTTGTGATTTGTCTTTCACCACGAACCGCAAACGTGTCATGCAGTGCGTGACGGCGTCGATATTGTTCAGTCCGCCCAGCGCATCGACGATGGCGCGGGAGGTCAGCGCGTAATTCTTTGACATGAAATGGTTATCTCTTAATAGCAGTCAGGTACACCTTCGCGTTGGTCCGTTGACCGCAGCGTAGAACGTCTTACACCCGACTCGCGCCTGCCTGCCCGATGCTCCGTGCGGGTGAGGATTCTGCGGCATAAATCGGGATAGGGAACCGGTTCCACAAAATCATGAAGAGTTTCATTCGGCCAGACAAGATGGTGATGTGAGCAATTTTCTTTTTCGTGATGGTGATCACCATAAATAACCCAGTGATAGCAACGCAACGAATGAAGCTACTGAAAACTAAGCGTAAATTGGATAAACTGACGGCATTAACGACGTGAAGACGGGGAGCGAAGATGACCACCATACTTGAAGTGGCGAAGCGGGCGGGGGTTGCCAAATCGACGGTATCCCGGGTGTTGTCCGGTAATGGGTATGTCAGCCAGGAGACCCGCGATAAGGTGTTTAAGGCGATCGCGGAGAGCGGTTTTCGCCCGAATCTGCTGGCCCGTAATCTCGCCACGCAAAAGTCGCAAACTATCGGGTTGGTGATCACCAATGCCCTGTACCATGGCACTTACTTTAGCGAACTGCTGTTCCACGCCGCCAGAATGACGGAGGCGCAAGGCCGCCAGCTGATTCTGGCGGATGGTAAGCACAGCGCGGAAGAGGAACGGGCGGCGATCCAGTTTCTGCTGGATTTACGTTGCGATGCGCTCATCACGCACCCGCGGTTTTTAAGCATTGATGACATGGACGCCATCATCAACCAGCATAAACAACCGATCATGGTGATCAACCGACGGCTCCGGGAAAACGACAGCTACTGTATCTATTCCGATCAACGGGCATCCAGCTTTGATGCGGTAACGCAGCTTATCGAACTGGGTCATCGGGACATCGCGTTTGTGACCGGCTCGCAAGATTCCCCCACCGGCGTGGAACGACTGTCCGGTTATAAAGCGGCGCTGGAGCAGTACCGGATCCCGGTGCGCGACGCGCTGATTGTCGAGGGGAAATGGACGCCGCCGTGCGGTGTGAATGCCGTCAATACGTTGCTTGAGCGTCAGGCCGCATTCACCGCGCTGGTGGCCAGCAATGACGATATGGCTATCGGTGCGTTGAAACGGCTGTTCGAGCGCGGCGTCGCCGTGCCTGGGCAGGTATCGGTAGTTGGTTTCGATGATATCCCGATGGCGCCGTTTACCATTCCTTCACTTTCCAGCGTCAAAGCGCCAATCACCGAGATGATCCAGGAAACCATCAATACGCTGATCTTTATGCTGGATGGCGGAACGTTGCAGCAGCGTAAAACCTTCCCGGCCCGCCTCATCTTGCGTGATTCGGTGACGGCCGGCCCACACTATGGGCGGTAACGTCGTGATGTGCGAGTGGTCGTCCTTCGTGGCCGTGCGCACGTTACTGTGGCGCCCAGATGAGGCGCTGCCACTTCGTTCATCGGGAGACGCGGTGATAAAAACTCTTGGCCTTTTCCTGCAGGAAATCATAGAACGCCGTGGCGCACAGCGAGAGTTTCCGCTCCCGATCCGTCACCCAATAAATCCCGCGTTGCAGTGACAAATCACGGAAGGGCACGATCGTGATGTCCCGGTGCTGGAACTGAAACCGGGTCAATCCGGTGACGATACTGACGCCATCGTTGGCCGCCACCAACCCCATCATTGGCCGCCACCAACCCCATCATGGTGGTGAGCTGGCGCACGTCGAGCACATAGTTGAAATCATGCTTATCGAGAGCGAGTTTCCCTGTACCGACACCACGCTGGCGTCGCCCGGCGCCGTTGTCGGGCGGTACAGGGTTTTTTTAGCGCGTCAGGCGTCCGGACGGCGTGGACGCCGTCGGCGGCTATTCACTGAAACGCAGCGCCAACCCGCTGCTCTGTTGCTCGGGCACCAGAACCCGACCGACGGAGTGTTGATACGCGATATCGCCGTGGCGCAAGCTGTCGGTCAACCGTGATAGCGATGACACCCGGAAATTCAGGGCGATCATCCGCGTCCCCTTGGCGCGTTCCGGCGGTAGACGGTATTCCTCCATTGCCTGCGATGGAGTGATGACCCGCAGGCAGGCCGTTCCCGCCGGCAGCAGCCAGCCGTGTTCGGCGGTTTCCTCCAGCGGGGATTGGGCGAACAGGCGCGCATAGGGCGCGATGGCGGCGTGGGGATCCTCCGCCATGATGACGAACGCGGTCATCGCCTGGACGCTGTTGGGGTGCTGTTGCCATGCCGGTTGCCACACCGCCTGCGGCGTGAGGTGCTGGCAGAAGAAACTGAAGCCGTAATCGATAGCGTTAGCGTTCAGCCGGGTGATGCAAAACTTCGCCGTCAACTGACGGCCGTCCGGTAGCGTGACCGGACGCGAAAATGCCGTCGGCGGTTCGCCGTCGAGCCCGCATCGTTGCAACTGCGGGTAGACCTGCTGCGCGTCCGTGGTTTTCCACACCAACCCGGCCAGGCCGGGCGGCGTCTGCCATAGGCCACGTTTGCCCGGTGCTCTCTCCGGTTCGTAGCCCAGCAGTTCCAGATAGTTGTCGCCAAAAATGGCCAGATGGTTGCTGGAGCCCATCGAGTGATGGCCGCGTGTGGACAGTTGAAACCCCATGCGCTGGAACAACGCACAGGCCCGGTCGAGCTGCTCATTCACATTGATCACCGCGTGATCGATAACAGGCGTGAGCGGCATTATGTATTCTCCTTGGTCATCGTCGTGATTCTCCGTGGCTTATCAGGCGGCGCGCCCGCCGAAATAGAGTTCGCGCATCTGCGGGTCATTCAACAAGGCGTCGGCGGGGCCGCTCATGGCGACTTTTCCCAGCGCCAACACATAGGCGCGATCGGAAATGTGCAGCGCTTCCATGGCGTTTTGCTCCACCATCAGGATGGTCACTTTTTCCTGACGGCGAACGGTTTGGATGGCGCTGAACACGTCCTGCAACATTTTAGGCGACAATCCGGCGGAGGGTTCATCCAGCAGTAGCACCGAAGGGCTGGGCATCAGCGCCCGAGCCAACGCCAGAATCTGCCGTTCGCCGCCGGAGAGGGCCGAGGCGGGCGCGTGCCATTTGCGGCGCAGCATCGGGTATTGTTCCGCCAGTTGCGCCATGCGCAGACGCCGTTGCCTGGGGGCCAGAAACTGCCCGCCGGTTTGCAGGTTTTCCGCCACGGTCAGGTTGTTGAAGACATTATCCAACTGCGGTACGAACCCCAGCGCGCATTCGCGGATTTTGCGGTGCACCGGAATGGCGGCGGTTTCCTGGCCGTTAATCTCGATGCTGCCCTGACGCGGAGAGAGAAAACCCGCGATGCATTTCAGCAGCGTGGACTTGCCGCATCCGTTGGGGCCGAGCAGGGTAACGATTTCCGCTTGCGCCACCGTCAACGACACACCGTGCAGGATATCAATACCGGCGCTGTAACCGGCCACCACTTGATTTAGTGCGATCATATCGCCTCCTCCCGTAATGTTGCGTTGCCCGCCCCTAGGTAGGCGTCCAGTACCTGTTGATTGCGCGAGAGTTCGTCGGGGGCGCAATCGGCGACGATGTGCCCGCGATCCAGCACGATGCAGCGCTGACACAGCGTGCCGATGAAGTGCATATCATGCTCGATCACCAGCAGGGAGATGCCTTGCCGGCTCAAGCTACGCAAGGTCTCTACCAGATCCTGGCGTAGTTTGGGGTGTACGCCGGCCATGGGCTCGTCAAGCATCAGCACGGATGGTTTGCCCATCAGGGCGCAGGCGATGCCCAGCAGTTTTTTCTGCCCGCCGGACAACGCGGCGGCCGGCAAGTCCCGCACGTTGTCCAGCCGTAGTGTATCCAGTAACCCACGGGCCAGGGCCCGATCCTCCCGCTCGGCGCGGCGGCCGGAAGGCAGCGACAGCAGGCCGTTCCAGACGCCGTGATGGCGGGTGCCGGCCGCCATCACCACGTCCAATACGCTCATTTTTGCCGGCATGGCCGGGAGCTGAAAGGTACGGGCGATGCCGGCGTCGATGATTTTATGCGTCGCCAGTGTATCGAGGCGTTGCTCTCTGAGCGTGATGGTGCCGCGATCGACAGGGGTAAATCCGGAGATGGCGTTAAGCAGAGTGCTTTTCCCGGAGCCATTGGGCCCCAATAGCCCCAGAATCTCGCCCCGATGCAGGCTAAACGTGACCGATTCCAGTACCCGGTTGCCGCCAAAGGCTTTGCTGATGTTCTCCACATGAAGCAGTCGGGTCATGATAAGACCCTCATTTTTTCAGGCAGCAGTCCACCGGGGCGGGTCAGCAGGCATAACAGCATGGCAAGTCCCGTCAGCCCTAACCGCAGCGCGCCGGTCAGGTCGGAGCCGATCTGCAGATAGTCTCTGGCGAAAGGAATAAAGTTGTATAAGACTTCCACCAACGCCACGCCCAGCAACACCCCACGGATATTACCCAGCCCGCCGATCATCACCATGCTCCAGATGAGAAAGGTTTCCGATGACAACAGATAGTCGGGGCTGACATAGGCGGTGTACCAGGCCAGCAGCATACCGGCCAGGCTGCACATCAGGGCGCTGCACATCAGGGCGCGGCACTTGAGCCACGGCAGGGCGTAGCCCATACACATCGCCAGTTGCGGCTGTTCGCGCATCAGACGTAGCGCACGGCCGAAGCGGCTGTCGGCCAGGCGTACCGACGCCAGCGTGCAGAGTATGAGCACAATGAAAATCAGTGCGGCGAAGATCAGCGCGTCGGTGGCTTGTCCGTCGCTCGACCAGGGGGCGCTCAGGCCGCCGATGCCCTGGGCTCCGCCGGTCAACCCGCCAGCATTCATGACGGCGATACGGATGATTTCTGCCAGCGCGAGGGTGGCGATCCCCCAATAGTCGGCGGAAAGCTGACGCCCCAGCAACGCCATCAGTATGCTCACCAGCAGCGCACAGAGGATCCCCGCCGGGATGACCACCAGTAGCGGTAGATCGAATTGGCTGCCGATACCGATGGCGTAAGCGCCGATGCCGACGAAAGCGATATGGCCGAAGTTCAGCAGGCCGGCATAACCTGCCTGCAGATTGAGGGCCAGCGCAATAATGGCGTAGATACCGCCGATACAGCAGATATGCAATAAGAACTCAGACACGGCGCACCTCCCGGTTGAACAGGCCGTATGGACGCAACAGCAGCGCCAACAGCAGCATGACGAATGACGATGCGTTAACCCAAGTCACCGGGATAAACGCCATCTCTCTATCCACTAACCAGCCCCAGTTGATCGTCGTCACCAGTGTTTCCGTGGTGGCGATCAGCAACGCGCCGAAGAGTGCGCCCAGCGGGTTGCCGAGCCCGCCCAGGATGGCCGAGGCCAACACCGGCAGCATCAGATCGTTACCCTGGTTGATATAGGCGCTGGCGTTCATCGCCATCATCGAACCGCCGATGCCGGCCAGCATACCGGCCAACAGATTGACGCTATGCACGATGGCGCTGGCGTTCAACCCGGAGGCCGCCGCCAGATCACGGTTACTGGCCAGTGCCCGGATGGCGCGCCCTTGCGGGGTATGGAACAGCAGGGCGCCGAAGATCAGCACCAGCGCCGCGGTAAAGGCGAGGCTCCAGACTTCGTCGGCGGAAATCCGTGAGCCTGCTATCTGCCAGATGTCGCTGATGGGCAGCTGATAACTGATAGGGGACGATCCCTCGACCCCGAGCATGAGGGCGATCAGCACCATCGATACCGCCAGCGAGCCAATCATGGCGTTGGCGGTGCCGGTTTTCAGTAAGGGCTGAAAGACCCAGTGGTGCAACAGCATGGACAGCAAGCCGCAGATCACCGCGGAAAACAGCATCGCCTGTGAGAGGTGCATGCCCAGTTGCAACCCGGCGGCGGTCAGAAAGGCACCGACCATGGCGTATTGCATATGGGCAATGTTGGCGAACCGTACCAGCCCATACACCAGGCTTAACCCCAGTGCGACCAGCGACAAATCCGCGGTGCGAATCAATGTGTCGAGAATAAACTGCAACATAACGTATCCCTGCTGGCGTAACGTTAACGAGGATGTCGGATTAGCGTGCGATCAGGTTTCCGTCGGCCGCTTTGACCTGCAAGTACGGTTGGCTCTGACGCTGGTTGTCCGTATCCAGATCGAGCTTGCCGGTCAGTCCGGTGAAGCCCGGCGCAACGGTTTGCATGGCGCTAATCATCGCTGCGGGTTCCGCGCTGTGTGCCTGCCGGATGGCGGCGGCGGCCAGCATGACGCTGTCGAAGGCGTAGCTGCCGTATACCGAGCGCGGCTTTTCATTGAAACGTTGTTGATAAGTGACCGCGTAACTTTTATCGCCGTCGACGGCGGCGCGATCCCCGATGCCGGCCACTTCCATACCGAGTTGACCGTTGGTGTACTGGGCCGGCGAGCCGGCGATAGCCATGGTCAGGTACATGCCATACCAGGGGGTCTGGTGCAGCCCCAGCTCCCAGGCTTCGCGGTTAAGCACGATCGCATCTTGGCCGTAGCTGGTATAAACGTATGCATCCGGGTGCGCGCGGGCGATCTGTTCCAGTTCGCGGCGGTAGGACGGCTGCCCGCTGGTGTACAACACGTTGGCGACGACTTTGCCGCCGGCTTTTTCAAAGGCTTGGGTGAACTGTTCCGCCATGCCCTGTCCGTAGGCGCCGTCGGGGGCGACAAAGGCCACTTTACGCCAGCCTTGTTTCCAGACATCTTGCGCCGAGAAGCGGGCAGAGAGATCGTCCAGCCCGATGACGCTCCATGAGGTCTTGCCGATTTTGCGCACATCGGTACTGGTGCCGGAGATATTGATGTGCAGCAGATGGTTTTTCACCAGATACTGGCCCACCGGGATAGTGACGCTGGAAGAAAAGTCGCCCACGACCAGCGGCACCTTGTTAACTTGTGTCAGTTTGCGTACCGCATTCAGGCCCGTTACCGGGTTGCCGGCAGAGTCTTCGGTAATCACAGTGAGTTTTTGTCCGTTAACGCCGCCGTGGGCGTTAATGTTTTCCACCGCCAGTTCGATTCCGCGGCGTTGATCTTCGCCGATGCTGGCGCTGGTGCCGGTTAGCGGCAAAATCGCGCCCAGATTCACATCGGCATAAGCGGTATGTACCGACGCTGACAAGGCCATGCCCGTTACAGCGGACAGCGTAATAACCTGACGTAAACGACTCTTCATAAGGGGTCTCCGGTGCTGACGAATAGGTTATGCCCGTCATAATTTCAGGTTGTCGGCGCATCGGCTTTACTCACTCCTTCCGCTGATGGTTGTCATCAGCATGTGAGGATTCGCCATGTGGTGACGTCATGGCGAGCTTGCCTGTAAAAGGTCGACGTGTAGCGTGGTTCAAAATGTCGGCCGATTGCCCTGCAACACGAACTATTATGGGGATAACGGTAATACGCACAAGTGAATGTAAAAGTGCATACAGTTGTGTGTTAAGCAACCAACGTGCCAGCCGATGGCGCATAACAGAAAAATACCTGGAGATGCAGGCGTGAAGTCAGGGGTTTTATGAATAAATACAACGGGTCGGTTAAATAAAATAAAAATATCTCTTAGCCGTCCGTCATCGTTATTCAACGAGGGTTATAGGTCTTTATGTGCATATGTGTATACACTTATTGCTATTTTGGCGCAGCTGATGCCATATTTTGGTGCAAAATAATGGTGTGATATGGAATATATTCTTTTTTTTTAGCGTATTTTTTTCATAACATCTTTATCGAAAAAGTGTATGCAGTTTTGTGTTGAGTTGTGTTTATAGCTGTGCTATGAATTATTCATTATCGGTGTGAATAATATTTTCCCGTTTTTTAAATCGGGTTCATCACGGATAAAAATAATCGAAGAGAATAAAAGGGGTCATTGTGGTTATTGCCAAAAAAACGGCGCGCAGTGCCGATAGTGTTGAGAAAGTGTATGAAAAGATAAAAACACTGGCTATCGACTACCACTTTCGGCCCGGTGAACGGATTAATGAGGTGGAACTGTCCACGCAGCTGGGTGTGTCGCGCACGCCGGTACGCGAGGCGCTCAATCGCTTGGCTAAGGACGGGTTTATGAATTTTGTGCCAAACCGGGGTTTTTATTCCCGCGACCTCACGCCAGAAGGGGTGCGCGAGTTGTATGAAGTCCGCATGGTGATTGAGCAGGCGACGTTTCGCTTCGCCTGTTTGCGGGCTACCGATGAAGAAATCGCCGCAACGACGGCGATCTGGGAGGATGTCAGCCTGCGACAGGCTCAGCAGCAAGTGCCTCAGGATTGGGAAAAGATTGCCGAGGCTGACGAGCATTTTCATATGGAAATTGCCCGTATTTCCCAAAATGCTCGGCTGTATGAAATGTTGGACAGCCTGAATTCCTTAAGCCGTTTCTTTCGCCGTATTGATCTAGAAACGCCGGTGCGTCGGAATAATGCCTATGATGAGCATGTGGATATTATTGCTGCATTGCGTCAACGGGATGTCGACGCCGGGGTTAAATTAATTGAACAACATATTTCTCTGAGCGCAGAGCATGCTGTTGAAGTGACAAAAGAGGGATTGGCGCGTATTTATTTTGGTAAGAAATCATCGTCAGTGGTCTGAGTTTTGCGTTGTCACTAAATAGAACGGTGGCGTTCGCAATGATGGTGCGCTGCGCTGAATAATAGTGAATCTGGAATGATTATTGCCAATGCCGGTTATTGGTTATTGTGTTGTCAGGGTTATATTTTCTTGAGTCGGTGTCACTCATCATTTTTATTTTTCTTCAGATTGCCATAAAAAGGCCGTCATCCATTCAGCCAACACAGACGGTGGTTAAGCGGCATAACTGTGTTATTCGTCTGTTTTCGGGAGAGCGAGCATGAGCCATATCCATTTTATCGGCGCCGGCCAGATGGCCGAAGCCATTATTCGCGCGGCTATTCGTCGTCAGGCCGTCAGCGCCGGCGAGATCACGCTGTCTGATATCGACCCGCAACGTATCCTGACGTTGCGCGAGCGTTACCAGTTGACCAGCCCGCTCAGTGAGCATGGGGCGATAGCTCGTGCGGATTACATCGTGATGGGGGTACGCCCGCAGGATGACATCGCGGCGGTTGCCGAGACGATCAACCGGTACGCTGCACCGCAGGCGACGGTGATTTCGATCATCGCGGGCGTCACGTTGACGCAGCTCGCGTCCCTGCTGGGGGCAGAGCGGCCCATCGTGCGCACCATCCCCAATACCCTGACCGATACCGGCCTGGGTTACAGCGGCGTGGTGGGCAATGCACAGGCCAAGATCGAACCGTTGCGACCGTTCCTCGAAAGTTTCGGCAAGGTGATGATGCTGGAAGAGCGGCTGATCGATGTCTTTACCGGTTATGCGGTGGCCGGCGTGAATTATGTGTATTACTTCATTGAGTCGCTGGCGGATGCGGGCGTATTGGCTGGGTTGTCTCGTCAGCAGGCGACACAGGTGGCGTGGGAAAATCTGGTAGGCGCGGTGGAGATGCTGAAAGTCAGCGGCTGCCATCCGCGCCAACTGATGGATATCAATAACTCCCCGGCCGGGGTGGGGATTAACGGCCTGTACGAGCTGAATAACAGCGACTTCGCTGCGGGTTTGCAGCGCAGTGTCATGGCGGCAGTACGCCGGACGACCGCGTTGTCTTCCGGCGGCTGATCGCGCCTTGTCCCGTTTTCAGGCGATATCGCCATTCATGTAGCGGGACAGGAAATCGTACACTTCCGGCCGGTGGCAATAGGAGACGTTAAACCGCAGCCAGGGCTCCTGACAGGGCTCGACGTGGAACAAGTGGCCCGGCGCCAGCAGGATGCCGTGCTCGGCTGCGGTGCGGGTCATCGCCATGAGATCCACCGCTTTCGGCAGGCAAGCCCACAGAAACGGCCCGCCCTCGGGGCGGTGAAACAGACGCAGGCCGATCCTTTCCAGCCGGTCGCACACGGCGTTTTGCGCCTCGGCCAGCCTGGCCGCCAGGCCTTTGAGGTGCAGATTCCAGCCTTTTTCCGTCAGCATTGACCATAACAGCGTTTCGGTGAGCTCCGAGGTGGTGAGCCCGTGGATCATCTTATAGAGCATCAGTTTCTCATTCAGCGCTTCATCGCAGGCGATAAACCCGGCCCGCAGCTCCGGCGACAGCGTTTTAGAAAAGCTGCCGATATAACAAACCCGGCGCAGCTGGTCTTGGCTGGCCAGCGTCGCCAGCCCGGATGGCGTTAATCCCGCCATCACGTCGTTGTCCACCAGCGTGAAGTCGTAGGTCTGCGCCAGTTGCAGCAGCCGGGCGCTGACCCGCGGATGTAATGATGAACCGGTGGGGTTGTGTAACTGGCTGGTGGTGAAGAACAACTTCGGCCGATGTTGACGCAGCTGTTGCTCCAGCTCCACGAGATCGTAGCCGTCGGGGCTGCGTCGGGCGCCGACCAGATTCAGGCCGAATGCCCGTAATTGGATAAAAAAAGTGCTGTTGCCGGGGGAGTCGACGAAGACGGTGTCGCCTGCCCGGGTCAGGCAATGCACCAGCAGGATCAGCGCCTGCGTGGCGCCGGAGGTGGTCATAATTTGCCGGGCTGGTACGTGGATGGCGCGTCGGGCCAGCACTTGCTCCAGTTGTTGACGCAACGGCAGCAACCCCTGGGGCGAGGAGTATTGCGTCAGGTTATGGGTTTTGTTGCGCGCCAGCCGGGTCAGGGCCTGGCGCATGCCGTCGCCATACAGCCATTGCGGATGGATCCAGCCGCAACCAGCCTTCAGTAATGCGTTGTTCTCCTCGTAAGCGCGTTGGATCAACCATAGCCTGTCCACCTTCACATCGATGCCTGGTTCCGGTTCGACGACGCCGCGCGGCAGCGTATCGCTGACAAAATATCCCCGCCCGGCCTGCGCGACGAGAAAGCCTTCCGCCACTAGCCGGCTATAAGCGTTAGTCACTGTCATCACACTGACGTTGAAAAACTGGGCTTGCTGCCGGATGGAGGGCAGGCGTGTGCCTGGGGCCAATTGCCGTTTTGTAATTTGCCCGGCGATGCGGTCAACAATTTGTCGCACCAGCGGCTGCGTCGATGTCGTATCCAAAAGCCCCATTTTCGTCTCCGATTTGTCGCTTTTTTGTTCTTTTCTGGTGCGAGAGATGCACCGCAATGATGAGTTTTTAAGAAAACGCATTCTGAAGGTGCAAAGCTAACATACTGTTATTAAATATTTTATTTTCACTGTATATATGTGCTTGTCCCATCGGCTCCTATACTGGCGTTGACTGAGCATCCTTGTAAATAGCGTATTCGTTTTCTTAATCATGTGAGGAGATGGCAATGAAGCATGACCGTTTATCCCCGGCGAACGTTTCTTCCCCTGTCCGGCAACGTTTGCCCCTGCTTGGCGCATTGTCTCTGGCCATGATGCACTGGCTTCCCGCCATGCCTGCCGTCGCCGATACGCTGCGTATTGTTCCTGCGTCCAACATCACCGTGCTGGATCCGATATGGACCACCGCTTACGCCAGCCGCAACTTCGGCTATATGGTGTTTGACACTCTGTTTGGCACCGATGCGGGCGGCGCCATCAAACCGCAGATGGTGCAGGACTGGCAAACCAGCGACGACAAGAAAACCTGGACGTTCACCCTGCGTGAAGGCCTGGCGTTCAGCGATGGCGCGCCAGTCACCAGCGCCGATGTGCTGGCTTCCCTGAAACGCTGGATGGCGCGGGATACGTTGGGCGGGCTGATGGCCGGGGCGTTGGATCATGATGAAGTCGTCAATGACCGTACCTTTAAACTGGTGTTCCGCACGCCGTTCGGCCCGGTGCTGGAAGCGCTGGGTAAACCCTCCTCCAACGTACCGTTCATCATGCCGAAGCGGATTGCCGATACCCCGGCGGATACGCCGATCAAGGAGATTATCGGTTCCGGGCCGTATGTGTTTGAAACCGAAAAATTCCGGCCGGGCGAGAGTCTGTGGTTCCGCAAAAACACCGCCTATAAACCCCGCAGTGAGCCGCCATCAGGCACCACGGGCGGTAAACAGGTGTTTGTCGATGAGGTGGAGTGGAAAATCATCCGCGACCCGCAAACGCAGATGAACGCGCTGCTGGCCAACGAAGTGGACATTCTGGAGCAGCCAGCCTTCGAGCAGCTTCCCACATTGGGGAAAACCCCTCATGTGCAGCTGATCAATGCGCAGCCTAATGGCTATCAGTTCATGTTCCGCTTCAACTTCATTCAGCCGCCGTTCAATGACGAGAAGGTGCGACAGGCGGCGATGCTGGCGCTCGGCCAGGAGCCGATGCTGCGCACTCAGGTCGGGCAGCCGCAATACTACCGAACCTGCGCCAGCCTGTTCCCTTGCGGCACGCCTTATGCTTCCGACCCTGGCGCGGCCTTCACCGGCAAAGCTGATCCGGCACGGGCCAAAGCGCTGTTGCAGCAGTCTGGCTATAAAGGCGAGCCCATCGTGCTGTTGCGCCCGACCGATAACGCCACCATCGGCAAGTTGCCGTTGGTCGCTCAGCAGATGCTGCAACAGGCCGGGTTCAAGGTGGAAATGATGAATATGGACTGGCAGAGCTTGGTGTCGCGGCGGGCGAAGAAAGATGCGCCCAACGCCGGGGGATGGAATGCCTTTATCAGCGCCTGGGGCGCGGAGGATATCCAGAATCCGCTGAACAACGCCATGCTGAATGCCACCGGCGACAAGGGCTGGTTTGGCTGGCAGAACGATCCGCAGCTGGAAGCGTTGAAAGCGCGCTTCGCGGCGGCGACCGACGACGCCGAGAAACAGCAACTGGCCCGCGAGATCCAACGTCATGCTTATCAGGTGGTGACGCATGTTCCGCTGGGGCAGTACATGATCCCGGCGGCGGTGCGCGATACGGTCAGCGGCATTGTGCCGGCCGGGGCGCAGGTGTACTGGAATATTCGTAAGGGTAGCGCCCCGAACGCCCAATAGTCATACGGGAGGGTTCCTATGTTGATGTTTATGGCAAAACGGCTGCTCAGTCTGATCCCGGTGCTGATGATTGTCGCGGTGATGGTGTTCATGATTGTACGCCTGACCCCCGGCGACCCGGCGGCGATTATCGGCGGCAACGGCGCCAGTGGTGAAGATTTGGCGCGTATTCGTACCCAGTTAGGGCTGACGTTGCCGTTGTGGCAGCAGTTCGGTATCTGGTGTCAGCACGTCGCCAACGGTGATTTGGGGTACTCCTATTTCCTCAACGCGCCGGTCATCGACCTGATCGGCCAGCGTTTGGGGCCGACCCTGTCGTTGACGTTGCTGACGCTGGTGTTGACCGTACTGATCGCCGTACCGCTGGGGACGTTGGCGGCCTGGAAGATGGGCGGTTGGCTGGATCGGTCGGTGATGGCGTTTTCGGTCGCCGGTTTTTCGATCCCGGTGTTCGTCATCGGCTATGTGTTGATCTATTTCCTGGCGTTAAAAACCTCGTTGTTGCCGGTTCAGGGCTACCAGCCGTTGAGCGCCGGTTTCTGGCCCTGGCTGCTCCAACTGATTCTACCTTGTCTGTCGTTGTCGATTACCTATGTGGCGCTGCTGGCCAGGGTGACGCGCGCGGCAGTCAGCGAGGCGCTGACTGAGGACTACATCCGTACCGCCCGCGCCAAAGGGATTGATGAGTGGCGCGTGCTCACGGGGCATGCGCTGAGAAATGCGGCGGTGCCGGTGGCAACCATTATCGGCGTCAGCGCGGCGTTGTTGTTGGGTGGCGTGGTGGTCACGGAAACCGTGTTCGCGGTGCCGGGGCTGGGGCAGTTGACCGTGGACGCGGTGCTTAACCGGGACTTTCCGGTGTTGCAGGGCGTGGTGCTGTTCTTCGCGCTGGCGTATGTGGTGGTGAATATGCTGGTGGATATCAGCTATCTGGTGCTCGATCCGCGTATTCGCTATTGAGCGCGGGTTGACCTGACCCGGAGACGAGACAATGAATACCCTGAAAAAATTGTGGCGCAACCTGTCGGTACGATGTGGGACGCTGGTATTGGCGCTGTTGCTCTGCTTTGGCGTGTTGGCGCCGGTGCTCGGTACCTTTGACCCCACCACCATCGATTACAACTTTATTTCCGTTGCAGCGGGAACACACGGTGAAGTGACGCTGATGGATGGCCGCACCATTTCTCATCTGTTTCTGATGGGGAGCGACAGCATGGGGCGGGATATTTGGAGCCGGGTGCTGTTCGGTACGCGCATCTCGTTGCTGGTTGGCATTGCGACGGCGCTGATGGCGGTTGCAGGCGGATGCCTGATCGGCATGCTGGCGGGCTATTACCGCCGGTTCGACATGGTGTTGATGCGAGTGGTTGATGGGTTGATGGCGATCCCCTCGGTGTTACTGGCCATCACGCTGGTGGCGATGTTGGGCGCCAGCTTGCCGACCGTGGTGCTGGCGATCGCCATCCCGGAAGTGCCGCGTGTGACCCGGCTGGTGCGTTCGCTGGTGATCAGCCTGCGCGACGAACCCTTTGTGGAGGCGGCCAGAGCGCTGGCGACGCCGTCCATGACCATTCTGTGGCGCGATATTCTGCCGAATTCGCTGGCGCCGTTGCTGGTGCAGGGCACCTTTATCGCCGCCTCGGCCATCATGACCGAAGCCATTCTGAGCTTTCTCGGTCTGGGATTGCCGGCGGATATCCCTACCTGGGGCAACATCATGTCCGAAGGGCGCATTCAGTTTGCGCAGAACCCCGGCAATGTGCTGTTCCCGGCGCTGTTTCTGGTGCCGACCGTACTGGCGTTCAACTTGCTGGGCGATGGCCTGCGCGACGTCTTCGATCCCAAATTCGCCCAACGCGCCTGATGGCCGCTATTCGGAGGAAAACCATGTCTGCCGTGTTCGCTCTCGATTCCGACCCGCAATTGACGCCGATCGCCGCTCCGGCGCTATTGACGATTGATCGCTTGCGCGTGGCGCTGCCGGCTGGCGGCGATCGCGCCGACGCGATAGAAGACCTGTCCCTGATCCTGCATCCAGGGCAAACCCTGTGTGTGGTGGGGGAATCCGGCTCCGGAAAATCGGTGCTGGCCATGACATTGATGGGCCTGTTGGCCAGTGAACTGACCGTGCGGCACGGCACGGTACGACTGGGCGATACCCTGTTGCTGAATCAGGGGCGGTATGCGGCGCCGGCGGTGCTCAAAGCGTTGCGCGGTGCACAGATCGGTATGGTGTTTCAGGAGCCGATGACCGCGCTCAACCCAGTAGTGATTTGCGGGAAGCAGATGGATGAAATGCTGCGTGCGCACAGCCGGATGTCGCGGGATGAGCGCAAAGCGGCGATTCTGGCGATATTCGCCCGGGTACAACTGCCGGATCCCGAACGTATCTACCACAGCTATCCGCACCAGCTCTCCGGTGGCCAGCGGCAGCGCATCGTGATCGCCATGGCGGTGATTCTGCGCCCGCGTCTGCTGATTTGCGACGAGCCGACGACGGCGCTGGATGTCACCACCCAGCGGGAAATTCTCAGCCTGATCCGTGAGTTACAGGAAGAAAATGGCTGTGCGGTGTTGTTCATCACGCACGATATGGGTGTGGTGGCGGAGATTGCCGATGACGTGCTGGTGATGCACTTAGGCGCCGTCGTGGAGCAGGGGGCGGCGGCACAGGTTCTGCGGCAGCCATCCCAGGCGTATACCCGGATGTTGCTCGATTGTGTGCCTGACGGCGTACCGCGCCGCAGCGGCGACAAGCAGCGCGGCACACCGCTGCTGAATGCTGAGGCTGTGGTGAAAAACTATGTCCGTCGGACTTTTCTCGGCCGTCGTCAGACTGTGGCCGCCCTGCGTGACGCCAGCCTGGCGGTGCACTATGGCGAGACCGTGGGCATCGTCGGCGAGTCCGGCTCGGGCAAATCCACCTTCGCCCGCTGTCTGATGCGGCTCATTGACCCGTCATCCGGCGTGATCCAGTGGGGGGAAAAGGCGGTGCAGTCGCTGCCGGAACGCCAGTTATGGTCGCTGCGCTCGCAAGTTCAGATGGTGTTTCAGGATCCCAATCGCTCGTTTAACCCACGGCGTACCGTGGGCTCGTCGATCCGCGAGGGAGCCATGAATTTCGGCTTGAGCCGCGAGAGCGCGCAAGAGCTGGCCGAGACGCTGATGGACCGCATCCGCTTGCCGCGCGAGTCGCTGTCGCGCTATCCGCATCAATTCTCCGGTGGTCAGCGCCAGCGGTTGGCCATCGCCCGTGCGTTGGCGTGTAAGCCGCGCGTGCTGGTGGCCGACGAAGCGGTATCGGCGCTGGATGTATCGGTGCAGCAACAGATTCTGGCGCTGCTGGAAGAGATTCAGCGCGATCTGGGGCTGGGGATGATCTTCGTCACCCACGACCTGCGCGTCGCTGCCCGGTTGTGCGATCGGCTGATCGTGATGCAGCAGGGCGCCATTATCGAACAGGGGCCGACCGCACAGTTGTTTGCGGCACCGCAGCAAGCTTATACCCGCAGTTTGCTACAGGCGATGCCGCGTTGGGTTACGCCATCGAGGGCATGATGGCGTTTAGGACACGACCTGACGGCTACCGTCGTCTGGCGTTGAGTGAAACCTATCCGTTTTACAAGGTACAGGATGCATTAACGATGAAGACTGTGATGAGCTGGGATGAGTGGGCCGCGTGTGATGCGACCAAAATGGCGGAACTGGTGGAGCAAGGAGAGGTCACGCCCACGGAGCTGGCGCAGCAAACGGCGGCTGCCGTTGCCCGGGTTAATCCGCATATCGGTTCGGTGATCGAGCTGTTCGATGACGCCATCGTTGCGCCGGAAACCGATGGTACCCGGCTTGATGGCCCGTTTCGTGGCATCCCTTTTCTGATGAAAGATTTGGGGCCGGGCGTGAAGGGGCGTTTGCAGGAGCAGGGTTCCAAATTCCTGCGGGGCAATCGGCCGGCGGAAGATGCATTTCTTACCACCCAGATCCGCCACGCCGGGCTGAATATTATCGGGCGAACCACGGCGCCGGAGTTTGGCGTGTGCGGTTCGGTGGAGAATCCGGAGATTTATGTCACCCGTAACCCCTGGAACCCCGACTATACGACGTTCGGCTCCTCTGCCGGCGCCGCTGCATCGGTCGCGGCGGGCATCACGCCGCTGGCCCATGCTACCGATGGCGGCGGATCTATCCGTATTCCCGCCGGTTCCCAAGGGTTGATCGGCCTGAAAAGTACCCGCGGGGTGTTCTCCATTGCGCCTGCGCTGTCCGATATCACCGGGTATGTTTCCACCCAGGGCTGCGTCAGCCGTAGCGTCAGGGATACCGCACTGTTCGTCGACAGCTGTCGCGGCGGTGCGCCGGGCGAGTTCATGCCCTACTGGAAAAGCGACGAGGCCTATACCCACATCATCAAAAAAGATCCGGCCCCGTTGCGTATTGCGGTGTCGCACGAGTGGGGGCAGTACCGCGCCGATCCCCATTTTGTGAGTGAGCTGGAGCGGACGGTTCGGTTTTTACAGGAACTGGGTCATCAGGTGGCGTGGGTGACGCCCGATATCGATTTCGATGAGGCATTCCGAGCGCAGACTACCTGTTACATCAGTAATTTTGCGCAGTTCATCCAGCGCCTGCTGGAGAAGCGGGGGTTGTCGGCGCCGCCGGATGATCAGGTTGAGCCCATCAACATCAAAATCTGGCAGAAAGGGATTGATATGTCCTACAGCGATCGCTGGAAAATGCAGGATGTTTTCAATACCACCTCGCGCCGTCTTGGTCGATTCTACGAGACCTGGGACATGATTCTGACGCCGACATTCTCCAAACCGACTCCGCTGATGGGCGAGAAGAAATACCTGACGCTGAGCGATAACCCGGATGTGCTCGACTGGTTCTACACCCTGTGGGATATCTTTTCCTATACGCCGCTGGCCAGCCTGACGGGAACGCCGGGGATTTCGATACCGCTGGCGCGGCAGACATCGGGTGTGCCGCTGGGGATGCATTTCCAGACCCGGCAAGGTAACGACGGCCAACTGTTACAACTTGCGGCGCAGGTAGAGCGTGCGCTGGGCGGCAGTTTCTTCAATCGTGCAGTGCCGGCGGTTCATGTGACTCGTTGATGATCTTGTGGCGGTGACGGGGCCGCTGATGGCGGGCAAATGAGCGGCATGCTAACAACGCGAGATAACACGCTCCGGCATCGGCCGGGGCTACCGACAAGATGCCGGTGTAGGGGGATGGCGGCGGATGCGGTGTCGTGAAGAGTGAACAGGAAGCAAGGCCCGTCAGCACGGCAGGTGATGGGTTAGGTTTCACTTCCCGGCGAATCAGCGCTATTGTGCAGACCATTCGATGCTGGTTTCAGGAGGTATACGTATGCATAACACCTTGACTATCGACGCTGACTGGGTGCGTTTTTCCACACCGGATGTCGTGCTGACGCTAGGATACCGCGCTATTGCCCGCCGTTTTTTCCACCGTGATATCCCGTCGCCCTATGAGGTTGAAATGGCGATCGCCGCCATTGAGGATACGATTCAAGCGACGCCGACGCTGCATCATGTGGCGTCACATTTCGCCTGTGCCGACGGTTATCTGGCTGCCATCGCCCACAGTGCTGGCGTGAACGGGCCGTTGCTGACGCAACAGCAGATTGAGAATGTATTTAACCGGGTGGCGGATGTGATCGCCGGTAGCCCTAAATATCACGATGAGTTCCCGGACGGCGCGGATTTCATCAGCTACCTGGTGATTGTGCGCGAACTGTCGCACCACCTGAATATTCAACAGATAACGCTGACCGGCGCCGCGACATAACCGCTGGCGCGTGCCGCTACGGTTGCCTGCGTTGTGGGATGATCGTTGTGGGATGATCCGCTGTGCCGCGTATCCGGTGCGGGATGAATGATATTTTGATAAGCCTTGCGCGCAGCGTGTTGCGGCGCATTTACCCGATAAACCCGGGGTAGATTGTTGCTCGTGGCGCCTGCGTTGAGTCACGGATTGTTAACCGAAAACATCCAAGTTGGACACCCGCGCTTTACTTTTTTGTGCGCGACATTAACATCGGGGCACATTTCTCAGCCCCAGCGAATTGTGATGATATTTTCCCGTCGCCTGATCACTCACCTGACCGCATATATTGCGATGTTCGCGATGGTGATGCTGTTCGGCGCGCCGATTATCTCAAAACATCTGCAATCCAGCGGCTTACTGGGGTCTGACGCACGTCATGACGGCCGCGATGTCGCGCATTCCGCCATGACGATGCCAGGGATGGATCACTCGTCAATGCATGGTGCGGCGGCAATGGGGGTGGTGACTCCGTCAGTAAGCCCTCATCGACATGATTATCCGGCGCAAGACAGTGCCTGTGATTACTGCGAACTGCTTATCCATGTTCCGCTGTTTTTGTGGGTTTTTACGCCTGAACTTCGGTTTGTTCCTTTCTCCTGCTGGCGTTCGCCCAGCGTTGCTATCGTCGCGCTTTATCTGCGCTTGAGTGCGGCGTTTCATATGCCAAGGGCGCCACCTCGCGTTTCGGTTGGTGGGAAATCGTTATTCATTCACGACGCGGAGTGACCACCTCCGCCGTTGAATCATTTCTGAAAACTGAAACGGTGAGTTATGTCGAATGCTCAGACCAACGCACGGGCGGGTGGTAGTGCGCTGTTTAACCTTATCCGACGTCTGCATTTTTATATTGGACTGTTTGTTGCGCCTTTTATTTTCGTTGCGGCCCTGACCGGCACCTTGTATGTGCTGACGCCGCAACTGGAAAACTACGTGTATCACGATGCGCTGACGGTGATTCCGATGGGTGAAGCCAAGCCGTTGTCGGCACAAGTCGCCGCTGCCCGCCACTATGCGGGTGAGGCGCTGAAAGTTTACGCGGTAAGACCGTCGCCTCAATCGACGGAGACCACCCGCGTACAATTCGTCAGCGGGAGCCTTGGCCCTTCCGAGTCACGCTCGGTCTTTGTCGATCCCTATTCTCTGGCCATTAAAGGCGATATGACCGTCTACGGCACCTCCGGCGTGTTGCCGCTGAGATTGTGGCTGGATCAACTGCATCGTGGGTTGCTGTTGGGTGATCTCGGTCGAAACTACAGTGAACTGGCGGCCTCTTGGTTATGGGTGGCCGCGCTGGGTGGGGTGGTGCTTTGGCGGGGCACTCGCCCGCGCCGAGCAGCGAAAAAGATAAAGGGGCGGTTTGCCGTCTCTCGTCACTGGCATATTACGCTGGGTTTAATACTGGTGATCGGGTTGCTTTTTTTCTCCGTGACCGGGCTAACTTGGTCGCAGTGGGCTGGCGATAATATCGACAAAATGCGTAGCTCGCTGAACTGGCTTACACCACAGGTCGGCACCGATCTCGGTGCTGAAAGCCCCGTCGGAGCGGCCGACCCACACGCCGAACACTCTGCCGGGATAGCCACGCCTATGCCCGGTATGGATAGGGCGGGGATGTCTCATCCGGCAATCGTTAACCGGCCTGATGGCGACTGGGATAAGGTGCTGGACGCCGCCCGGGCGGCAGGAATTTCGGCGCAAAAAGTGGAATTGCGTCAACCTAAAGCAATAGGTAAAGCATGGACGGTAACGGAAGTGGACCGCCGCTGGCCAACGCAGGTAGATGCGGTATCGGTAAACCCGAAAAACTTCACTATCGTCGACCATGTCTGGTTTGAGCAGTTTCCGCTGGCCGCCAAGCTGACCCGCTGGGGGGTGGATGCGCATATGGGGATACTGTTTGGGTTGCCCAACCAGCTCATTCTCGTCTTTTTCGGGCTGGGGCTTTGCAGCATGATTGTGCTGGGTTATCGCATGTGGTGGTTGCGGCGCCCGGCCGTCGCGCGGATGAACCCGCTCGATACGCTTTGCGGCGCGTGGTTGTCATTGACTGTGCTGCAAAAATCACTGGTATTGGTGATTGCGGCGCTGCTGGGGTATGCATTGCCGATCATGGGGATCAGCGTGTTGTTGTTTATGTCGGTGGATATTGGGCGCTGGTGGCGAATGAAGAACCGTTCTGCCGATAACCATGCGTACCCGAATTCGTCTACGCAGTGTGATGGTTAACGGGGGCTTCCCGGATGTATCCCTCTGATTTTAAAAAATATCGAGTGATATACCGTCAGTGAATTCTGGTGGTGCCTGCGCGATCTTGATACGGGCTCGATGCCGCCAAGCAACGTAGTGATGGCGTCTGGTTGTTACGGTTAGGTGAAAGCAGAGGGAGAATCGAGAACGAGCACCCGTTGAAACCGGGTGTTCGTTCTCAGTATTTATTGCTGTTCGCGCTGAGACATCATGAGCGCCAGGTCAACCAGGCGATTTGAAAACCCCCATTCGTTGTCATACCAGGCGAGAATTTTGACCATGTTGCCGCCGATAACCAGCGTCGACAGCCCGTCGATGATGGATGATCGTGGGTCGCCCCGGTAATCGCTTGATACCAGCGGTTCGTCGCTATAGCCCAGAATGCCGCGCAACGGCCCCGCGGCTGCCGCCTGACGGAAGGCATCGTTGACGTCCTGCACGCTAACATCACGTTCAAGCGTAACCGTCAGATCGACTATCGACACCACCGGAACCGGCACGCGCAGCGAGTAGCCTGTCAAACGGCCATCAAGTTCGGGGATGACTTTCCCCAGCGCTTTGGCCGCACCGCTGGAGTACGGCACGATCGACAGCGCGGCAGCCCGTGCGCCGCGGAGATCTTTTTCCGGTTGGTCGTGTAATACCTGGCTATTGGTGTAGGCGTGTGTGGTATTCATCAGTCCGTGCCTGATACCAAATGCCTGGTGGAGTACCTGCGCGGCAGGCGCCAGACCATTAGTCGTGCAGCTACCGTTGCTGACGACATAGTGTTTGTGCGGATCGTAACGTTCGTGATTTACGCCCATCACCACCGTCAAATCGTCGTTCTTACCTGGCGCGGAGATGATGACACGCTTCGCGCCGCCGCTATGAATATGTACCGCCGCTTTTTCACGTTCGGTGAAGAAGCCCGTCGCTTCGATAACGATATCTGCACCTACGTCACGCCAGGGAATGCGAGCGGGATCGCGCTCGCTGAATACGACGATGGGGCGACCCGCGACGCGCAATTGCCCATCGGCGGCTTCTACGGTAACGGGCAGCGTACCCAGCAGCGAGTCGTATTTCAGCAGGTGCGCCAGCGTTTTGCTGTCTGTCAGATCGTTGATTGCTACAATCTGGATATCCGGGTTGTCCAGCGCTGCGCGTAGCACGTTGCGTCCGATTCTCCCGAAGCCATTGATACCGACCTTGACCATGATGAACTCCTTATGTGTTGTCCTGGAGTTACTGTAGGTCGCAGGTCTTTTGGCGTAAATGACAAAAAAGGATCACTTTACGCCATTTTGCAGCAGTGAAAGCGTTGGCGATATTCTCCCGGCGTCAGGTGGAGCTGTTTCTCAAAGATACGGCGGAGGTTGATGCTGTTGCCAAAGCCCGTTTGCAGGGCAATGTTGTCCAGCGTATCGGTGGTTTGCTCCAGACGCTGCCGGGCGGCGGCAAGGCGCGCTTCGGCGACATAGCGTGCCGGAGAAACACCGGTTTCACGGGTAAAAACGCGGGTGAAATTACGTGGGCTCATGGCGACTTTTTCCGCCAGCGCTTCAACGCAAAGGTCGGCTGTGATGTTTTCAAGCAGCCATGCCTGTAAATCGCTGATCGGGCCGGAGCCGTTGGGTTGCTGTAAATGGTAACGACTGAACTGTAACTGGCCGCCGGGGCGGCGCAGATACATCACCAAGTCTTGAGCGACATCGCGGGCAAGGCTAAAACCGTAGTCCTCCTCAACCAGTGCCAGCGTCAAATCAAAACCGGAACTGGCTCCGCCGGATGTCCAGATCGGGCCATCCTGAATATACAGCGGCCCGCCTTCAACTTTTACATTCGGGAAGGTTGACTGCATGGCCTCCAGCAGTCTCCAGTGCGTCGTCGCCCGCCGTCCGTTGAGCAGCCCGGTCTGTGCCAACAACATCGCACCGCCGCAAACTGAGGCAATACGGCGTGCGTGAGGCGCAGCGAGGCGCAACCAGTCGACGACGGCGACGTCTTCCTGTTCACTTTGCCCCCGCCCGGTAATGATGACCGTGTCGAGTGGTTCGCGAGGGTCCAGTTCATGAAGGCGATGATCAGCCAGCAGGTTTAACCCCGATCTTCCGTGGATCACCTGATGCGGTTGCGTTGTCGCGATATCGACCTGGTAGCGCGGGCGCGCTAAACCTTCCGCATACAACTGATTCGCCTGTATCAGAATGTCGGCGATACCGGTGGATTCGAATAGCAAGCCGCCGTCGGGAACGATAATAAGGATTTTTTTCATGTCCTGAAAAGTAAGCCTTTAGCAAAATAAGTCAACAGGGAAGTGGGGGGATTTTACCAAAATGGATCGCGCTGTTGATGGGGTGAGCAACCTGGCGGTTATCCATGGCGGGCAGGGCTGGGAGATATCACAGTAGCGGTGGTTCTATCGCCATGCAGCGTCCACTGCATGGCTTAACATAAACTCAACGCCGCATGCTGCGGTTTTATGGGGTTTCAACGCTTCCCACTCTGGCTTTGAGGGCGCGTGAACAGTAGCCCCAGCACTATCAGCGTGATCAACAGGAGCCAGCCTGGTACATCGCTTTGAGTCGTGTCCCGCAACAATCCCAACGCTGGCGTCACGAGCACAATGGCGACCTGGTTGACCGCCATGGACAACCCCAACGCAAAGCCGGTTTTTTGCGGTGGCGCCGACTCAGCCACGTAGGCAACCCAGGGGCCGTACCAGCCAAAACCGAAAAACCCCAGCCAAGCCAGCAGCAACGCGACCGGCAGCGGCGAACTTACCGGTAGCCAGATCAACGCCAGCAAACCCACGACAACGGCAATCATGCACACAAATACCGGGAAATAACGCCCCGATTTGCAGTGGTCGCTCCATGCCGCCAGCAGGATGCGCCCGATAGCACCCGCGATTTGTCCTACAAATAGCAATGATGCTGCCAGGGCCACCTCCATCTGTAACCGATCATGTAAATAGAGCACCGTGAACACCAAAATGCCGTACTGTGCCGATACCAGACTGCTCCCAGAGATCATGATGTTCTTCATTGAAGGATCAGTCAGCATGTGTAATCGCAGTATGGCGCCTTTCCATAGGCTCCCTGTGGTGGTTTGCGTCGCGACATCACGCATGTGAGGTGAGCGGTAGAACACGATAAAAACCAGCGCTCCGACAAGCGCGACCAGCCCTCCGACCAGAAACGAATATCGCCATCCCCACTGCGCTGCGGTAAACGGCAGGATCGCCGCAGCCAGAGCCCCGCCCAGCGGCAGCCCCGCCTGGCGGATACCCATGGCAAAACCCCGTTGCTGCTTGTCGAACCACCGCGCCACTGATTTGCTGCCGCCAGGCTGAGCGGTGCTATAACCGGCACCCACGACGATCAGGAACATGAGTATCGAAGAGTAGCTACCGGCCAGCATGGCAGCCATCAATGCGCACGCAACCACCAACGTGCCGATACCCACCACAAGGCGCTCGCTATATCGATCCAATAGCTCGCCTGCGACCAGCAGCCCAACGAGAGGCACCAACTGCGCTGCCGACACCAACAAGCCAATCTGCATGGCGCTTAAGTGGAGTTCGTGCTGAATATAGACGGCGATCGTCCCGATACCCTGTACAAAAAAACACGCGCAGGCCTGAGCCAGGGTCGCAATGGCCAGAATCACCCATCGGTAGCTTGTATTGGCTGTGGAAACCATTGTGTTCAAATCACGTCCTCATCGTGTTGGCGGGTTGTAACCAGGACTGTACTCGGGATCCCGTTGACCGCGCGCGGGTGGTGCCATCTTCATTAACTGATTTGGCGTCGAGCCATGGCTGAACCCTTGCGGCAATGACGTTGTGAATCGCCATGGATAATATGGATACGTCCGGGCCGTTGATAATAATGGCTTTTATGCTCTATCACTGGCATTTGAGCGCTCGGGCTATGCCGACGCTTACTGTTATAAAACATTTCGAGGTCATCAAAAATATCTCTGCGGGTTTCTTTCCGCGTTCCGTAGCGATTTTTCTTTATCCATCCTTGTTTCGGTCACAGAAAAACGCTTCACCAATCGACGGTTGTGTACTGAATGCCCTGAACCGGGGAAACCGTGAGACTCGGCGATACGACAACATTGGGGTGTCGGCTATCGTGAAAAAGAGTGGCAGATGCTGGTATCAATGACGGGGGAATATGCCCGATGAAGACGAGGTGAAAACTCCTCGCGGTGCGGTAGCAAAGGGATGGTATCATTGCCAGCTTATCTCATCTGGAATTTTCACCGTGACCTCATTTGCTGAACTGAACGCGCTTCCTGCGGAACAACTTACCACCCTTAACGCGCTGGGCTACCTGACCATGACCCCGATTCAGGCGGCGGCGTTACCGGCGATCCTCGCAGGAAAAGATGTCCGCGCGCAGGCGAAAACCGGCAGCGGCAAAACCGCTGCTTTCGGTCTGGGCCTGTTACAGCATCTTGATGCCGGGCGGTTCAATACCCAGTCGCTGGTGTTGTGCCCGACCCGTGAGCTTGCCGATCAGGTTGCCAACGAACTGCGCCGCCTGGCACGCTACATGCCGAATATCAAGGTGCTGACGCTGTGTGGCGGCGTACCGTTCAGCATCCAGCGCGATTCGCTGACCCATGCTCCCCACATCATTGTCGCTACACCGGGCCGACTGTTGGATCACCTGGAGAAGGCGACCGTCAACCTTGATGCCCTGCAGACGCTGGTGCTGGATGAAGCGGATCGCATGCTTGATATGGGATTCGCTGACGCCATTGATGCGGTTATCGCCCATGTACCGGCCCAGCGACAGACGCTGCTGTTTTCCGCTACCTGGCCGGACGCCATTGCCGCTATCAGTCATCGTATTCAGCACGATCCGTTGGTTATTGAAATCGACACGGTGGATGAACTGCCAGCGGTTGAACAGCAATTCTATGAGGTTTCCCGCAGCGGTAAACTCGATCTGCTGCAGAAACTGCTGAGCCGAGAACAGCCCGCGTCCTGTGTGGTGTTCTGCAATACCAAAAAAGATTGCCAGGCGGTATACGATGCGCTGACTGCCAGTAGCCAGAGCGTGCTGGCGCTGCACGGCGACATGGAACAGCGTGACCGCGATCAGACACTGGTGCGCTTTGCCAACGGCAGCAGCCGCGTGTTGGTGGCCACCGACGTTGCCGCGCGCGGGCTGGATATCAAAGCGCTGGAGATGGTGGTTAACTTCGAGCTGTCGTGGGATCCCGAAGTGCATATTCACCGCATCGGCCGTACCGCCCGCGCCGGTGAAAGTGGGCTGGCCATCAGTCTCTGCGCACCGGAAGAGGCCCAGCGCGTCAATGCGCTCGAAGAAATGCTCAATATGAAACTCAACTGGCACCCGCTGCCGACCGGGCTGAGCATCACCCCGCTGGAGGCTACGATGGCGACGCTGTGCATCGACGGCGGCAAGAAAGCCAAAATGCGTCCCGGCGATATTCTGGGGGCGTTAACCGGTGACATGGGGCTGGATGGCGCTGATATCGGAAAGATTGCCATTCACCCGACCCATGCCTACGTGGCCGTGAGGCAGTCGGTGGCGCGCCATGCGTGGAAGCAGTTGCAGCAGGGGAAAATTAAAGGCAAAGCGGTGAAGGTTCGGTTGCTCAAGTAGGGCGCTCAGTGGAAGGCCAATCTGCCGTACTCTCGCGGATACTGAAGCGCAGAAAATATACATCTGCGCTTCAGAGCGGTTGCGGTCATTCTTAGTATGCAATCTGGATGATCGGCAACTAAAAAAATCCACGCAGCTGCGTGGATTTTATGAAGTTTTTCAGTCTTCATGCGATTCGGTGAAACCGCGTGAGACAACAAATTTTAGACGTTAAACAAGAAATTCATCACATCGCCATCTTTAACGATGTACTCCTTGCCTTCTGAACGCATTTTGCCGGCTTCTTTCGCACCCTGTTCACCTTTGTACGCGATGAAATCTTCATACGCGATGGTTTGGGCGCGGATGAAACCTTTCTCGAAGTCGGTATGGATTTTACCGGCGGCCTGCGGCGCGGTGGCACCGACCGGGATGGTCCAGGCGCGGACTTCTTTTACGCCCGCGGTGAAGTAGGTTTGCAGGTTCAGCAGCTCATAGCCTGCGCGGATCACGCGGTTCAGCCCCGGCTCTTCCAAGCCCAGTTCCGCCATAAATTCCTCGCGCTCTTCATCGTCCAACTCGGCGATATCCGATTCGACGGCGGCACACACCGGCACCACTACGGAGCCTTCTTTAGCCGCGATGTCGCGTACCTGATCCAGGAAGGGGTTGTTTTCGAAACCGTCTTCATTGACGTTGGCAATGTACATGGTGGGTTTCAGCGTCAGGAAGCTCAGGTAGCGGATGGCTGCTTTCTCTTCCGCACTCAGATCCAGCGCCCGCAGCATCCCGGCGTTTTCTAACTGAGGCAGACATTTCTCCAGTGCCGCCTGCTCAATTTTAGCGTCTTTGTCGCCGCCTTTGGCTTTCTTCTGCACGCGATGCAGAGCACGTTCACACGTGTCCAGATCCGCCAGTGCCAGTTCGGTATTGATGGTGTCGATGTCATCGGCAGGGCTAACTTTACCCGCGACGTGAATGATATTTTCGTTCTCAAAACAGCGAACAACGTGGCCGATGGCTTCGGTTTCACGGATATTGGTCAGGAACTGGTTGCCCAGGCCTTCACCTTTGGACGCACCCTTTACCAGACCGGCGATGTCAACGAATTCCATGGTGGTTGGAACTACGCGCTGGGGATTGATGATTTCTGCCAGCTTGTCCAGACGCGGGTCTGGCATTGGCACGACGCCGGTGTTCGGTTCGATGGTACAAAACGGAAAGTTGGCCGCTTCAATACCGGCTTTGGTCAGCGCGTTGAACAGAGTAGATTTACCAACGTTAGGCAGCCCAACGATACCGCATTTGAATCCCATGTTTATATCACCTTAAATAACGTAACTTGCAGGTTGTAGAGAAAACAGCCTGACATAATGTGAAATCTGCGTCGATTATACACGTAACAACGTGGTAACTCGATCCGGCTTTCTACCGCCGCTTTCTGTATAGCCAAACGATCAGGAAGCCTTGAAGGCGTGCAGACGGTTCATCGCCCGAATCATATCTTCTTTCATCAGCACCTCGGTGCAACGCACCGCTTCATCGATCGCCTGATCGATCAGCGTTTGTTCAGGGGCAGAGGGTTTGCCCAGTACGAAGCCGACCACTTTGTTTTTGTCGCCAGGGTGGCCGATGCCGATGCGTAACCGATGAAAGTTGGGGTTGTTGCCCAGCTTGCTGATGATGTCTTTCAAACCATTGTGACCGCCGTGGCCACCGCCCAGTTTGAGTTTCGCCACGCCGGGCAGTAAATCCAGTTCATCGTGCGCGACCAAAATTTCTTCGGGCTGGATACGATAAAACGTTGCTATCGCCGCAACCGCTTTGCCGCTCAGGTTCATGAAGGTGGTGGGAACCAGCAGGCGAACGTCTTGCCCCGCCATTTGCAGGCGAGAGGTATAGCCAAAAAATTTGCTTTCTTCTTTAAGTGGCTGCCGATAGGCCTCGGCGAGTTGGTCAACGTACCAGGCCCCTGCGTTGTGCCGGGTGGCGGCATATTCTGCGCCGGGATTGGCCAGACCTACAATTAACTTGATGCTACTCACTTATCGGATTCCAGAATTGAGCGTTACGGTGTAACGCAGTCAAGGAGACATTTATCGGGCGACAGTTTACACGCCGCAGTGAGAATCACCAATAATGCGCCGCGAATGTCGCGGATAACGAAAGGCTGAAGGAGAACGTAGCAAAATGTGCCATTAACTGTGATCGCTTCCGCAATCGGGTTATAGCCGCCTGCCTATAATGTCATCACACCAGAGAAATACGCGGCACTTTCGTATTAACGATTTCAACTGAATATTTCTGGAGGTGAAATATGAAACGTCGGAATGCAATAACAGTAGGCAATATATTTATGGGTGTGGGGATGCTGCTCATGGTAATTGGTATCGCCTATGCTATTGCCAGTCAGTTACCTGAGCTGAATTTACCCGGCTCATCCACCTATATGGAATTAGTCGCCATTTTTGCCGGCGCTATCTTGTGGTTGACTGGTGCTCGCATTGGCGGTCATGAGACTGTGTCCGACCGTTACTGGTGGCTAAAACATTTCGATAAACGCTGTCGGCGTGAACGTCATCCTTAATGGGCGATTAATAGAAAATTAAGCCGCGCAGCTTGCTGGCGATGACTTGAGCGTCAATTAAGAGTATCGAATTATCCAATCTGGATAATTCGATAATTTTTGTGCCAATGCTGATATCCGCCATGCTTTACGTTGTCGGCGTGCTGGTTTTATGACGCGGTTCATTTCTGGGCTTCATCGCTTTGGAGCCGTAGCCTGTGATGTTTATATCGCTTCTGGCAGAGTTGTCTGTTCATTCAGGTCATTGACGTGAGTCAACTCTTCAGGATTCATTGAATTATCAATTTCCTGCAACCCGAATTAATTGTGGCATAGAGACATTTTGTTTCGCCGTATCAGCAACCTCATCTTTCGATTTGCCGTAGGGAATGTTCGACGGGCAATAATATTGGCTCGAATTCAGCGTATCAGGGAAGGCGACAGCCCGTGCCGTCAATGCCTGCTGATCGGGAAGTGGCGGTATCGATGGCGCCATCCACTGGGTGAGTGAAACGGCGATTTCTGAGGCGTGTCGCGTGATCCAATAACACCCCCCGATAAGACCTCGGGGGGCATTCTGCTGGGAATATCAATGCTCAAACATGGCGGAGATGGACTCTTCGTTGCTGATGCGACGAATCGCTTCCGCCAGCATGCCGGACAGTGTCAGCGTGCGTACATTCGGCAGGGACTTGATTTTTTCCGACAGCGGGATGGTATCGCAGACAATCACTTCATCAATAACCGAGTTCTTGATGTTCTCGTGTGCGTTGCCTGAGAAGATCGGGTGAGTGGCGTAGGCGAACACCCGCTTCGCCCCACGTTCTTTCAACGCTTCCGCCGCTTTGCACAGCGTACCGCCGGTGTCGATCATATCGTCGACCAGAACGCAGTCGCGACCGGCGACATCACCGATGATATGCATGACCTGTGACACGTTGGCGCGTGGACGACGTTTGTCGATGATCGCCATGTCGGTGTCGTTCAGCAGTTTGGCGATGGCGCGAGCGCGGACTACGCCACCGATATCAGGAGAAACCACGATCGGGTTGTCCAGATTCTGCTGCAGCATGTCCTCTAACAGGATCGGGCTACCAAAAACGTTATCTACCGGAACGTCGAAGAAGCCCTGAATCTGCTCGGCATGGAGATCAACGGTCAATACGCGATCCACGCCAACGCTGGAAAGGAAATCAGCAACAACTTTCGCAGTAATCGGCACACGCGCTGAGCGAACGCGACGATCCTGGCGGGCGTAGCCGAAATAGGGCATGACCGCAGTAATTCGTCCTGCAGAAGCACGGCGAAGCGCATCGACCATTACCACCAGTTCCATCAGGTTGTCGTTGGTAGGGGCACAGGTGGATTGGATGATGAAAATATCACCGCCACGTACATTTTCGTTGATTTGTACGCTGACTTCGCCGTCACTGAAACGACCAACGGCAGCGTCGCCCAGGCCAGTGTACAAACGGTTGGCAATACGTTGTGCTAGTTCCGGTGTTGCGTTACCAGCAAAAAGCTTCATATCAGGCACGAGAAGAACCTCAAGCTTGCGTCCAGAGAAATACCCTATCCGGCGGGGTGACACATGCCATGATAGGGTATGCATACGGGTGTATGGATAAAAGGCTCGAAATCACGGTAGCGGTGACTTTCATGCGCCTTCTGATAGCCCGGAAAGCCGTTGTTGCAACGGGGAGATATTCGCGCCGCGGGCAACAAACCCGGTCATTCTTTCCGGAACCCGGTCTAGCACCTGACGTGCAGCGGACTCGGTGTCGAATTCAGCAAACACGCAAGCGCCGGTGCCAGTCAGGCGCGCCGGTGCGTATTCTAACAGCCATAAAAGTAGCTCTTCAACCTCACGAAAACGTTTTCTTACTACAGTTTCGCAATCATTACGGAAAGGTTGTGTGAGTAGGCGATCCAGCGGCATAACCGGCGTGTCACGTTTAAGATCCTGATCTTTAAATATTAATGGTGTTGATATGTGTACGCCGGGATGTATAACCAGATACCATTTTTCTGGCGGTGATACGGGGATCAGAACGTCCCCCACGCCCTCGGCAAATGCCGCATGTCCATGAATGAAAACAGGAACATCCGCACCTAACGCAAGCCCCAGCTCCGCCAATGTTTTGGCGGATAACCTACTGTTCCACAAATAATTCAGCGCCCGTAATACGGTGGCTGCATTTGATGAGCCGCCGCCTAAACCGCCACCCATCGGTAGTCTTTTTTCGATGGCGATATCTGCTCCGGCGTAAGGAAGATGGTGCTGCTGACAATGAACCTGTAACAGGCTGGCCGCGCGGACAATCAGGTTTTGTTCATCCGGTACGCCGTCAATGGGGGTGTGCAAAAGGATGCGACAATCTGGCCTGGGGGTGATCGTCAGCGTGTCGCCATACTCTAGAAATTGGAACAGTGTTTGCAGATTGTGATAACCGTCGGCGCGGCGCCCGGTGACGTACAGGAACAGATTCAGCTTAGCCGGGGACGGCCATTGCGTGATTGTCGCTTGCATGGGTTATTGTACCGTCCAGTTATCCATTTTCAGTTTGATGCGCTGCTCACCCTGGCTGAGTTCCAGGCTTTGCGGCAAGGGCCGCGCCCCTTCTGTATAGGACTGGTAACTGACAGACCAGTCCTGTTCGCCTTGACGATAACTGGCGCTGCGGAGCAGTGCGCGCTGATCCAGCTCATAGCTCTGTGCGTCGCCCGGTAGGCCCAGCATCCATTGGCGCAGGTTGTCGAGTGGGATCGCCATGCCGGTCAATTGCTGCACCATATATTGGGCATCTTTGCCGACATAACGTTTTCCTTGCCCATCAATAATTTGCACATTGTCAGGTTGAGATTGCAGCTCAAGTTCGGTACTTCCCAGCGGGCTGGTCAGCAAGAGACGGTAGCGCTGCGGCGAGGATTGCTGCCAGAAGAAACGAGCGTACAGCTTTTTCCTATCGGAAATATAGGCGAAGGAGCCGCGGGTTTGATATTGACTCAATTTTTGTACTTCTTGTACGTGTTCTCGCCACTCGGGGGAGGTCGGGGCTTTACCGGGTTGAGTGGGTTGCATCAGGGAACAGGCCGTCAGAAGAACGCTGGCCAGGGGAAGTAACCGCAGGCAGCGAAAGGATTTTTGGGGCATGTCGATAGGATCCTGTGAAACATTAAGTGGCTACTGCAAGGCGTCACGCTAACGGTGTTGGCAAGGCGCGTCAATCTTTGTTATTGCAGGACGGTAAACCAGCCATTAGCCCGAACCGAGCGACCGGGTCGCTTTTCTTGCCATCGGGCTTCAAGTAGAATGCGCTTCAGATGAAACCCATACTAACACCGGGATTACTCCGTAAACCATGACCCTGCTTGCGCTTGGTATCAATCATAAAACAGCGCCTGTCTCATTGCGTGAACGAGTGTCGTTTGCGCCGGATACGCTTGGACATGCTTTGCACAGCCTGCTGCAGCAACCGCTGGTTCAGGGCGGGGTACTGCTCTCCACCTGTAACCGTACCGAACTTTATCTCAGCGTCGAGGAAGAGGGAAATCGTCGAGAGCAGCTGATTCGTTGGCTGTGCGAATACCATCAACTGAATCCTGAGGATGTGTGTAAAAGCCTGTACTGGCATGAGGACAATGCGGCGGTCAGCCATTTGATGCGTGTTGCCAGCGGGCTGGATTCGCTGGTGCTCGGCGAACCTCAGATCCTTGGTCAGGTAAAGAAAGCCTTTGCCGATTCCCAGCGCGAACACTCTTTATCCGGCGATCTTGAACGTCTGTTCCAAAAATCATTTACCGTTGCCAAACGAGTCCGAACTGAAACCGAGATTGGTGCCAGTGCTGTCTCCGTCGCGTTTGCCGCCTGTACGTTGGCCCGACAGATTTTTGAATCTCTGGGGGATGTCAGCGTGTTGCTGGTCGGGGCCGGCGAGACTATCGAGCTGGTCGCCCGACATCTGAGCGAACATCGGGTCAAGCGTATGGTGATTGCCAATCGCACCCGCGAACGTGCGCAATTGTTGGCCGATGAGGTGGGGGCCGAGGTGATCGCGCTGGCGGAACTGGATTCTCGGTTGCCGATGGCAGACATCGTGATCAGTTCTACCGCCAGCACTTTGCCTATTATCGGCAAGGGCATGATGGAACGGACGATGAAAGCGCGCCGCAATCAACCAATGTTGATGGTGGATATTGCCGTACCACGCGATATCGAACCGGAAGTCGGCAAATTGCCCAACATTTATCTCTACAGCGTAGACGATCTGCAGGCCATCATTCAGCATAACCTGGCGCAGCGACAGGCGGCGGCGGTTCAGGCCGAATCTATCGTTCAGCAGGAGAGCGTGGAATTTATGGCCTGGCTGCGGGCGCAGGCGGCGGTTGAAACCATCCGGGATTATCGTTCGCAGGCGGATCAGCTGCGCGAAGAGATGACCGCCCGGGCATTGGCTGCGATTCAGAATGGCGGCGACGTGGAAGCGGTGGTGCAGGAGTTGACGCATCGGCTGACTAATCGCCTGATCCACGCTCCTACCAAATCACTTCAGCAGGCCGCACGCGATGGCGATCTCGATCGTTTACAGATTTTGCGTGACAGCCTTGGGCTGAACTAGCATTCTTTTCCCCCTTTGGATAGAAACAGGACTTAACTGCTCGCATGAAGCCTTCTATTGTTGCCAAACTGGAAGCGTTACAAGAGCGCCATGAAGAAGTACAGGCGCTGCTTGGCGATCCCTCGATTATCTCTGATATGGACCGTTTCCGGATGTTATCCCGCGAATATGCCCAGTTGACCGATATCACGCGCTGTTTTCAGCGCTGGCAACAGGCTCAGGACGATATCGCTACAGCGGAGATGTTGCTTGATGATCCTGAAATGCGTGAAATGGCGCAGGATGAGTTGAGGGAAGCCAGGGCAGCGGGGGATACGCTCGAGCAGCAGTTGAAAGTCCTGCTGTTGCCGCGTGATCCGGATGATGAACGCAGCTGCTTCCTGGAGATTCGCGCCGGAACCGGCGGTGATGAGGCGGCATTGTTTGCCGGCGACTTGTTCCGTATGTACAGCCGTTATGCTGAATCACGTCGCTGGCGGGTTGAGATGGTAAGCGCCAGCGATGGCGAGCATGGCGGTTATAAAGAGGTGATCGCCAAAGTTATCGGCGAGGGCGCCTACGGGCAGCTCAAATTTGAATCCGGCGGGCATCGGGTGCAGCGTGTTCCGGCGACGGAATCCCAGGGGCGTATCCATACGTCGGCCTGTACTGTGGCGGTCATGCCGGAAGTGCCGGAGGCTGAACTGCCGGATATCAACCCCGTGGATCTGCGCATCGATACCTTCCGTTCTTCTGGCGCGGGTGGGCAGCACGTCAACACGACCGACTCCGCCATCCGTATTACCCACTTGCCCACTGGCATTGTGGTGGAGTGCCAGGACGAGCGTTCACAGCATAAAAACAAAGCCAAGGCGCTCTCGGTGCTGGCAGCGCGTATTCGTGCGGCGGAAATGCAAAAGCGCCAGCAGGAAGAGGCCTCGACGCGGCGCAACCTGTTGGGCAGCGGTGATCGATCCGACCGTATCCGTACCTATAACTTTCCACAAGGAAGAGTAACCGACCATCGTATTAACCTGACGCTTTATCGTCTGGATGAAGCGATGGAAGGCAAACTGGATATGCTGATTCAGCCGATCGTTCAGGAGTATCAGGCTGACCAACTGGCGGCGTTGGCCGAACAGGATCAATGAATTATCAACAGTGGCTGCATCAGGCCATCGAGCGACTTCAGGATGGCGACAGCCCCAGGCGGGATGCGGAAATTCTGCTGGGGCATGTGACCGGCAAGCGCCGAACCTTTCTGATCGCGTTTGGCGAAACGCTGTTAAGCGACGATCAGCAACAAATGCTTGAAAGGTTGCTGACGCGCAGGTCGGCCGGCGAACCCATTGCCTATCTGACCGGCGAAAAAGAGTTCTGGTCATTAGCGCTTGAGGTTTCCCCTGCAACGCTGATTCCGCGGCCTGATACGGAGTGTCTGGTCGAGCAAGCGCTGCAACGCCTGCCGCCACAGGCGTTGTCCGTGCTGGATCTGGGGACGGGAACCGGTGCTATTGCGTTGGCGATAGCCAGTGAGCGCCCGGCTTGCAATGTGCTGGGCGTTGATTGTCAGCCCGATGCGGTAACGTTGGCTACGCATAACGCTCGGCGTCTGGGGATCCATAACGTCTGTTTTCTGTTGAGTGATTGGTTTTCTTCGCTGAATGAACAGCGATTTTCGATGATCGTCAGTAATCCCCCCTATATTGATGCCGCCGATCCGCACTTGAACTGCGGTGATGTGCGGTATGAGCCGGTAAGTGCACTGGTGGCCGATGAACAGGGTCTGGCTGATTTGCGTCATATCGTGCAGTATTCGCGACATTTCCTGTTAGATGGTGGGTGGTTGCTGTTGGAGCATGGTTGGCTGCAAGGCGAAAGCGTGCGTGAGCTTTTCTGGCAGTATGGTTTTTCACAGGTAGAAACGTGCCGTGACTATGGCGGCAACGAGCGGGTATCGCTGGGAATGTGGGCGCATCCGGCTTGAACATGAACAAGCCCGACTGGTCGGCTTGTTTGAGCGGGATCACAGGGAAGAACGTCGGTGACGGCTATCTGCCGCCAGGGCATGGAAAGCAGGCTGACGAAAAAAAGGTTTAGCATTATTATCTATACCCGCCGCGCTGGGGTCTGTAAAACAACGGTTTTGCCCATAAAGGCGTAGCGAGGACGTTGTTGGTTGGCCTGGATATTTCTTCAGGTTTCACCGCCTGAGTTTTTGCTGATGGATTAATTATGAGTTCTATTGCTGATTTTGAGTTCAACCAATCACCGTTAAGCGAAGGTGTGGTTCTGGTATCCCAGTCGATACGTCGGGATTTCTCTTCCGAAAGCGTAAAACGTCATCTTCAGCAACTCGTTGAGGAGGCCCGTTCGACGATTTCCACCGAACTTGAACAGGATCAGCAGCTTGAGCAGCTTATTGAGCTGTTCTTTCATACTTGGGGCTTTGGCGGCGCCAGCGGGGTATACCGACTTTCTGATGTGCTTTGGCTGGATAAAGTGCTGGAGTCACGACAGGGTATGCCGGTTTCATTGGGCGTTATCTTTCTGCATATTGCACATCAGTTAGAGTTGCCGCTGATGCCGGTGATTTTTCCTACGCAGTTGATTCTTCGGGCCGATTGGCTGGACGGTGAAATGTGGCTGATCAATCCGCTGAATGGCGATTCGCTGGACGAACATGTGCTGGATGTCTGGCTAAAAGGAAATCTTGGCTTGTCTGCCAGCCTGGCGGATGAAGATCTGGATGAAGCCGAAAATGTCATGATTGTCCGCAAGTTGTTGGATACGTTGAAGATCGCGTTGATGGAAGAAAAACAGATGGAGCTTGCATTACGTGCCAGCGAAACGGTGTTGCAGTTCGATCCTGAAGACCCTTACGAAATTCGCGACCGCGGCCTGATTTACGCCCAGCTTGATTGCGACCATATCGCATTGTCCGATTTGAATTATTTTGTCGAACAATGCCCGGAAGATCCGGTCAGTGAAATGATCAAGGTTCAGATTCACTCCATTGAGCAGAAGCAGATCGTCCTGCATTAACAATGTTTTCTTATTTAATCCGACTAAGGTAATGATATGAATAACAAAGTGGTTAACGTCGGGGATATCCCGGTTGCCAACCATCTTCCGTTTGTACTGTTTGGCGGTATGAACGTGCTGGAGTCGCGTGATCTGGCAATGCGGATTTGTGAACATTATGTAACGGTAACTCAAAAGTTGGGGATTCCTTACGTTTTTAAAGCATCCTTTGATAAGGCCAATCGTTCATCAATCCATTCCTACCGCGGCCCGGGTCTGGAAGAGGGGATGAAAATCTTCCAGGAATTAAAACAAACCTTCGGCGTTAAGGTGATTACTGACGTGCACGAAGCGTATCAGGCTCAGCCTGTCGCCGATGTGGTTGATGTCATCCAGCTACCGGCGTTTCTGGCGCGCCAGACTGATCTGGTTGAAGCGATGGCGAAGACCGGCGCGGTGATTAACGTTAAAAAGCCGCAATTTATCAGTCCAGGACAGATGGGCAATATCGTTGATAAATTCCGTGAAGGCGGCAATGAGAATGTGATTTTGTGCGATCGCGGTACTAATTTCGGCTACGACAATCTGGTCGTTGATATGCTGGGTTTCAACGTGATGAAGCAGGCATCCCATGGATTGCCGGTCATTTTTGACGTGACTCATGCCCTACAGTGTCGCGATCCTTTCGGTGCGGCATCCGGCGGTCGCCGTGCTCAGGTCACAGAGCTGGCGCGTGCGGGAATGGCGGTAGGGCTGGCCGGTTTGTTCATTGAAGCGCACCCGGAACCCAACAGCGCCAGGTGTGACGGCCCGTCCGCGTTGCCGCTTAATAAGCTGGAGCCGTTCCTGGCGCAGATGAAAGCGATTGATGAACTGGTAAAAAGTTTTCCTGAGTTGGATACCAGCAATTAATGCCTGGATTGTTGCCATAAAAAACCCGCTGGATAGCGGGTTTTTTACATCAGTATCCGGTAACAACGTTATCAAGTGATACCGACCTACACATCAGTTCGCTCGGCATCATTATTGCTATCGGTCGTGATGACTCTTCATTTGCACATTACTTGTACAGGTCTGCACTGATCGTGTAGCGCTCGCCGTTTTCCTGCCAGCGTTTGGTAATGTGGTAAAACTTGGCGCCTTTCTCTGCCGCTTTTTTGGCCACCGCTTCCGAGATATCCGTCGGGCTGCTGAATGAATCGCGGATGGTGATCGAATCGAACGGAGCCATTTGGGCAGCAGTTGTATTATTCAGTTCTTCAATTTTTTTACCGTCAGGAAGCGTGACGGAGTAACGCGGCCCGTTACTGGCGAAGAAACTACTGAGTTTGCTGCTTAGCGAGGATGAGGTGGCTACGCCAGGGATCTCAACTTTTGCCGCAGCCGAGCCGCCAGCCGCCAGCGCGGCCTTACCGGCTTCAGAATTGGCCGGAATGGCATCTGGGCTTTGAACTTGGCGTTTGGGCGCATCTTTCTTGAACAAGAATGCGGTGGCGGATTGGGTTGAACCGCTGGAGTTAATATCCGCCTGGCGGGCGATGAAGAAGGAGTAAGCGCCTTTCCGTCTGGCTTCCTGACCGATTTCTTCCTTGATCTCTAACTGGGTGCCGAATGCGCCGGTCACTGTCACCAGATCATAAGGTTCCAGACGAACCGCTTCATCTTTTGATAACTCTTTTACGCCGCTGAATTCACGGTATGTTGTGTCTTTGGTGGCTGCTGGCGCATCTTTTTTATAGAGATCAATGGTGACTGCCCAGCGGCCGCCGTTAACTTCGGATGTGCTTTGGATATAGAAGGCTGCGGCGCCCCGAGCATCGGCTTGTCGGGATGCATCGTCAGCCGCTTCATAAATCGCATCGTAACGACCATAAAAAGTGATGCGATCGAAGGGTTTCAGCGATTCTGCTTTTTGAGGAGTAAGTTCCTGCGCTGCCTGCGTGGAAAACGCTACTATTGATAGGAGTGTTGATGCAAAAACGCGATTTTTCAGCTTCATAAAAAATCCTTTCGCCTGACGCAATACGGTGAATACGTACAAAGCCGTCTTATTTGGTAGCCGCTGATTATGGCACGGAATATCCGGCAGCGCTCCAGCATTTTGAATCGAAACCGCATCACGGGGAACGCAAGACACTATGCTGTGAATTACCTGAGTTAATAATATATTCCGCATCATGAAGAATATTTATTAACATCCTAATTTTTAACAAATTAGTAACGAAATTTTTGTGAAGCAAGTTCAAATATTCCAGTGGTAATAATGCTAAGAAAGTTTATTTAAACTGCGATATATAACCACGAATTGGTGTTGTTGCCTGCCATAACTCCGTTTTATGACTAAATGTTTTTACATGTGGATCATAAATTACATTTTCAGTAGGTTATAACGTGATTGGCCGTAGAAACAGAATGCGTATCTGTAGTACGGCAAATCATTTACATGGTGAATTGGCAATAAGAACCTTCGTGACAACGAAAAGGGACTCATAATGCGTATTGGTGTACCGAAAGAACGGCTGGCCAATGAAGCCCGTGTCGCAGCGACGCCGAAAACGGTGGAGCAGCTGTTGAAACTGGGTTTTGAGGTCGCTATTGAACGCGGGGCTGGGAAATTGGCCAGCTTTGATGATGCTGCGTATGAACAGGCAGGCGCGACGATTGAGGATACGGCGACTGTCTGGCAGAGCGATATCATCCTCAAAGTGAACGCACCTCTGGATGATGAGGTGGAATTGACACGGGCTGGCAGCACGCTGGTCAGCTTTATCTGGCCTGCGCAGAATCCGGCGTTGCTGGAAACATTGGCTGCACGTCAGATTACTGTACTGGCAATGGATGCTGTGCCTCGTATTTCCCGCGCGCAGTCTATGGATGCATTAAGCTCCATGGCGAATATCGCCGGTTATCGCGCGATTGTAGAAGCCGCCCATGAGTTTGGCCGTTTCTTTACCGGGCAAATCACTGCTGCGGGTAAAGTGCCTCCGGCCAAAGTGATGATCATTGGCGCCGGCGTGGCCGGTCTGGCGGCTGTTGGCGCTGCCGGCAGCTTGGGTGCCATTGTCCGCGCATTCGATACCCGTCCTGAAGTGAAAGAACAGGTGCGTAGTATGGGCGCCGAGTTTCTGGAGCTGGATTTTGAAGAAGAAGCCGGTAGCGGCGATGGCTATGCCAAAGTGATGTCTGAAGCCTTTATCAACGCTGAGATGGCACTGTTTGCTGCGCAGGCTAAAGAGGTCGATATCATCGTCACCACGGCGTTGATTCCCGGTAAACCGGCTCCGCGTCTGATTACGCGCGAGATGGTAGAAAGCATGAAGCCGGGGAGTGTGATTGTCGATTTGGCTGCACAGACCGGTGGAAACTGCGAGTTAACCGTGGCTGACCAGGTAACGGTGACGGAAAACGGGGTGAGAATCATCGGGTATACCGATCTACCTAGCCGTCTGCCTACTCAATCCTCACAACTGTATGGCACCAATCTGGTTAACCTGCTCAAACTGTTGTGTAAAGAGAAAAACGGCGAGATCGATATCGATTTCGACGATACCGTCATTCGCGGTGTTACTGTGATTCGTAACGGTGAATTGACCTGGCCTGCACCGCCGATCCAGGTGTCTGCTCAGCCTCAGCAGGCAAAACCTGCGGCCGCCGCGGCGCAAGCGGAGGAAAAACCCGCATCGCCGTTGAGAAAGTTCATTTTTATGGCTATCGCCATCGTTCTGTTCGGCTGGCTGGCGAATGTCGCCCCCAAAGAGTTCCTGTCGCATTTTACCGTGTTCGCGTTGTCATGCGTGGTCGGTTACTACGTGGTGTGGAATGTCAGCCATGCATTACATACGCCGTTGATGTCTGTCACCAACGCGATTTCCGGGATTATCGTGGTGGGCGCGTTGTTGCAGATAGGGCATGGTGGATGGGTGTCGTTCTTCTCGTTCATCGCGGTGCTGATTGCCAGCATCAATATCTTCGGTGGTTTCACCGTAACTCAGCGTATGCTGAAGATGTTTCGCAAGAATTAAGGGGTAGCCGATGTCTGGTGGATTAGTAACGGCGGCATACATCGTTGCTGCTATTTTGTTTATTTTCAGTCTTGCCGGCTTATCCAAACATGAAACATCCCGGCAGGGAAATATCTTTGGCGTCAGTGGGATGGCTATTGCGCTGCTGGCGACGATCCTGGGGCCGAACGCCGGCAGCGTAGGTTGGATTATCGTCGCCATGGCGATTGGCGGCGCAGTCGGCGTTCATCTGGCGCGTAAGGTTGAAATGACCGAAATGCCGGAGTTGGTCGCTATCCTGCATAGTTTTGTCGGTTTAGCTGCCGTGTTGGTAGGGTTTAACAGTTTCATTGATGAAAGCGATATCACTGATCGGATCATGGTGAATATCCACCTGACCGAAGTTTTTCTCGGTATTTTCATCGGTGCAGTGACTTTTACCGGTTCCATCGTCGCGTTCGGCAAACTTCGCGGGTTGCTTTCTTCCAAGCCGCTGATGCTGCCGAACCGTCACAAAATGAACCTGGCAGCGCTGGTATTGTCGTTCCTGCTGCTGCTGGTGTTCGTTAAAACCAACAGCGTCGGTATGCAGTTCTTTGCGCTGTTGCTGATGACGTTGATTGCGCTGGCGTTCGGCTGGCATCTGGTAGCCTCCATTGGTGGGGCGGACATGCCGGTCGTGGTTTCCATGCTCAACTCCTACTCGGGGTGGGCCGCGGCCGCGGCGGGTTTCATGCTGAGCAACGACCTGCTGATCGTAACAGGGGCGCTGGTGGGCTCGTCAGGGGCGATCCTGTCCTACATTATGTGCAAGGCGATGAACCGTTCGTTTATCAGCGTGATAGCGGGGGGATTCGGTACGGACGGCTCTTCGTCCGGCAGCAGTGAGGAAGTCGGCGAATACCGCGAAACGACGGCGGAAGACGTTGCTGAACTGCTGAAAGGCTCCAGTTCCGTGATCATTACTCCCGGGTACGGCATGGCAGTTGCCCAGGCGCAATATCCGGTGCACGACATTACGGCCAAGCTGCGCGCCCGCGGCGTGAACGTCCGTTTTGGCATCCATCCCGTGGCGGGGCGGCTGCCTGGACATATGAACGTGTTACTGGCGGAAGCGAAAGTGCCTTATGACGTTGTGCTGGAGATGGATGAGATCAACGACGATTTCGCTGATACCGATACCGTGCTGGTTATCGGCGCCAATGATACGGTGAACCCTGCTGCACAGGAGGATCCGCATAGTCCCATCGCCGGCATGCCGGTACTGGAAGTCTGGAAAGCCCAGAACGTTATCGTGTTCAAGCGTTCCATGAACACCGGCTATGCTGGGGTACAAAACCCGTTGTTCTTTAAAGAGAACACCCAAATGCTGTTTGGCGATGCTAAAGACAGCGTCGAAGCCATTCTCAAAGCGCTGTAACGGTCGGTGGGTAATAAAAACACGGCAGGGGGCGGAAGCCCCCTGTTTTTTTGTTTTAAAATCAGCTGTTTTCAGTCGGTGAGTCACCTTGCTGGGTGACAGGGGAAACAAAATCGTCCGGTTTGATGGCCAACAGGTCGCATTTCAGATGGTCGATCACATGCTCTACCGTATTGCCGATGAACGCCGCCGACAGACCGGTACGTCCCAATGAGCCGAGAACGACGACGCCTGCTTGCAGGTGTTCCGCCAGGTCGGGAATGACTTCTTCGGGCAATCCTTTTTCGACATGCGTAAACCGTTCATCCAGATTGAATTTCTGCCGCAACGATTTCATGGCCAACAGGTGCTGACCACGAATAGCGTCGTTGTATACGCCTGGGTCGAAATCCGGTAATTCGATGGCAATGTTGATTGGCGTGACGGGATAGGCTCCCACCAAATGGACTTCCGTCTGATTGACCTGCTTTGCCAAATCGATGGCTTCCGAAACCAATTTGATATTCAGTGGGTCGTGATAAGGATCCTCGCTGGCCAGGTTGACGGCAACCAGAGCACGGCTATTCTCAGGCCATGGTTGATCTTTTACCATCCAGACCGGACACGGGCATTTACGCAGTAACTGCCAGTCGGTCGGCGTGAAAATCACCGCCTCAAGGCGATCATGCTGGTGAGCCATTTTCAGCAACAGGTCGTGGTTCCCGGCAATGACCTCCTGAATAAGGGCCTCATAAGGCTTGTTGTGCCAGACCACTTTGATATCAATCGGAATGCCGGCCTCAAGATAGTATTTGCACTGCTCTTCAATCCACTCTTTACGCTGTTCAATGACGCCTTTTCTCATCTCGGTACGTTCATCCGGGGAGAGTAAGGTGGTCATTTCATAGGAAAAATCATAGATGGGTAGAAAAGCCTTGATTCGGCCGCCAATGCGTTGAACCAGATAGGCCGCTCGCCGCAGTGCGGGCTGGTCATCCTGGTTCGGGTCAATAGCTACCAGTATGTTCTGATACTTCGCCATAGCTCCTCCTGTCGACAGGCAACAGTCTACAACCTGCCCGTTAAGAGTACCGCAACGAAATCAATTTGGACAACTGGGGATGAGAACCGGATCAATAATTTGGTGTCGTCATTGATCCGGCAATGGGATTAGGCTTTGTTTTTGGTGGTGCCAGCAAGTTCTGCAAGCGCGTCAATGTTTTCGATGGTGATGTACTTGCCTTTTACGGCGAGGATGCCACCTTTCTGGAAACGCCCCAGCAGGCGGCTGATGGTCTCTACCGTCAATCCGAGGTAGTTACCGATGTCGCCTCGGGTCATGGTCAGACGAAACTCACGGGGAGAAAACCCGCGTTGAGCGAAACGGCGAGACAAATTGTAGACAAATGCGGCCAGTCGCTCTTCTGCATTTTTCTTCGACAGCAACAGAATCATATCCTGGTCGCCACGAATTTCACCGCTCATCAGTCGCATGATCTGCTGACGTAAGTTCGGCATTTTCCCGGACAGATCGTCCAATGTTTCAAACGGAATTTCGCAGACCATTGAGGTTTCCAGCGCCTGGGCAAAGCTGGGGTGAAGAGCGTTGCCGATGGCATCGAACCCGACCAGATCGCCCGCCAGATGGAACCCGGTGATTTGCTCGTCACCTTGCTCGGTAATGGTATAACTTTTGATGGTGCCGGATCGGATGGCATAGAGGGATTTCAGTTCATCGCCCGCCTTGAATAGCGCCTGGCCTTTCTGAATCGGCTTTTTCCGCTCGATGATATTGTCGAGCTGATCCAGCTCGTGCTCATTCAGTGTAAAAGGAATACAAAGTTGGCTGATGCTGCAATCCTGGCAATGGATGGCACAGCCACCAGACTGGATGCGTCGGATTATGCGCTTTTCAGGAATCATGGGATTTACTCTGGCGATAATTGATACCGGTCAATTTTAACAGCTTTTATTGTGCCTGATAAGATCGACAAACCGCCGAACTTACCAATAAATAGTGAGCTTATTAATATTTTGGCGACTGGGGTCGGGTAATTTTCTCCGTTGAGAGAGAAATACATAACTTAATGGCCTTCATCGAATAAATCTGATGAAGGCAAATAACCCTCGTGAGCTAATAGCCAGCGTTTACGTTCGATACCGCCGGCATACCCGGTCAATGTACCGTTAGCGCCAATGACCCGATGGCAGGGAACAACAATACTGATCGGGTTTGAACCATTCGCCAGCCCCACGGCGCGGGCGGCGCCCGGCTGACCGAGTCGAGCGGCCAGTTGGCCATAACTGATTGTGTTGCCACATGAGATGGTACGCAGCTCACGCCAGACCCGTTGCTGGAATTCAGTACCGACTGCGGCGACGGGTAAATTTGCGATGGCATCCAGATGACCGGAGAAATAATCCTCAAGACGCGCGGTTAATCCCCCTGGATTATTACAAGCCTGCAACACAAAGGGATCCCGGTGATAACTCTTATTCAGCGTTCGATATAATTTCTCTTCGTACTCACACCATTCAATTGCTCTAAGGTGATAATTTTCATCGGCAATTATCCATAATTCTCCGAGCGGCGTTTTTAGCTTATCGGACAGGAAGGTTTGCATTATTTAATCCTTATTTTTCGCATGGTTTTTTATTCTGCTGCGATGAGGCGGATTCATTGAGCAATATGGTGTCACATGACTGCTTGTCGGTCTGATGAGCGCTAAATCGTATTCATTTTCGCTTTAATTGTGAAATAAGTCACACAAAAAACGCGGGCAGATGGCCGGTGCCGGTTGTTGCAGTGAGCGATACCGGGAATATCCATCAACTGAGCGTGGTGCAATTTTCGATTTGGTGACGTTGTCACTTATTGCGTGCAAAAAAGAAGCACTGAAACCGTGCTTCTTTTTGACTACGCAAAGGCTGTCAGGTGGATGACAGCCTTTGCAGGAGCGTCAACTGGTTTACGGCGTCTTGCATAGCATCCATGCCGCGTGCCAGCTCTTTCAGATTGCCGAGGTTGGCGTTCATACTGTGGCGGTCTTTCTCGGTTTCCGCGCTCATAGTAGCGATTTGATCGGCGGCCGAGATGCTTTTGCTCGCCATCTGTTGCGTGGTGGTCACGGTTTGCTGAGCAATCGTGCGGATGTGGGCAATGGTGTCTACCGCTTCATTGATACTGTGCGTCGTTGCCTCAACCTGCTCTTTGGATGAACTGGCTAGCTTACGCACTTCTTCCGCCACCACGGCAAATCCTCGTCCCGCCTCACCGGCGCGAGCGGCTTCCACCGCAGCGTTCAGCGCCAACAGGTTGGTTTTATCGGCAATGGCATTGATGCCGCTGGTAATTTGGCTGATACCCTGCGAAATACGCTCAAGATCGTTGAGCCCACTTTCCAGCCGCTGTTGCGACTGTTGTGTTTGAGTCGCCGCGTCGCTGATGGCGCGGATACTGCTTTGCGCCAGTTCGAGTGTTTCGCTCTGTCGCAAGGTCGCCTGTTCCAATTGCGGCATGGTCATTAATAACGGCGCCAGCGTCTGCTCGTAGTCCACAACCTGTTTGACGACGGTGGACTGAATGCCGTGCAAGGCTTCCCAACGCCGTAACGAACGTTGGGCGTAGTGGGCGGCGTAGGCTGCATATTCCACTGGGAAGTGGGTCATGGCACGCACGTCGTGATCAAAAAACGCCAGTGCCGACAACGTCTGGTTGATAGGAACGCCCAGAATTTCGCCAAAGCTGGAAAAACCGGCCGCCGGGATGGTGTGAAAGAAATGCGCCTCCGGCAACCGGGTATTACCGACCCGGCGCAGGACGCAGTCATTGAGCAATAATAACTCGGGGTCGCCGTATTGGGCGACAAACGCCTCCCAGTCGTGCTGTGTTGCGGTGATGAAGTCGGTTTCCTGCATCAGATAGAGCTGATCGCCGAATTCCAGATCGCAGAAAAATACAATATGGTCCTCCTTGATGGCGGCGATAGAGCGAACAAAATACTCGTCGTTTACCTTGACGGCGAAAGTTTTGCCTTCCAGATATTGCGCGATCTGGTTAGGTGTACAGTGCAGGGCGTCGGCGATAGCATCGATGATTGACCGTGTGCGGCCATGAGCATCGAATACCGATGTCACGGTACGTGCGATCGGATTCGCTTCTGCCACCAGCCAGCGCTGATTGGTGGGTTCAAAATTTTGGCTTTTAAATGGCGCAAAGGATTTCCCTTCCGCCATGTGGCAAAACACGATCACCGCTTTGCCTTGCAAAACCGCATTGCTGTTACCGATGTAAGTACCGCTGAAATCCAGCAGACCGCCTGCCGCGCCGCCGATGGCCAGGCAGGGAAAACGGCGACTGGCATACCAGGCCTGCATCAGAAAACCTTCGGACGCCGCCAGCCCGTCGCAATAAATCAACGCAAACGTGTGATCGGCTGAAAGCGGTATGTTCACACTCAGTCTATCCAGTTCACGACGAATGGCATCAATGCGCATGTGGGCGTTGGATTTATCGTTGACGTGCAAATCAACCAGATGGATTTCATGTTGTGCAATCAATGAGTCCGGCAACCATAACCAGCTACCCTGTTGACCGGTCATATCTCGATAGACTGACCGGTTGCGCTGGCTACACAATGTCCCGGTGGATGAAAGCGTCAGTACGGTACGTTTCGCGCCGGAAAGACGCTGCCAGGCATGGTTGACCTGAGAAAAATCCGCCTCTGGCGGCACAAAGGTAAGCAGTAATCCGGGCTTGTCAGTCAGACCGAGAGATGACATGGCGGTGGGTAGGTTTTCACAGTGGTAGGTACCACTGGCGGATTGGCCTCTGCGCAAGCCTTTTAGGTGGGTAGTGCGGAAGAGCGACGATATCAATCCCATAATATCTCCCAATGCATTCATTGCAGCTAATGTGTGTACGGACTGCTTTTGGGAAGTCCGTATCTCTGATGATGTGCTCCTTGCACGACGGCTGTCCGCAGACCGGATCACAACTTTCGGCGCGTTTCTTCGGACGGAGACCGTAGCGGCGTCTGTGGGCGCGCTGCTGCGTTTTTCGTCGTCAGGTGCCGTCATGCTGATATCCTCGTGTGCCTATCCGGCATGGCGCAAACATGACGAGAAATATGAACACTGTTTCGGCTGAGAATAGTCAAGCCATACTGATGAATAAATGCGTCGATTCTGGCTGAAAAACCCGCGTCAGGCGGTGGTCTATACGGCGGAAAACCGTATGACGCGCTGTTGCCTGACGCATCGAGAGGGCGATGAAAAACGCCGCGTTCGGGTTGGTGCGGACAGTGTTCTCCCCTAGGGCTTGCCGGTCAGGCGTTTGGAGAGGGTATTCACCACATCCAGCGCGCTGTGCACGCCGTCCTCATGAAAACCGTTATACCAGTAAGCGCCGCAGTACCAGGTATGATGACGCCCGTTGATTTCCCGCCGTCGTTGTCGCGCCAACAGGGTTTGCTGGTTGAGGATTGGATGGTGATAAACAAAACGGTGTAATACGAATGCATCGTCGATCGGCTGCGATGGGTTAAAGGTCAGGCAGAAAGTACAGGGGGCGCCGCGTAAACTCTGCAGGATATTCAGGTTGCAGGTGATGTTGGCCGGGAGCTGTTCGTCGTCAGTGCCGTCGTGCATCAGGCGATAATTCCAGCTGGCCCATACCTTGCGGTGTCGCGGTAGCCACCGGGTATCGGTATGCAGTACCACATCGCAGGCGCGGTAGGGTAACTGTTGCAATACGGCCAATTCCGTCGGCCGTGGATCGCCCAGCAAATGCAACGCCTGATCGGCATGACAGGCGAATATCACTTCATCGAAGAACTCGCCCCCGTGAACGGATTTGATCCTGACGCCGATCGGCTCCCGCCACACGCCAAGCGCTGGGGCGTGACGGCGAATATCGAGTCGGCCTTTCAGCCGTTGTTCCATCCGACGGATATATTCCCGTGAACCGCCGGGGATCACATACCACTGCGGACGATTGACGATATCCAGTAATCCGTGCTGACTAAAGAAACGCAACAACAACTGCAAGGGGAATACACGCATCGCCGCCATGGAGGATGACCAGATGGTTGCGCCCAACGGGAGGATGTAGTGGCGAGCAAAATAGTCATCGAATCTTTCTTGGCGCAATAGATCGTTCAGCGTCAGGGCATCGTTCAAACGGGTGGTCAGCCACTGTTTGCAACAACGGTTGAAGCGCAGGATTTCCTTCAGGAAGCACCAGAAGCGCGGATTGAGCAAATTACGTTTCTGCGCAAATAGGGTGGCGAGGGTATGCCCGTTGTATTCCAGGCCACTATGGGCGCTATGAACGGCAAAGCTCATTTCCGTTTTCTGCCCTTGCAGGTTCAGTTCGTTGAGCAACTGGGTAAAACGGGGGTAAGTCCGCTCGTTGTAAACGATAAAACCGGTGTCAATAGCATAGTTGCGGCCGTCCCGCGTGACATCGACCGTTGCGGTATGTCCGCCGAGATAATCATTGGCTTCGAACAGAGTAACCTGGTGCCCGTCGGCCAGTTTCCAGGCGCAGGTCATCCCGGCTATCCCCCCGCCGATAATCGCGATTTTCATGGCGTTACCCTGCACGGTTGCCGGGAGGCGACTAAACAGGACAACGCGATGTGTTGGTGCGCTGCTGCGCGTTTTCGGCGGGTAGCCTGTACATCGAAAAAAGCCGGAAAGTGGCAATAAACACAGAGGAGATCGGGTATTCGGACGTTGATCATGGTCGATTCCTTGATTCCGGCGGTAGCGCGTTAATGTTAAGGGGCATTACCGAGCAGTACGATATCGACGCTCAGCCCGTTGGCAATCCATTGCTGGAACACGCTTTGCTGCTCCGGCGACAGCGGCCGAGCGCAAATCAGCACCCAGTCGCAAGTGGGAAACAGTTCCAGCTGCGGCATCGTCATGGGTTGCGGCACCACGTCGTATCGGCGTGCTTCGCCGGAACGTCTGAGCGCCTCCAGCCAGATTTCGGTTGCGTCGCTCAGGTTCCACCCGGCGACAATCGTATTCTGGCCGCCCCGTTTACGGGCGCTTTCCAGGCAAAAAGCCGTATAGCTGACGATCATGCCGTCCAGCAGGTGGAGCAGGGTGCGGATGGTGGATTGCCCGCTGCTGAGGCGGGTACGCAACGGGCGCAGCACCTGATCCACCAGATAGGGAAGTGGATATTCGCGTCCCATGGCGTAGAGCGCCGTTCGCAGACGAGACAGCTGCCCGGCCTGCAACAGCTGCAGCAGCGTTTCCTGCCGTGTCGGATCCTGCGCATCCTGCGGGGTTCCGCTACCGTCCAGCAGCGGCCGAATGTGGCCAATCGAGACCCCTTTTTGAATCCAGGACAGGATCAGATTGACCTGCTGCAAATCCTCATCGTCGTATAACCGGTGTCCGCCTTCGGTACGTTTAGGTTGCAACAGGCCATAGCGACGCTGCCAGGCACGTAATGTGACGGCATGAACGCCGCAACGTGCTGAGAATTCGCTAATACTGTAATAAGCCATACCGTCCCTTCGATATTGCGGAGCGCAGTTCGATAAACTTAGACATTTATATAAATATGTACAAGTTATTGTGACGCAGTGAGGGGGCGATGAGGGCGTTTGGAGTGCGTTCAGCGGGGAAGTTCGATGGCGGCTGCCAAGGATGGAGGCGGTAAATTTTTAGTTTTTTTGTTTTAAAACAAACAATAAATACATAAAGTCCGCTTGTTGTCCGTCGCGTGATGGAATCAGTCTATGGTAGGTGCCCGGTCATGATTAAGAGAGGTAATGAAAATGCATGAGGGTATGAAGAAGGGGTGGTGTGGCTTGTTGTTAGCGTTGCCGTTGTATGGTTTCGCCGATGCCGCCAACCCGGATTTGATTGCCGGATATACGACGCAGCAACTGGCGGACAAACTGCCGGTGGCGGTGGATGGGCTGAAACGTCGCTCCGCCAATGTCGATGCCCACAACCATACGGTGGAAGCGGAATACATGGAGGCCGCCACTAAACGCAAGGCGTTAGTGACCCTCTATACCCTGCCGGCGGATAAGAATGGGCAAATTCCTGAGGCGCGCGACGATAGCGATCTGGAAGCGGTGGTCGCCAGCGCCGAGAAAGAGATGCTTCGCCAACGCATCAGACCGGAAAAGATCGAGCTGGCGGTGGAGGGGGGGCCGAAGATTCGCTGCCTGCGAACCCTTATCAATAACCAGGTAGTACACCTGTTGTGTGCATCATTGATCAGAGGGCGCGTCATGGAGATTCAACCGGTTAGTTTAGTCGACGACAAAGCGTTTGACGCGGCGATGCAGAGGAGCACTAACCTAGTGATGGAATTGAATCGAAGCGTTGCGGCGCCTGATAAGAAGTGATGGTTGCGCGATGACGACAGCGGGTGGGCAATACACGGTTCCCGATATCGTCATCGTTTGTCCCCGCCGTTTCAGTGCGGCCAGATCGTGCGGAAGACCGGCCATTCTTGGCGGGGCTGGCGAACGGCGTCGGCTCACGGAGAGGTTCAGGCGAAATAGCGTGCTTTCAGCGGCATCAGAGCGGCACCGAGCACGGCAGGGTCGTTATGAATCTGGCTGAGCAACAACCGCGGCATAGCGGCCTCTTGTCCATAACGCGGCGGTTGGCGCGTGGAGGGTACCTGTAGCAGCAGTGCGCCGAGCGCAGCGGGCAGCTCTCCGCCGAATACGATCGCCGCCGGATCAATCACGGCGCGCAGGGCGTCAATCGCCCGATTCAGACAGGGGCCGACTTCCGTAACCCATTCCCTGACGCCCGGCCAGTCAGCGTCAAAGTGTTGACGCAGATCGCTGATGCGCTGGATGTCGATACCGCGGGCGTTCAGTCGCTTTATCAACTCACCCAGCGCCGGCCGTGACGGGTGCTCTTCCCGGGTATAGATCCGGCTGATTTCTCCGGCGTTGCCGAATGCGCCGACCAGCGGTTGACCATTGATGATAATGCCCGCGCCGAAACCATAGTTGAACGACAGGTAGCCGAAGGTGGGGTATTGCAGCCCGGCGCCCAGAATGGATTCGCCAATCGCGCCGGTGGTGGCGTTGTTTTCTGTCCAGACATCGAGATCGAACAGGGTTTCCAGCTCGTGCTTCAGATCGACCAGCGACCAGTCTTGCAACGGCTCCGGCGCGTTGAACATCCGCCTCTCGCCAACCAAATACCCCGCCATGGCGAAACCGATGCCGGCAAGCGCCGACGTCGGCGTGCCGGTGGACTGTAACGCCTGACGAACCCGGCTTTTCAGCGCCAGCAACGCTCTGGCGCGATCGTCCAGTGCAATATCGAGTGTTTCTTCGTGCAACAGTCGGCAGCGAAAATCGCACAGGCAGAATGACAGGCTGTCGGTATTGACGGAAACGCCAATGCTGTATTGCGCCGAGGGCCGCAGCTCCAGCGCCGGGCTGGGCTTCCCGCGGCCGTGGATAATGCTGTCGCCCAGTTGCAGCAGGCCACGCTCCAGCAGGGTATCGATAATACGGTGAACCGACGGTTGCGTCAGATTGGTCAGAGGAGAAATAGCCGAACGCATAATGCGCTGACGGCGCCGGACGATATCCAGCACCATGCGTTCATTGATCGTCGCGCCGTCATCGTCGCTGTGTGTCCATAAGGTCATGCCGGTACTCCGCTGGAAAAGTTCATGTTTCTCCCGAGGTTATCTGGTGTGGTCGAACGAGGTGACATCAATTATTAAACGATTTGAATGATAATGTCGATGCGGTGTATCGATAGTCAACTGTTATCTCGGCAGCGGCGATGCAGTATCGCTATTTGCGATTTTTTGTACGATAAACCCAGTATGGCTGCCCTATTTTACACGTTATAGCGCAGATGGAGTACAGCCGCTCTCCTGCTTATTCTTTTCTCTTTTACCGTTCTGCAACATCGTTGTCATTATTATTATGCATATTGCATTAAAATAAGGGCGCCTGCTATACGCACTGCAGCGCCGGGTTGGCGACAAACGGAGGCTGATGTATGAGCAGGTTGGAAGTGGTCCAGGCCCGAGTGGGTTATGGCGACGTTGCGGTTCTGCGAGGGATTTCTTTTGACGTGCAGGAAGGGGAATTTGTCACCTTGCTGGGGCCGTCCGGCTGTGGCAAAACCACATTGCTGCGAGCCATCGCCGGTTTTGTTCCACTCGACGACGGCGCGATCCGCATCGGCGGCCGGGATATGCAGGGTATCGCGCCGGAAAAACGTAACACGGCGATGTGTTTTCAGTCCTATGCACTGTTCCCTCATTTGACGGTGGCGGACAACATCGCATTCGGCCTGCGTCAGCGCCGGGTTCCTTCGCCGCAGCAGCGGCAGCGGGTGGCGGAAACCGCACTAACGGTGGCGTTGACCAACCATCTGGAAAAGCTGCCGGCGCAACTTTCCGGCGGGCAGCAGCAGCGGGTGGCGCTGGCGCGGGCGATGGCGGTTCGTCCGGATGTTTTGCTGTTCGATGAGCCATTATCCAACCTGGATGCCCGACTGCGCGAACAATTGCGGTTGCAGATCCGGGCGTTGCAGCGTCAATACGGGTTTACGGCGGTGTATGTCACGCATGATCAGGCCGAAGCGCTGGCCATGTCCGACCGGGTGATCGTGATGGACGGCGGCTGCGTGGCGCAGATCGGGACGCCTCAGGAGATTTATCACCAGCCGGTTAGCCGGTTTGTTGCCGATTTTGTCGGCACCGCCAATATTATGGCGGGCACGATCACCGGCCGTGATGCCGGCGCCGGGCTTTATCAAGTGCAGACGCCGCTGGGCGTGCTGACGGTAACATCGGCCCAGCCGCCGGTGTCCGCGCGACCTTATTTGTGCTGGCGACCGGAAGCGGCCGGGCTGCTGGAACGGAGGGGCGGGGAGCCGAATGTGTTTGCGCTGCGTATCCGGTGCAATACCTTTCTTGGCAGCCAGACCGATGTGGAAGGCTTTCCGGAAGCGGGTGGCGATGTTTGCTTCCGGGTGCAATTGCCCGGTCATCGGACGCTGGCGGAAAACAGCATCTGCCATTTCTCTTTGCCGCCGGATCAGTTGCGTTTTCTGCAGGAGGACGCGGCATGAAGACCACGCTGATGGCCTACCTGCTGCTGTTGCCGGGGGTGGGCGCCATCGTGCTGTTTATGATCGCCGTATTGGGGATGGCGGTGTCGCAATCGGTGGGTTTTTTCAACTTTGCCGGGGAAAGCGGGTTCTCGCTACGGTTTTGGCAAACCATGTTGGCAGATGAACAGCTCTGGCGGTCTTTTTTCTACTCAGCGCGGATAGCGACGCTGAGCGCGTTGTTATCGGTCGCGGTGGCGTATCCGCTGGCCATCTGGCTGCGTAAGCCGTTTCCCGGTTCCGATCTGCTGCAGGCGTTGCTCAAGGCGCCTCTGTTGGTACACGGCCTGACGGCCGCTTTTCTCTTCGTCAATTTCATCGCGTATCAGGGGTTTCTGAATCTGGCGTTGGTGCGTCTGGGGATAGAGTCGCGCCCCGTGCGCCTGCAGAACGACCCTTATGGCATCGGCGTCGTGATACTCCAGGTTTGGAAACAGATGCCGTTCGCGCTGCTGCTAATGAGCGGTGCCGTGCGGGCGGTGGGCGACACGTTGCTGGAGGCCGCGCGTAATCTGGGGGCCGGAACCTGGGCGCGCTTTCATCGTGTGGTGCTGCCATTGACGTTGCGGGCGCTACAAACTGCGCTGGTGCTGATTTTCATCGGCGCCGCCGGGGATTTTTCGTTCCAGTCCGTCGCTGGCCCCGTCAGTGTCAACTCCATGGCGCAGTTTATGTTGCGGGTGCAGCAAAGCGGCGCGGAGGGATGGAATCAGGCGGCTGTGGTGGCGGTGATGTTGATGGCGTTATCGCTGTTGGGCGCCGGCGTACTGGCGGCGTGTGCCGGCGTACTGGTTCGGCGTAGTGGGAGGGGAAGATGAGGGGCCGCGGCAACATGGCGTATGTGAATCGGGTGCTGCTGGTGGCGCTCTTACTGCTGGGCGCGGTGTGGATGGTGTTGCCGTTCGCTATGGCGATCCTGTGGTCGTTGGTGGATCCGTCACATCCCTGGGCCTACCCCGATGTGCTGCCGCGGGTATTGTCGCTGGCGCGCTGGCGGTTGATGTGGAACAGCACATCGCTGCCTGACGCCATGATAAACAGCTACCTGTTGGCACCGGCGGTGGCGCTGGCTTCTTTGCTGCTGGCGTTGCCTGCCGCCTATGCCTTCGGCCGTCTTGATTTCCCCGGCAAATCGCTGGCGCAACTGCTGACATTACTGCCGATCGCCTGGCCGGGATTTGTGATTGCCCTATTTCTTTCCGCGCTGCTGATGCGGTTGGGGCTTTATTCACGATTCCTCGGGATTTTCATCGGTCACACGGTGCTGTTTCTGCCTTATGCCATCCGGATTTTGAGCGTGGCATTCGCGCTGGTGCGGCAGGATCTGATTGACGCAGCCCGCAATTTGGGGGCGCCGCGGCGCATCGTGTTATGCACGGCATACTGGCCTACGCTGAAATCCGGCGTGCTGGCGGCGCTGATCATGGTGTTTATCCTGTCGATCGAGGAATTTTCGGTGTCCTACATTATCGGTGCGCCGGATTTCATTACCGTGCCGACCATTCTCTATTCATATCTGGGCTACAACTTTATCCGGCCCAATGCCGCCGTCGTTTCGCTCATTCTGGTGGTGCCCAACGTGCTGTTGATGCTGCTGATGGAGCGCCTGATGCGCAACGTCTCCACCTCGGTTTTTGTCAGCAAAGGGTAAATCGGAGTTTTACTTCAGGGTTAATTTCAGGGGGGGTATCGCATGTTTGCTTTATTGAAAGGTTCAATCGCACGATCCTGGTGGTTGCTGGCCTTGTCGTCGGCGTCGGTCGCCCAGGCGGCGGATCTTGTCAGTGGTTCCTGGGCGGACGTGGAAGCGCAGGCCAGGCAGGAAGGGCAGTTGACCTGGTTCAATTGGTATTATCAGGATCGGCTGCGGGAGGAGGTGAAAGCGTTTGAAACGCAGTATGGCATTCATGTCGTTATTCCGGATGGCGAGGCTGCCGCCAGCGTCAATAAACTGTTGGCGGAGCAATCCCGCCCACAGGGTGATATCGATGTGCTGTCGGTGGGCGGCAGTCAGTTCGGTCAGCTCCGGGCGCCCGGATTGTTCTGGGGGCCACTCGATAAACGGCTACCGGACGGCGGCGGTCTGCATTACAACATCGAAGGGGTGGATACCCAAGGGTATGCGGTCGCGTTTTGGGGTAATCAGACCGTGATTGCCTATAACGCCGCCCGCATTCGCGACAACGAATTACCCCATACGTTGCCGCAGTTCGAGCAGTTCATGCAGAACAATCCCGGCGAGTTTGCCTTCAATGTGGAAAATGGCGGTTCTGGCCCGGCGTTTATTGAATCCATTACCCGCACGCTGGTACCGCAGGTGAATTACCGCAGCGCAGACGCCACGCCGACGATCCTGCAACGTTTTGCGCCCGCCTGGAGCTGGTTCAATCGCTATAAAAGCCATTTTGTGATTAGCGCGTCCAACGCCGATAGCATTTCTCGGCTGAATGCCGGCGAGTTCAAGCTGGCGGCATCCTGGGAAGATCTGGTTATTTCGTTGCAGAATCGCGGCGAGGTTTCCCGTGACGTGAAGTTCTATCTGCCGGATTTCGGTATGCCGGGGGGCGGCAATGTGGTGGCCATTCCGGCCAATGCTCGCCACAAAGCGGCCGCGCTGTTGTTTATTCATTGGTTGACGCTGCCGGAAACCCAGCGGCGATTCCATCAGCAGTTCGGCACGGCGCCGTTGTTGCCTGCCGGCAGCAGTACCGTCGACGACGCCAACGAGGCGCTCGATCGCTCCCGGTCGTTCGCTTGGGCGGCCAAGCCGCTGGGTGAAGAGATCAGAAAACAGTTTATTCAGAACGTCATGCTTAAGTGACGTCAACAGGGTATTGCGCCGTGACGTTACCCCGTATTACGGCAGGGATGGGACGGCGCGCATGGTTCACCTATACAGCAAGGAAATGATGATGTCTGATGTTGCACTGATACGTCCGGCGACGCGCGTTGTCCCGGATCGGTTGATCGCTCACCGCGGCGCGGCGGCGCTGGCGCCGGAAAATACGCTGGTATCGATGCGTAAAGCGGCTGCAATGGGGGCCCGTTGGCTGGAAGTGGACGTCAAGCTAACGCGAGACGGCAAGCCGGTGATTATCCATGACGACCGAGTGGATCGTACCACCAACGGCCGTGGGTTGGTGGCGGGGCTGACGTTGGCGGAAATCCGTCGGCTGGAGGCGAGCGCCGGGTTCGGCGCAGAATTCGCCGGTGTCAGGGTGCCGACGTTGGAGGAGTTGATCGAGTGCGTACTGGCGTTGGACATCGGCTTGCAGTTAGAACTGAAGCCCACCGCCGGCGACGATGTGGAAACTGCCGAAACGGCGATTGCGGTGCTGAAGCAGATGTGGCCGGCGAATCGCGAGCGACTGTTTTTGTCCAGTTTCTCCGTGCGCGCCATTCAGACGGCAGCACGGTTAATGCCGGACATACCGCGTGCGTTTGCGGTGGTGGTGCCGCCGCAGGATCCGCAGCGATTGTTGCAGGAAACGCACTGTCAGATTCTGCATTGTCTGGCGGATCTGCTGGATGATGACGCGCAGCAGCGCCTGGCGCAGAGCGGTGTTGAGTATGCCGTCGCCATCATCAATGATGCGGCACAAGCCAAACGGTTGTTGCATCAGGGGGCGCAGACCATCCTGTCTGACATTCCCGATCTCCTGGATCGGGCTTTCTGAGTCTGCCGATGTCAATGGAGGTCATGATGTCCGAACTTCAGGTACGTTTCGAGAACGCCAATAAGATCGTGGATGAGGCCGCCAGCCTGGCAAAGCGGTTGTTTGCCGAACGGAGTCGCATGACAGTCGACGAAAAATCCACCCATGATTTCGCCTCTGATGCTGATCGTCAGGTTGAGCGGTTCATCCGGGAACGCCTGCAACAGGTTTTCCCACAAGACGCTATTCTGGGAGAAGAAATGGGCGGTGAGGTCGGCGATACCTTTTGGGCAATCGACCCGATTGACGGTACGACCAACTTTTTACGTGGACTGCCGCTGTGGGGGATTTCGCTGGGATATGTGGAAAATGGGTTGGCGATGGTCGGAACGATCGCGTTGCCGATGTTGAATCTCAGGGTGTCCGCGGCGCTGGGTTGCGGCGCCTGGTGTAATGGTCTGCCATACCGGCGGCAGGTGTTGTTTCCGGAGGTTCGGCTGGTCGGACTGGGGGAGAGTCAGCGTTGGGCGGCATCGGAAATCGCGATGGTGGATGGGAGTCTGCGTGATGAGGGCTGGGCCGTGGCGAAGTACCGTTGTGCGACGGTTGGTCTGAGTTTTGCCGCACTGGGGTATACCGATGGGTATATCGAACGCTATACCAGCGCATGGGATATCGCCGCCGGCGCGGTGATTTGCGCCGAGGCTGGGCTGACCGTGCGCTATCACGGCGACAACCGGCAGGGGCAGATGCATATCGCGGCTGCTATTCCTGCTGTTCAGTCCATCGTGGAACCGTTTTTCAGGCTCAGACAGTAGATCTTTTCGGGGAGAAAAGCCGGGCAGGGACAGCAAAGGTTGTATATCCGTAAAAGGCTCCATACCCGTAGCGGATATGGAGCCTGATGGCCATTTATTTATTGATAAAGGAGCGGGGTTTTTGTGGCGATCCTGCCAGTGCAGCCTGAATCTTCATTGGGTTGAAGTAGTTGCGCATCAGTCGGATGCGATGATCGTCCGTGAATTCATAACGGATAGCCCAGTCGTAACTGTAAGGCAGGCGTGTCGTTCGGGTGATGCCCTGCTGGCTGCCGTAGGACATGGCCTGGTTTTCGCTGAAGAAGATTTTTTCCACCACTTCGCTGCTGAACTCCACCGTCTGGCCCATTAATGACCAGAAACGGGAGAAGCCTTCGTGGCCGTAGAACACCCCGGTATAGGGTACGTCTACCGGGCCGGTCATATCCCAGACCAGCTGTTCGCTCAGACAGGTTAGCGCCATCGGCAGATCACCGGCGGCATAGGCCTGACTGAGACGCTCCAACGTAGCCTGATTATTGGCGAACACCACCGCCTGGCTTTTGGCCTGAAAACGCGGCGGCGGCGGCGGTGTGTATTCAAAGGTCGGCGCGGCGTGATATTCGCTGTCGCCGGGGAATGGATGGGCGACAATCGCACGGAAATCATCGCGCATTGACGCCATGGACATGATGGCGGGGGTCAGTTTCAACGGACGGCCGGACAGCGCCAGTTGCAAGTTTTCCAACAGTTCGCTGTAACGACGGTTAAAGCGGACGACGGCTTTGCGCAGCTCACCTTCGGGATAGTCACTCACTTTGGAGCCACTGTGGGTTTTTACCGCTTTATCCCAGGGAATGTGTAGCGCATCGCCGGTTGGGCCGCTGGCGATAGTGTCGCCGGCGGTGTAGAGACGTTCGCAATAGATTTCGTTGAACCGGTAGTAATGCGCGACATCGTTATCTGAACCACGCCAGATATTGTGTGGCGAACCTTCCCCTTGATCGCAAATGGTGCGCAGCGCTTTGATTGCGCTGTCCAGATCGGTAACTTGCACCAGTTCGCCGTATGAACCATTGCAGAATTGCTCGGTTGCTAACTGGCGCTCCGGATCGCCGCAGAACACGGCTTTTTCCCCGAAGCTTTCCACAGCGGCACGTAACCGGGATTCGATATAAACATAGTATTCGCCGATAGACATGTCGGTGCAGACATGGCTGGTGATCACTTCCGGGCGGACATACTTGGGATGTTCAACCTGCATAGCCTGGTGGACGGCGAGCTGTGAAAAGGGATGCAGTTGAATTTCCAGATCGTCGATACCGAAAGGCAGTGTTGCCGGATAGTCGGGCAGAAAATGAGGATCATTCACGGCGGGCGTGCCGCCGATAGCGTTGAGCAGGTTGCCGGCGAGGACAAAATGGAGCATTTCTTCGATGACGACGGAGTGAATCACTTCAGAAACGCGCGGATCCATGTCGTCATCCAACGTATAAAGCATGGTCAGGTAAGGTGGAATGAGGGCATGTTCCAGCGCCATGGACTGCTGCAACAGAACTCTGATGTCCTCCAACTCGTGTGCCAGATCCTTATGGCTGTTTAGTTTGACATAGCCGTTTTCCCTGAAGAATGTTTCCAGATCTTGCTGTGTGTTTTGGTCATTTAAGTTCATGGTAACGATCCGTTTTGGTCGGTCTTGCAATGCCGAAGAGTGCAATCAGTCTTATACATTTATTCCTAGCATGAAACCCGAATATCATCATCTTTTGTAGCGTATTTTTACCGTTTAACGTGTACTGGGGCACATTCCGTTTACGTCCGCCAAGATAGCGCGCGCGGCTTGTGTCGACCGGCGGCGGTGCAGTGGCTTGCCTTACCCTGTTTCCCGCTCCACCAGATAGCGATTCTTAAGTGTTCAACTGCGTGGTTGTCGAACCGGCATTCGTTTCTATGAGTGTTGTTCATCGGTGGGCGGTTCGTTACTGATGCCGGATGTGGCGCGGGATGGCTGCAAGTGCGCATGAATAGCCTGCCAGATCTGCGCATCCCGGTCGGCGGCGTCGCCGTGATAAATCGGATGGATGACTTCACGGGTTTGCAATGGAAACCACTGCCCGGTAAACCAAAGACGGATGATGCCCTGTGCCAGCGGCCCCAGCGAGGCAGAGGGGAGAATGCGTTTTTCCAGCCAAACCAGGCAGTGAGACGGATGATTGTCCTGTTGAGCATAAGCATTGATCAATGTTGTCAAGGCGTTGGGCTCTTGACGTCGTAGCTCATCGAAGTAATAAGGGCCAAGCTTGCTGTCGGCGAGTTCCCGTTCGCTGAAACCGGTAAGCAGGGCGGATAGCGCCAGGAAGCGTTGATAGCCGTTATCGGATAGCGGTGAATGACCTGTCGACGATGTTCTTTCGGGAGCGGTGTCGTTATGCATGATGCTGCACCTGGAATAAGACCACGGCGATATTGCGTATCCGACGGGAGAAGACCCGAGTCGACCCGCATATGACCTGATGTGGTCGTCTCCTTGCTGTGTGTGGCGGTCTTCATCCTGAAAACCCACGGAACTCAGCCGGAAAATGGAGCCGTAGCGACTGTTGTGTGTACCCACCTATATCGGTGGGTATAAACCGGGCGAAAAAGAACAACCAAATAACCAAAAACGCTATCAACTTATGATCAGATAGCCAAATCAACTATGGTTTGCCGAAATCACTTTCGCAAGTTTGGTGGTTATAAAATTATGCGGTTTTGATGATGAGTCATTCAGCGTCATGCTTTGAACGATGCCGGCGCGAAACACGATGACCGCTATGATTTGACTGAAAAGCAGTGCAAGGCGCTTGCGATGCCAGTCGTCTTGTCGAGCTAAACGGGCGGTATCCGGGCGCTCTCCCCTGATACCTGAATGAATCAGCGAAAAAGCCATGACTGAGATACGAGTTCTCTGGTTAAAACCGCGGTGTTAATGATGAGCGACCGGTTTTTTAACCTGTAAACGAGGGGGGATGCAGGCGGTAGATGCCCCGCATCAGCGGCCTGATGCGGGGAGGGCGTTGCGGGGATTATGCGTCGGCCGGTTTGATCTGCGTCAGGATGTTCCCCAGCTTTTCACGTTGCTTGGGTTTGATTTCGCGACCAGCGGAGTAACCGGCGTTCTGGATAATCATCTCGTTTAGGCCGATTAACCAGTCGTAAATGTAGTACGCGGTATTGTTGGTTGGCGTCACGGACAGTTTGGTCAAGCGGCGTGAGGTGCCGAAACTGCCGGCCGGTTTCTCCGGTTTGGCGAAGATTTTGTGCCCCTTGTTGACGCGGCTGTCCGGCCGATTGGCTTCCGGCACCTGCTGAAATCCCAGCCAGGCGACAAAATCGCCCAGTACGGTCAACGCGCGAGAAACCTGACGATCGGCCTTGTTTTCCCGATTGACGCCCAGTTGCTCGGAGTCCGCCAGCATGCCTTGCAGGTTATCTTCGATACGCAGCCGGATACTGGCGGTAATTAACTCTTCCACCAACATTTCGATAGTCGGGCGCGTGATGCCCAGCAACTCAATCATCGCGGGGTTTTCCGGCAGATTACGCAGGTGGGTAATCCAGTAACGGTAGAGGTTGCGGGCAAATTCCGCTTCGTAACTGCGGCTTTCGGCAATCTCCTCTTCGGTCGGCGCCGGCTGCTGCGGACGCGGTGCGTCATCATCCTGCCCGGTTTCATCGCCGAACAGGTCGATATCCAGACCGACACCGAACGGCTCGAAATTAGCCGGCGGCGCGGCGGCATCCGGTGTTTCCTGATAAGCGACGAAGTTGTGCTGCGGTTGTTCCTGTTGCAAGTACAGCCGACGTAGTTCATCGCGTGAAGGCAGCATGCGCTCCAGCAGTTCGCCGTGTACGCCGGTGCGTGTTTGCAATGCCCGCAACATGGTTTCCGCGATCCGTTGTTTGCGCGCCGGGTCATCGGAGCCGGTCGGCTGGTACCAACTACCGAGCAGGTTGTCCGAAAGTTCTCGCTGCAATTCGCCCAACTGCTCGCTGATCCGCCCGAGTTTCACCTCGCGTCGCACTTCGGCATCGAGCCAGGCCGCCATGCGGTTGACGCCGCGTTTGTCCATCGCCAGCATGGTGCCCCAGGTATCGCCGGGATTGCCGACGTAACGCTGGACGGCTTCGTCATTGTTCTGCCCGTGTGTAAAGCGCCGATCGAAGCGAGTCACCGACCAAATCAGCCCTGGTTTCCGATGGCTGCGAATCTGCGGATTCTCTCCCTGCGTGTGACGAACCCAATAATCCAGGGCTTTGCCCACGATCCTGACGTCCGACTTGCAGGCGGCGGCGGTACAGACCATCAGCAGGTTCATTTCCTGATTATCGGTATAACGCTCCAGCAGATAAGCGCGCTTGGCTCGCAGCAGAATGCGCGCCAGCGGGTGCGGCCGGGCGCGCAGGATCTGTTCCGGATTGTCCTCGTCATGTTCCTGTTCATCGTCTTGCTGGCTGAAACCGGGGAAATCCAGCAGATCGACCTGTTCAAACAATGACTCACGGGGCGGTGCCATCAACGGGATTTGCAATTCGGCTATCAGCATGGTGAGTTCAGCCAATGACAATTCGGTACTTTTGGCGGCGCGACCGTTGACCATTGGGCGAACCTGAACGCCGGGGTCGGAAGGCGTGTTGAGCCGGTCGAGCTGGCTGGCGTTGAAGATGCCATTGTCCGGCAGCAGGGTTTCATCCACCAGGATGCTGATGGGCGCCAATACTTTGCGTGCACCGGAAAGCTGTTCCAGTGAATGGGCGAACTGGCGATAAGCGGCGGTAATATCGGCCCGCTCGCCCCACAAGACCGAAAACAGACTGGCGCGATCATCAATGCTGAGATGGGGCGCCAGTTCCACCGCCAGCGGCCAAAATTTGCTTTCCAACGGTTTCTGCCGTTTGGCGTCATGGCGCAACAGATAATCCCACAGTGCAACGACGTCATCGCTGTTGAGACCAGGAACCTGTTCCTGTTGTCGATGCAGCGAGAACGTCTTCAGATGCTCCGCGATATGCTGTTCATCCAAATCCTGATGATCGTTTTTTGCGAAATCATGCAGGTAGGCGTGCACCAGAATGCGGGCGATATCCGCTTCGTTCAGTAACAGCAACTGCACCGGGTTAGGCGTATTTTTACCCTCTACCTGGCGGGTGAAACGGGTAACAAACGCGGCCTGCTGATTGTACGGATTGATGTTTTTCTGATAATCCAGCGTCAGCCCGCCGATCGAGGTTTCCAGCCGGCTGTTTTCACCAGCCGCCAGCGACGCCATCAGGTAGGATTTCCCGGCCTGCGCCAGTCCAAACAGCCCCATGGCGATCTCTTTCAGCGAGGCGTCGGCGAGGCCGTGGGTTTTATTGCGACAGCGCCGCAGCTTCACGATCAGGCGATCAGCCTCCATATCCAGACGGGGCACATTGCGCCGGGTTTCTTCTACCCAGGCGATGGCCTGATCCACGCCGTCGGCGACGGATTGCAATTGCCGGCTGAGGCGGCTCGATAGCTGTTTAGGCGTTAGGGCTTTCATTTCTTGAATACGCTCCCGCTGTCGATCCAGTAATGCGTAATGCCGGAGCCGGTACTGGCCAGCGTGTTGAGTTTCAGCCGTAGCTGGTGGGGGGCGACGGGGTAGCGATCGCCGACGACGGCTTCGGCGATATCAAAACGCTCCGGCGTCTGGTGCTCTTCGCCATGTACGACTTTCAAACGCACATGTAGCACGCTGTCGCCTGCTACCTTGCGCGCCAGTTCGGGATCAACAATCGAGAGTGTGTAAAGCGGCGAGGCGGGCCAACGTTCGTTGTCCAATTGACGGAATCCGAGACACAGCGAGCCGCGCATTTCGAAGCCCGGTTGCTTGTCCAGCGTGAACGCGGCGTCATCCAGATCAATATCGTTGTAGTACACGTTGTCGGTAGTCAATACGTTGCTGCTGTCCAGCATCCCCAGATAACGCACGGTGGAGTAGGGTTGGAAATCCCCTGCCTTGAAGTAAAAACCGGGCAGACGCAAATCGAGCGCCAGCAGGCACAGCATCGCGCCGACCGCAGCGGTAGACTTCGGATTTTCGATGCGTCCGCGTTTGTTGAAGGGGTACCAGTCGCTGGTGTGGTAGCCATCCAGCGACATCATGCGATTGATCGGCAGCGGTTGCAGATGACGGAACAATGCCTGAATACCTGGGAAGCGGGACGGGCGACCAGTCAGCAGCAGGACATCGCAAGCATAGAGCGAAACGACTTCGGACATCAGGCGCAGGTGCTGGGTGATATTCATCCGGTTGGACAGAAATTCGCCATGCAGCTTGCTCAGCCGCAGGATCAGCGGCACCTGCAGAATATCGAACGCCGTTTCGGCGTCCGGCAACTCCCGCTGTGCTTCGTTATTCACATATTCCAGCACTTTACGGGTGGGGCGCTGGGACAGCAGCTCACCAAAGGTGGTGTCGATTTCCGCATTCAGATCAAGCGGATCAAACCGTTCGTATGCTTCCAGTATCGCCTGTGCGATCGGGATGAAGATCTGCAGTGTAACCTGCTGGCGCAGCGTCAACTGGCCGTCCATGCGCCCTTCGCTGCCGAACAACCGGGTCATCAGGCTATCCGGCGTATTAAGCCCGGCCTTCTTCAGTGCAGCCTGCAACGCAGGCAGAACATACAGTTGAATCACATCCAGCAGGATGTCGTCGCCGGCAACCTTGAAACCTTCGCGGAATAGCAGGCGGGGAATGATTTTGACATTGCTGCCGACGCCGTCGTCCAGCCAGTATTGTGTAATCGCGAGATCGGTAGTGCCGCCGCCGATATCGATGGAGGCGATACGCAGCGTTTTTCCGGGTTGTTCGTCTTCCGCCAGCTCTTTATCCGGTCGGGCCATACTGGCGAAGAAGGCTTCGGCGCGGCCGCCGAAATTGACCTGCGCTTCGTTGTAGAGATACACCATCTGGCCACAGGTGGCTTCGTCCCATTCCATCTGAACCTGCGGCACAGGAACGCGGCTCAGACGTTTGTCGTCCTCGGTGAGGAAGTCTTCGTCGGCGGGATGCCATCCCATGGCTTTCCAGACCAGCCCGATGGCTTCGTACATGCGGCGGCGGAAGATTTCCCGCTCCGGTTTCGGCATGGCGGAAGGCAGCGTCAGAATGATGTTGCGTAACTGTCGCGGCGCGTTGGTGTGGATCATCTTCAAGCGCTGCGCCGGGCTGTTCATCTGCATCAATGCCTGGGCCAACAGTTCGGAGAGCATGAAGGTCATGACTGAACTGCGGCTATAGTGCGGGCTGAACACCGGCAACCGGTCGTCTGTCGGCAGGCTGAACAGCGGCTGCCCCTCGTCGTTCACCAGCATGGTCAGCGGCATGGCGGTCGCCAGCGGCTCCTGTTGCCGTTGGCCGACGCTCTGGCTGAACCGCCAGCCCGGTGCATAAGGTTCTTCGTCCCACAGATAACGGCGCGGGCTGGAAATGCCGCTGGAACCTTCGGTACCCTGGCGCGTCAGCGCCAGGCGGCTGGCCTCGCGCCCCACTCGGGTAATCGAAGGCCAGACGAAGGCATCGTCGCGGCCACTTTCAAAAGAAAAATTCTGTTTGCCGAAGTTGGCCTGAGCGAACTCCACGCGACTGTCGAACAGTTCGTTGTAGAGATGGTGCGGTTCACCGAGATCGCGGATCTGCAACTCGTAGGTTTGTTTGAGCCCATTGCTTTCATCGGCGTGATCTTCAACCAGAATGCCAGCCGTATGAGAGTTTCCGACGTCGAGGATCAGATCAACGTTGATGGCGGGCTCTTGCAATGTGCCGCTAGTGAGACGAATCTCTGGCAGGTTCAGCAAGGTACCCAGCACATCCAGCAGATTGAGGTAGTGGGCCTGATATTCGAACTCCCGCAGATTCTGGCGGATATCCCGCGGTTTGCGGTGTTCCACCTGCATGGCCTGCTGGGAAAAAATTTCGCGCAACCAGCCGTCGACCCAGGTCTGGTCGAGGAAGTCGAACAGTTCGTCGCTGTGATAGGCCAGGGTGAACAAGCGCCCGGCGTGAATATCATTTTCCGTCGGAACCAGCGATTCGTCGTTGTAGTTTTCCGGGTAAACGCGGGTATCGAACGCCAGACAGATGCGATGCGTGTTGCCGTCGTCATCCGGCTCGTCCAGCGTCAACACCTGAAACCTGGCCCAGTTGTTGGGGCCTTCCATAAAAGTACGCGGCGGGTTGAAACGGAAAAACGGCAGCGGCAACCAGACGTGATTCATTAACCGCAGCGATTGCTCAAGTGTAAAGCTTGATTCCGGGTTGACGGCTTCCGGCAACACCTGCGCGTCGCCCGGCAGCACATAACGACCGTTGTTTTCGTTGAAAATTAACCGCAGCAGCGGGCCATTGGCGCTTTTACGGACAAACCGGTTGGCGAAGTCCGCCTGTGTCGTCAGCTTCAGGGCAAAGTCAATGAACTGGATACCACTGTTCTGAATCAGCGTAATCTGTTGTTTATAATCAATAATTGTTGCCAGCATGGTTATTTGCTCTCACGCTTGATCGTCATCGGTAGGACAGTGTCGGCATCGTAGCGCCCCTTACATTCGGCGATATCGCTGGCATCCTGTCTGACACAGATGATTTCCGGCATCGGATAACGGGAACCATTGCTGCAACGGGCGCGATAGCGGCTGTTGATCACCAGATTTCCGGACTGGTGCAAGCCGGCTTCGACCTCAGCCTGACAGGTTATCCCCTCGCCATAAGTGAATCTGACCCGGCCTTTGCCGTCTCGAATCTGATATTTCAGCACCGGCGGTCTGCCGGTCAGCGGGTTCTTGACGTTCACCGTCGCTTGCCAGTTGCCGTCGAGGAAACGGATTGACCCCATTTTTACGGACTCAAGTGGCATCAGCAATGCGCCTTTAGGGGCGGGGCCCGCATCTGTATGCCCCACTGCCTCGGCGGTTTTCTCTTCCGCCGTTTTCTCCGGTATGGCGGGAACGAGGGTGGGTGCCGGCGCGAGCGACGATTTCTCCAGCGGTAACGTTGGCAACGGAACCGGTTCGGTGGACTTGTCCGTCGGCGTCGGGGTTTCCAGTACCCGTTTTTCCGGTTTGGCACTGGTCGCCGTGGCAGGCGGATGTTCCGGCGCCGGCTGAGAAACGCAGCCGCGGATCTGGAATACCAGCGTCGCCAGTAACGCCGCGCACGGCACCAACCACCAGATACTGGTCCAGACCCGGCGTTTCGTCAGCGCAGCCGGCACAGGTTCTGCGACGGTATCGGGAAGGGTGAAGACCGGCTCCGGTTCGACCGCCGGCTCTTCCGTCGGCAGTTCAGCCGGTGTCAGGGTCGGTTCGATTTTTTCCAGCGGCTCGGGTATCGGTTCTTCCAGCGGCTCAATCGGCTCTGGTTCCACCGGCCTTAGACATTCCAGCGCATCGGCGCGAGATTTCTTGCCGAGGTTGACGAAGCCCCAAAAAGTGATGACCGGTTTATCATCCACCAGATATACGTGGTTGGCGCCAGGAAATTGGAACGCCTTTGCCAATAATACGCCGAACAGTTTCTGGGCCGACTTTTCCGATCGTTGTGCGTTCTCGCTGATGTCGGCAACGGTGTTCTGGTACTGCTCCAGCAGCGCCAACGCCTGTTCGCGTTGTTCGTCGCTTGCCGCCATCCAGGATGTGATTTTACCGTTGAAGGGGGAATACCAGTCGATACGATCGCCATCCTCGTTGGATTGGGGAATGGCCAGGCAGTCAGCGATTGACTGTTGCTTGCGAAGACGTAGCGTTTCCCGTAACTGGAGCGCCGAGAGGTATACCGGCTGACCGTTTTCTCCCAACGCAAGAAAATCGTCTAAATTGCCACTGCGTAAAAATAGTTTTGCCACGCCAAAGAGACCCTTTGTTATAGACAACCAAGGCAGAAAGTAATGTGTAGTCTGCGATTGTAATTCTGATGATAACGAATCAAACCCATGAAGAAGTGACAAATATGACAAATATTTGCGTCATCAGCGTACTGACGGAGCAATATCGCATAAGTATGGCGTGACAGGAATAGCCGGACACGCATAATGGAAGCGGTTACTTGAGTTGATGCAATGAGCAGCGAGTGCTGTTTTAAGGATGTGAGCGGGATCGGCAATTGGTAAAAAACTGTGGTGTTGCGCGGGAACTATCGGTTTTTCCATACTAACATGCAGGTAGGTACTTACTAAAAGTTAGCGATGGACATAAGCTGTGTGCGCGATGGTCTGTCTGATCAGGCGTTATAGGAAAATAAGACAGACACCGTTCGTTTTTCTCACTAAGGAGTTCGCGATGATTGCGATTACAGGTGCGACAGGCCAATTAGGCCGTCTGGTCATTGATGCGCTGGTAAAAACAGTGTCGGAAGATCAGATTGTTGCTGCAGTGCGTGACCCCGGCAAAGCCTCAGGTCTGGCAGCGCAGGGCGTTGTGGTTCGACGTGCCGACTATGATGTACCGACGACGCTTGAAACTGCGTTTGCGGGTGTAGAAAAGTTACTGTTGATCTCCTCAAGTGAGGTTGGGAAACGGGAAGAACAACATAAGGCGGTGATTGCCGCTGCGAAAAAAGCGGGCGTTAAGTTGATTGTGTATACCAGCTTGCTACACGCGGATCGTTCGCCGCTGGGGCTGGCAGCGGAACACCTGGCAACGGAAGAAGCGCTGAAAGTATCCGGTATTCCTTATGTTTTGCTGCGCAATGGTTGGTATACCGAAAACTATGCCGCCAGCATTGCGCCTGCGTTGGCGCATGGCGCGTTTATCGGTGCGGCCGGAGAGGGCCGAATTGCGTCGGCGTCTCGTCAGGATTATGCCGATGCCGCTTCCATCGTGCTGCAACTGGATGGTCAGGCAGGAAAGGTCTACGAATTAGCCGGAGATAACAGTTACACACTGGCGGCATTCACGTCGGAAATCGCCAGACAGAGCGGCAAACCGCTGCAGTACGTAAACCTTTCTCCGTCTGAATTTTCCAATGCGCTACAGCAGGCTGGTTTGCCTGTGGCCTTTGCCGATCTGATTGCGGACTCTGACGCCGGTGCGGAAAAAGGTGCTCTGTTTGACGATCAAAATGTGCTTCGTACTTTACTCGGCCGTCCGACCACACCCTACGTGCAGACGATCAGCGAGACATTGGCAGTGCTCTAACGGTTTTCAGGCTTCCACGGATGGAGCCTGTTCGGTCTGTGCTTCCCCAGCAGTTACGCTTTATTGGCCGCCTTTCCTATGAAAATCATCAGGGCGCGCACGGCAAGGGTATGGCGAGTAATGTCGGCCAGATCTCATTCCAGGCGCTGGTATGTTCCATTCCTTCTACAATGTGCACTTGGCTACAGTTGCCACCTTCAAGATTGACGAATCGACGAGCTATCCAGGTTGGCACAATTGAATCTTCGCTGCCGCTGAAATGGATCTGGGGGATTGACGCGATATGTTGGGCGATATCTACGGCGTTTTCAGATTCCGGCATGGCCGATACCTGATGGTATTGATTGACTGCGTAATGATCCAGATTGCCTGCCACTGTTCGTAGCGAACGTACGTCAGTACGACGGGCAGCGATCAGGGCCGCAACATTTCCACCGCCGGAGTAACCGACCATATTGATACCGGACGCGGACATTTGCTGGACATAGTTGCTGATTGCCTGATTCATACTATCGATGATTTCTTCTGCAAAGCGTTTGTCCGTCCAGTAGGAGACGTTGCAGACGGGGTTTTTATTCAGTGGAATAAACTGACAGGGGCGGGCGAGATAGACTACGTTGGCGCTATCGTCTTTTGTGGCCAGAGCCAGGCCGAGTGCCTGGCGGGGCGTTGGGTCGGGCGAGGGGGCTGTTTTATTAATCCAGGCAAAACCATCACCTTCGATGTAAAACGTAATCGTTCCCTGCGGTTGTTGCAGGCGTGTGTACGCGGCCAGTGTAAAGGCACCACCAACTATGGTTTGAGGCGTGAGCCCACCGGATGCCGCTAGTTCGTCGGCGGATTGGCGTGGAGAACTGCATGCTGTCTGTAACATAACGGCAACGCAGTACAGTAAGATCCCTCGGCCGTAACGAGATGGTAATGATTTGCCAGCCATTCTGTTTGCTCTGAATGTTTGAACTGCCCCAGTTTTTTGCGGCGAACGGCTCGCCAGGCAGTGCTCGATTGCATGGGAATTCGACTACTATGCCTGAACGGTGTTTTATCCGTCTATTCAGCGTTATCGTTCTGCCCGTGATTCATGCGGATTCGTTAACGAGCAGGAGCGGCGATGGGACATCGCGAAATTTATTCATAATGAAGCGCGTGAAGGGTTAGTTACAACATACTAATTGGGATACACCCAGACGCCTGTCTGAAAATCTGGTCGATCATATGTTGAGATTCTTCAGGGGATCCAGTCTGGGAAAACAGTAGAGTTTAGCATTCTGTTTCTATTGGACGGTTAGAAAACGCCAAAGCGTGCTACAACCCTCATGGATTATTGATTGCCGGGGCTGCGAATAATACTGAAACAGTATAAAATATATCATGCTGCATCTATGATAATTCCGAATGTTAAAAACTAACTGGATTTGATGGAAATTATCAACTATAAAATACCCGGCTTAATATTCACCCTATCAATAATTAATTATGGTGAATGGAAAGTCTGATATTCCTAAATTCTCTTTACATGAAATCAGTATTTTTCATATGAAATGGAGATTCATACATGTCATTGTTTAATTTTAATAAAACTACTGTTCTCAGTCGTAAAAAAACTATTACCCATAGATACTTTTCCCTTGCCTCTGTCTGTTTCGGCCTGGTTATGGCGTGCTTCTCCAGCACAGTGATGGCCAGCGTCGAGCCTTTATCTGTCAGCGGGAATAAAATCTATGCGGGAGAGCAAGTTAAGAGTTTTGCAGGAAATAGCCTGTTCTGGAGCAATAATGGTTGGGGTGGTGAGAAATTCTATACTGAGGAAACTGTCGCCAGATTGAAAAGCGAGTGGGGCGCCAGTATTGTCCGTGCAGCCATGGGCGTTCAGGAAAGCGGTGGTTATTTGCAGGATCCCTCTGGCAACAAAGCGAAAGTAGAAAAAGTAGTCGATGCCGCAATTGCCAACGACATGTATGTCATTATCGACTGGCATTCACATCATGCAGAAGATAATCAAAATGAAGCCATTAGTTTCTTTCAAGAAATGGCGAAAAAATATGGTGATAAACCCAACATTATTTATGAGATTTATAATGAGCCGCTGCAAGTTTCGTGGGGAAATACCATAAAGCCTTATGCGGAAGCTGTTATTTCCGCTATCCGTGCTATTGATCCGGACAATTTGATTATCGTCGGGACACCGACCTGGTCACAGGATGTCGATGAAGCTTCACTGAACCCGATTAGCGGCACCAATATCGCCTATACATTGCACTTTTATGCAGGAACTCATGGGGAATCATTACGGAACAAAGCACTGAAGGCGCTGAATAATGGCATTGCGCTGTTTGTCACCGAGTGGGGCGCGGTAAACGCAGATGGTAACGGTGGTGTGAACGCCAGTTCGGTCGATACCTGGGTGACATTTATGCGCGATAACAACATCAGCAACGCCAACTGGGCGTTGAATGATAAAGATGAAGGGGCATCGACATATTATCCCGACTCGCTGACCCTGACCGAGTCCGGTAAAAAGGTGAAGGAAATTATTCAGAATTGGCCTTATAACACCGGAACCAGTACCAGCAGTACCTCAACAGGGAGCTCTTCATCCGGGGATGCAGAGACATCCGGCAGTTCAGCAAGCGCCAGCACAAGTTCCAGCGATACCGGAACCTCGGCTTCGACCACAACTACAACTGCCGGCAGTACGGCGACAACGGCAACTACGGTCAGTTGCAGTAATGTCAACGTTTACCCCAATTGGGTCAGTAAGGATTGGTCTGGCGGTGAATATACGCATAACAATGCAGGTGAACAGATGGTCTACCAGGGGAAACTGTACAGCGCTAACTGGTACACCGCCTCGGTACCGGGCAGTGACGGTTCTTGGACGTTGGTCGGTACTTGTGGGTAATTGCTGAAACCAGAACGCAGGCAGCTATTGTTGCCGCCAGCTCAGAGAAATGCGGGGGAGGTTCCATACTGGCACCTCCCCCGTTGTTTTTTAGGCATCAGCCTGATGCATTATGCGCCAACGACACCATTGTTATTCTGAGTCGGCTTATTGACGGCGATCAGTTCTTCTCAAAAGCCCCCAGATCTGGAGCACTGCCCAGATAGCTGATTCCATCTACCTTGGTACCTGCGTTAATCAGCTTAGAGTCGGCCGACAGGCGAAATAAAGCGTTTTCTTGCAAGGAACCGTCGCTGTCGCGAGCGACCGTGGCCAGCGTGGTATCCAGGCTGGCGAAGTCGGATGACGTTGCCGCCGGCCCTGTATCCCAGGAGTTATATTTAGCATCAGCATTGCTGACGGTAACTGAGCCAGACAGTGAGACATTGTTACGGAAATAGTGCTTCTGCCCGGAGGCAACATCATTGCCGAAACCATAGTTGATACCGTTCTTGTACGAAACATTGTTGACGACGGTTACACTGCCCGTGTTGTTATTTTGGTCGAAGCCTTTACTGACGTTGCTGAAGGCGACTGACCTGGTAATGCGATGGTTTCCGGCAACCTTGTTTCCTCCCAGTTTGAATCCGTTGCCGTTACCGGCAAACGAACTGTTACTCCAGAAGTCGATGCCATTACGAAATGCCCAGCTGTTTTCGATGACCACTTTTTCCGTGGTGTCGAACAAATCGAAGCCGTCATCCGAGTTTTCCCACGCACGACAGCCAACGAAACGGTTGCCTGGCCCTTGTTTCTGTTTGGGGCCAAAACCGTCTGCCATGCTGCCGTTTTTCTTGGGATCATAATTACGGTAGGCATCAGAGTTGAGAACGGTGTTGTAAGAACCACCGTTGTTGATTTCAAGGCCGGTATTGCGGTTGTGGTGAAACGCAGTATTTTCAAACGTATTATGGCTGCCAGTAACATAAGCCCCTTGATAACCGGCGCGTGTTACTTCAACCCCTTTGAAATACCAGTAGTTACCCGTCACATAGAAGCCATAGGACGCCTGGACCCATTGATCGGCCGGGAAGGAGAAGTCAAACACGGCCTTGCCGCAGTTAGCCGCGACGACATAAATCGGCGAACCGCTACTGCCGGACTTACTGAACTTGATGGTATTCGCCTTGCTTGCCGTATAAGTCACAGTGTAGGTACCGGGTTTCAATAAGATCATTTCACCCGGATTAACCGCCGACAGTGCGGCGGAAAAACTCATCGGCGCGCTGAAACTATTGCCGCTATTGCTACTGCTACCTGTCGGCGACACGTAATAAACGCGGCTTGCTCCGTCGATCCCGCTATTGGTATCGGAACTGCAATCCGCCGCAAATGCCACATTGCTGTTGACAAGCGCGAGCGCAGCCAACGCCGTGGAGACGAAAAGGTGTCGTTTTTCCATTTCTTGCCTCATAACGTTAGAAAGTCGTATATCCCGTCTTCCTCAAAATGCATCTTTCATCTCGCATTACCGACAAAAGAACCGGCTAAAGATTGAAATAGCAGAAGTATGACTAACAGCCTGTGGCTGTGAATTACGTTGGAAAGGAGAAACCATTCCTTCGGTTATTGTTGTGAGCGAAGGGTGCTTTGCTCACACTGCATCCTGCATGTTGAGGTAAATCGACTATATATGATCGCCATGAAGAATATATGTCTCATTGTCACAAAACAATATTTCATTAAAAAATGAAATCAATTTCAATTTAATTGAAAAAATACAAAAATAATAATAAGTCAATTTATTATTGGTGCTTTTTCTCTCTCGCTAGACGAAGGACTTCATTCACTTTAAGCCAGGGCATCCCGTCAGGGTTGCACGGTTTTATTGAAAACATGGATACATCATATTGAATATATTGATTTTTATTAGAAATAAATAAAGCCGGGTGTTTGTTTTTAAATATTTTCTCGATTTTTCAGCAATATTGTTATCGCCCATTCGTCTACTACATCAGAAGTCATGAACCGTTAATCTATGAGGTAGAAGAATGATGAGAGGTATTGGTATGTGTGGGCACCGCCGTGGATTTCTATTCGCAAAACCGTTGCTGATTGGGGCCGTGCTGTTTGTTCTATTGGGGCTGTTGGTGATGTCCCTGTGGAATGCATTGTTGCCTGCAATCATCGGCGTGAAAAGCATAGACTTTTGGCAGGCGTTGGGACTATTGGTGCTAAGCCGTATTCTGTTCGGCGGACTGGGATTTCGACCGGGGATGTTTGGTATGGCGCGTGAACGTCGTCGTATGCACGAACGTTGGATGCAGATGACGCCTGAACAGCGTGAAGCATTTATCCAACAGCGTCGCGACGGGTTTAGTCACCACGGTCATCGCGGTTGGCATAGGCGTTGTGATGATAAAGCCGGCTCCCGATCGCCATCAACAGATACGCCGAAAACGCCGGAAGCTGAGTGAGCGAGATGAAAGTCGAAATGGCGGGGGAGTCGCTGCTGATTTCAGCAATCAAAGCTTGTCAGTCGCGGCTGATGGCCTTCATCCGTGGCCGAACGGCGGTACGAGATGATGCCGATGACATTTTGCAGGAAGTTACCTATCAGCTGATGAAGGTGGAACAACCGGTGGAGAACGTCGCCGCCTGGTTGTTTCGTGCAGCACGTAATGAAATGACCGACCGCGCACGTAAAAAGCGGGAGTTGCCGTTATCTGGATATTTCATAGAAGACGACGATGACGGGTATTCTCCGGAAGATGAACTGGCGGAAACGTTGTTTGGTGTACCGCAAACACCGGAGGATGAGTATCTGAAAGCGTTGCTGTGGGACGAACTGGATGCCGCTTTATCGACGTTGCCATCCGCACAACGTGAAGTGTTCGAAAAAACCGAGTTGCAGGGCTACAGCTATAACGACTTGACCGAAGAAACAGGGGTTAGCGTTCAGACGTTATTGTCCCGCAAACACAAAGCGGTTCTCCACCTGAGAGCCAGGCTGCGCAATGTCTATGATGCATTGACGGAGGATTAATACAGCTGCGATCAAGATCGCCAAATGGGGGGAGCTGGACTCGCTATAAGCGAGTCGTTACGCCTGTCGATATTGAATTCGTTAATTTAACATAATATACATTATACGAACCAAGGTAAGGTCAGGCGGGTTCTGGCGTCGGGCTGGTCAATCATCATCCTCGTCATCAACGGGTTCCAGCCAATGCGCCTGATAGCTCTCAGGAACATCAGCCTTCTCAAAAAACATCTGATAATAGTAAGTTTTGCCGCGTGAGCTGATGAATGGTAGCGATACGCTGCCAGGAAAAAACATGGCACGCTCCCAACACGGCAGCAGCTTCCCGCGACGTTTTAACCGCATGGCGTTATTCATCTCGGCACGTTGCGTTGAGATATGAGTAAAAAATGACATCGGCAGATCATTGAGCATGGCGTATCGGTATTGCTCTGACAGCCAACGCTGGTTACGGCGTCGGATTTTATGCTTCACGGTTTTCTTACCTTTAGATGACTGGGATTCGGAATTCAGGTTAATCCAGTGGAAAACGCATTGCCTCATACTCTTCAATGCGTAAGCACAGCGCAGCAAAAAAATCACCTTCCGATGTATTTATGGGCGGTTCGTCATCAAACATCGGCGAATGTTGCATCTGGTGATAACTATCTCCTATCACCATTTGGCCATATTCGATTTGCGCAAACGCCGGTCAATGCATAGGCTTATAGAGCAAAGTTTAAGTATTATCATCATAACTATCTGATTGATAAGTCTCTGTGGTTTTCCATCCGCCTTTCCTCCGGCCGTGTCCCGCAGGTTTTTATATCCATAAGCAGGAGAAAATATGCCTGGAATCACATCAGACTGGATGATTTTTACCGATCTCGACGGATCGTTACTGGATCATCACTCGTATGACTGGTCGCCTGCTGCAGAATGGCTGGCTCGGTTAAAAGCGTGCCATGCCCCGGTGGTGATGACCAGCAGCAAGACTGCTGCGGAACTCTGCCCGTTGCAGAGGAAATTGGGGCTGGATGGCGCGCCATTCATCGCGGAAAACGGCGCAGCAATTACACTTCCTGCCGACTGGAATGATCACCCCGCTTTTCCGCAGCACGTTGTGGCGGCCGACTATCAGGCAATTTGCCGTTGTTTGCAGGAGTTGCGCGTTCGCCACCGGTTTGCATTCACCGGATTTGCCGATATGGATACCACTCAGGTGGCTCAGGCGACCGGTTTGAGCCAACCGTTAGCGGCGTTGGCCCGGCAGCGACTGGCCTCGGAGCCGCTGATTTGGCAAGACAGTGCCGAGGCCATGGCGGAGTTTGTCCGTTGTCTGGCGCACTATCAGCTCGCCCTAACTGAAGGCGGACGTTTCCACCATGTGATGAGCCGTTCGGTCAGTAAAGGTGCTGCCGTTCATTGGTTGCTGTCGCAGTACCGGCAGCGGGAAGAACGCCCTTTTTTCGCCATTGGTCTGGGCGATGGGCCTAATGATATTTCTTTACTGGAGGCAATGGATTACGCCGTCGTCATTCGTGGGTACGTGAGCGAGAAGGTGACGCTGTCACCAGAATTCCGGGGCCGTTATTACCGTACTCAACAGACGGGGCCCGCAGGGTGGCGCGAAGGTCTGGATCATATCGCGTTGTCAGTATGACCACCGTGACGCTTGTTCTGCGTCAATGACGCGGATTTCTGTTAAGGGAGCGACTGCTATGAGTGAGTTTTATCAGGATGGCATCATCACCAATTTCCATAATCTTACCCACCGTAATGTCGAAGAACTGGAATATGACCTACAGGTTTTCTCTGGCCAGAACAGTATGGGGCTCATCCTCCCTTCCCTGTTCTCCGAATTGGAAGGGCCGGCGCTGGGAAAAATTATTGACGAACTGGCGCAGGTTCCTTATCTGGGAGAGATTGTGATTGGGCTTGACCGGGCCGACGCGGAACAATTCTGTTTCGCCCGCGAGTTTTTCTCCCGCCTGCCCCAGCGTCATCGGATTCTGTGGAATGACGGCCCTCGGTTGACCAAACTCAGCCAGGAGCTTGCGGAACGGGAATTGGCGCCGATGGAGGCCGGTAAAGGGCGCAATGTATGGTTTTGTGTCGGTTATACGCTGGCCTCTAGACGAACGTCCTGTATTGCATTGCATGATTGTGACATTGTCACTTATGACCGCAGCCTGCTGGCGCGGCTGCTCTATCCCATCGCCAATCCGCACTTTCATTACGACTTTTGCAAAGGTTATTACGCCCGGGTCGCTGATGGAAAGTTGAATGGCCGTGTTGGCCGTTTGCTGGTTTTCCCGTTGCTAAAATCGCTGCAAAACGTGTATGGCAATTCGGATTACCTGGAATATATGCGCAGTTTTCGCTATCCGCTGTCCGGCGAATTCGCCATGCGTAGCCACATCCTGCGCAACTTACGTATTCCCAGCGATTGGGGGCTGGAGATTGGCGTATTGTCGGAGATTCATCGCGGTACGGCGACCAGTCGTATCTGTCAGGTAGATATCGCCGATAACTACGACCATAAGCATCAGCCCATGTCCGAGTCTGACCCCACTTCCGGTTTGCAACGCATGGCGATGGATATCACCAAGGCGCTATATCGCAAACTGGCGATTCAGGGGGTTGGGATCACCGCCGATTCGTTTCGGGTGCTGCGAGCGACCTACTATCGCACGGCATTAGATATGATCGATTCGTTTGAGCATGACGCCCGCATGAATGGCCTGCATTTTGACCGGCATACGGAAGAGTCTGCGGTAGAGTTGTTTGCCGATGTGATCACCCTGTCTGGACAGGTCTATAACGACAGTCCGGGGGATAAACCGTTTGTACCAAGCTGGAACCGGGTGCAGTCGGCATTTCCTGATATTCTGGAGCGCCTTTATGAGGCAGTAGAAGCAGATAATCAGGAAATGAGCGGCGGAAGATAGCCTGACGAGGCTGAACACATCACATCTGTATCTTGCACTGGGGGCGAGCGCTGGGGAATGCGCCTGCCCTAACTGTTCGGTTCGCCAGTGTTAACATGAAGCGACAATAAATGCCGTATCTACCGTAAACGATCCGTCGTCCTGAATGTCGTAATGACGTTTTACCGGGGCCGATGCGGTTTTCTGCAGGGCCTGAATGGCGACAACGAAAGCATCCGGCGTGCGCATGCGTGCCACCCAGCTCTGAAACTCCAAAGGCAGACGGGCGGTGGTGAGCGATTTAATATTCAATCCGGCTTCGGTGCAGAAGGTCAACCATTCTCCTGGGGCGTAATCACGTACATGGGACGTATCCCGCAGCATCTCCACGGTTTGCAGAAACACATCCAGCATCGGATGACCGGGTGAGACCACATCGATAAAGATTGCCTCGCCACCGGGCTTGAGCACCCTCTTCACTTCGCGCAACGCGCGAGGGACATCCTGCCAATGGTGTGCGGAATACCGGCTGATGACCGCATCAAAACTTGCATCTGCGAACGGGAGCGATTCGGCAACCGCCTGGCGGGTAGTGACGGTCGTCAATTCGCGCTCCGCTGCAGTTTGAGCGACAACCTCCAGCATGCGGGGCGACAAATCGCAGGCGACAACCTGCGCGACCCGGCTGGCCAAAGTAAAACTGACATGGCCGGCTCCGCATCCCAGATCCAGTACGTGTGCCTGAGGAGTATTGAGAAAATGCCGGGCCAGTTCGTTGAGGTCTTCGCCTTGTGCATGTACAGCGCTGGAGAGATAGGCCTGCGCCTGGTTGCCGAACTGTTGTTCAACGGCTTGTTGATGACTCTTACTCTTTTCCATGACGGTTCCTTGTTTTGCCAGGTGGAATTAAACATTCAACACAATAATACCGCCATCAGTCCATTCAGGTGGGGTATCGGCGTAAATTTATATCTCGAAATGAAATAATAACAATTGGTTATTTTTTCATTAGTAAACTGATTTCTCCGCCAATGTACCTTTAACCACGACATATCCGGAGGTAACGGTATGCTGCTTAATGAACTGATGAACCCACAATATTCGGATAATCCTTTTCTTTTGTATCGAAAACTCCATGCGCAGGGGCCGCTTATCCAGGCCGGTGAGCACGTCATGATCAGCGGCAGTCACGCCATCGTAGAGGCCCTGCTGAATGACCGTCGAGCTGGCAAAAACTACATGGAAAGCGTTCGGCTGCGTTTTGGCGACGACGTCGCAGAACGGCCGGTATTCAAAGGCATCGGTAAAATGTTTCTGGTCATGAACCCGCCGGAGCATACCCGGCTGAGGGGCTTGATCATGAAATATTTCAGTACCAAAGAGATTCAGCCGCTCAGGGAAATGGCCGTCGCGACAGCGAATGCATTGGTCGATACCTTTATTGCGCGGGGAACCTGCGATTTGGCAAAGGAGTTTGCGTTCCCGCTTCCGGTTCGCATCATCTGTAGGATGCTGGATGTTCCTGAGTCGGATGTACAGGCACTTGGGGCGGCGGCCTCTGCGCTGGTAAAAGTCTTTGACCCGCAGATTACCGAGACAGACTTGTTGAACGCCGGTGAAGCCTTTACTGCGTTGCACGATTATTTCAGCGCCCTCATCCTTGCCCGCCGGAAAAACGCTGGCGATGATCTGGTGTCGCTTTTTTTACGCAGTGAGCATGAGGGTGACAGATTGCAGCACGATGAGATTATCGCCAACGTCATACTGCTGTTTATCGCCGGGCATGAAACCACCTCAAACATGGTATGCAATGCGGTGCTGGCTCTGCACGACAACCCGATAGAGTTGGATCTGCTGCGGCAAGACCACGCCCTCATCCCCGCAGCCGTGACGGAGTGTCTGCGATACGACAGCTCCGTTCAGATGGTCTACCGTATGGCGCTGGACGACATTGACGTGCTGGGCCATTTCATTCCACAAGGCACCAGTCTTTTTCTCATCCTTGGGGCCGCCAACCATGACCCGGCGGTATTTACCGCGCCGGAATGCTTGAATATCCGGCGCAAGGAAGGCCGCGCGTTGTCTTTCGGCGGCGGTATACACCATTGTTTAGGCTACCGACTGGCGTTAGCGGAGATGGAAGTCGCGCTGGAGATAATTCTGACTCGCCTACCGGTAATGCGTCCGCTGAAATCAGGCGTGGAACGCAACCACAGGGCAAACCTGCGCGGCGTCAAGGCGCTACCCATCGTATGGTGAAACGCCGCGCTCCTGTCCAGCGCGCGGCGGAGATAATCATGATGTAGAGCACGTATGGCTGGATCTTTCGCGTAAACTAGCCCACAGTCATACCGGTCAGGACGCCTGCGCCGGCAGGTGTATTATCATCCTGATTGAAAAGGATAAGTAAAAAACCGCAGTCAGAGGAAAACACGCATGATCATTTTAGTCACTGGCGCCACCGCAGGATTTGGCGAGTCGATTACCCGGAAATTCATCAAGGCCGGACACCAGGTCGTCGCGACCGGGCGCCGTCAGGAACGTCTTGATTCATTGAAAGCGGAATTCGGTGAAGCGGTGCATGTGCTGCGTCTGGATGTCCGCGATCGCAAGGCGGTCGAACAGGCGATTGCCGCACTGCCTGACGCATGGCGTCATATTGATGTTTTGGTCAACAACGCCGGATTGGCGCTGGGCCTGGAGCCGGCGCATCAGGCTTCAGTCGATGATTGGGAAACCATGATCGATACCAATAACAAAGGGCTGGTGTATATGACTCACGCTGTATTGCCCAGCATGGTGGCGCGGAATATCGGCCATGTTATCAATATTGGCTCTACGGCGGGTAACTGGCCTTATGCCGGCGGCAATGTCTACGGTGCAAGCAAGGCATTTGTCCGTCAGTTCAGTTTAGGACTGCGTACCGACCTGTTCGGCACCCAGGTGCGGGTCACTAACATCGAACCGGGCCTGGTAGGCGGCACTGAATTTTCAGCGGTACGTTTCAAAGGTAATGAAAATAAGGTGCGCCAGACTTATGACAAAGCCAATCCGCTGACGCCGGACGACGTAGCGGAAGCCGTATTCTGGGTGGCGACGTTGCCCGCACATGTGAATATCAATACGCTCGAAATGATGCCGGTCAATCAGACCTATGCTGGGTTGAAGGTTCATCGCGAAGAATGATTTCCGACGCCGGTGGGTATTTTTCCCCCGGCGCTGATGACCTCTGCCGTCAACGCCCATCAGGGCGTTTTTTGTGTCGCTATCACGCACCATACCTGATGTTTTACGTCAATGTTGGCGAGCCGGGAACTACTGATTAGCGTAAGGTTTCAGGTGCTTCAGCCCGGTGTGCGATCCGGCATTGTCATTGACCTCCCCCGTCCGGCGTAATGTGTGATGATATGTGGAATACATCAACTTGAAACATCTGTAAGCGTTAGGTAAGGGTTTCATAACGCTTTAATGATGCTATAGTTTTATGGCGTTTCTGGTATGTCTGGAATCGCGTCGTCATTCACACTATGTCACCCTGGGTGAACAATGCAGAAAACATCTCGTAACTTACTTATTTCTCTGGCCGGTTTGCTGACGGTCGGCCTCTGGCAGCCCACACAGGCCGCCACGCAACATGTGATTATCGAAAACGGCAACAGCGCCCTGTCCAAAGAAGCCGCACGGCAAAGTAGCGAGCAATGGAATGACACCCGCAATTTGCGTCGAAAGGTCAACAGCCGCGCTGAAAAAGAATTCGATAAGGTGGAACGTGCGATCGATGGCGAAGAAAAATGTAACGCCAGCAGCAACTTTAATGCGTATTGGGAAGCCAAAACCTCCCGCTGCCTTGACCGCCGAACCGGTCGCCCGGCGATGCCCTGATTATTTGTCTACCCGTTAACATTTTTATTCTTCCAGCCTGACTTTCGTCAGGCTTGTTTTTTGCAAAAGCAACAATACCCCCAGCGGCAACACCTGCCGATGGAATGGGCGAGCATTGATGGATACCCGATGATGTTAAGGGTGCTGGCATGATGACAAAAAGATCCCGGAGAAGGCGAACGCTTGACTCCGGGAGCGGGTTGGGTTGCGTCATTGCTGTGACATAGCGCTTTATTGCATCAACGCGGACAGATCGATGTAAGACGATAAATCGCGTTGGCTGGCACGCGGCAGGTATGGCAACTCACCCAGCTGCGGCGCTGGGATCTTTTTACGCAAGGCATGGATAATTTCAGCGTAATTGGCAAGCCCTGGGTTGATACGGTTAGCGACCCAGCCAGCCAGCGGCAACCCGTCATTGATGACCGCTTGCGCCGTCAGCAACGCATGATTGATGCACCCCAGTTTAATGCCAACCACCAAAATCACCGGCAGTTGTTCCTGTATTACCCAGTCGGAATAAGTACGCATATCGTTCATCAGCGTTCGCCAACCGCCGCTGCCTTCCACGATCACCACGTCCGCCATTTCGCCAAGCTGGTTCAGGCCTTGCGTCATAGCGCTATAGTTGATTACCCCTTCGCTGGCGCTGATTTCATCTTCCATCAGCGCCACCGGATTTACCTGCTCGTAGGACAGCGTCAGTGATGATGCTTCCTGCAAAATCAACGCATCATTGTTACGCAGCCCTGCTTCCATCTCCGTACAGCCTTTGCCGATGGGTTTATAACCCGCCACGGTTTTGCCGGCCTTCGTCAGCGCCTGTAATAACGCTTTGGATACAATCGTTTTACCAACGGCTGTATCGGTACCTGTAACAAAAATACGCTTTAACATGAAAATACCACTCCGGCAGGTCCCACCTGAAAAAATAACCTCAAACAAGCACATACTTACAAGGTTAAAAGTCTAGGCGATGCCCCTGGCGGGCAGCTTGCGTTAGCTCAATGTTTTGTCTGTCAGTCCACTACCCTTGCAGTAGTTTTATTAACAATGAACCGTTGTAGAGCGCGTCTTTCACCAACGCGGCACCGGGAATGGTTCCCTGATTGTAGAAATGCGTGGCGGTAACTTGAAGATTATGGCTATAGGCTGGCAGCGCTTGCCGACGGATACAGTCCATCATGGCCGGATACAGGATATCGGCGGCTTGATTCAGCGGGGAGCCGACCAGGATTTTTTCCGGGTTGAACAAATTGACCATGATGGCGGCGATACGTCCCACATTATTGCCGACGTCCATGATGATATCCCGTGCGAGCGGGTCGCCGTTTAGCGCGGCGGAACACAACGACTCGACGCTGAGCGGTGAACCGTGCAGCATCGAACTCATGGACACGCTCAACCGCTGCTGCGCCAGCTCCAGCATGCTCTCGGTACTGGCAACCGTTTCTAGACAACCGTGATTACCGCAGTAACAACGTTTACCGTAAGGGTCAACTTGCGTATGGCCGATCTCCACCAGATTACGGCTGCCGGCATGCAGAATGCGCCCATCCGTAATCACACCAGCCCCGACATTGTGGTCGATCACCAGCTGAATAATATTACGGCATCCACGGGCGGCGCCGAACAGCGCCTCGGCCATCGTCCAGGCGCAGATGTCGTGTTGCAGGTAAACCGGTACGCCAGTCCGTTCAGTCAACACCGGGCCGATAGCCATGTCTTCGATATTGTAAAACGGCATGCGATGAATGATGCCGGTGGTTGAATCCACCATGCCGGGGGATGTGATGGCGATGGCGGTCAGACGCTCCAGCTTTTTCTGGTGGCGAATAAAAAAGTGGTCAATTTCAGAGAGGAGCCGATCCAATAGCGACACCGCATGTTTCGCCGGTAGCGGAACGTCATCCTCCACCACCAGTTTGCTACTCAAATCACGGAGCGCCAGCGTCGCCCATTCGCGGCTGATGCGCACGGAAAGGTAGTGCCAGGCATCCGTATCCAGCACCAGACCGATAGCGGGCCGGCCGCGACTGCCGATTTCTTGATATTCCGTTTCCTTTACCAGATGGACATCCATCAGTTCACGCACGATTTTAGTGATACTGGCCGGTGCGAGCTGCGCCTTCTTGGATAGCTCAATGCGCGAGATGGGACCATATTCATCAATCAGCCGATACACGCCTCCTGCATTCATCTGTTTTATCTGATCGATGTGTCCGGGCTGACCACTGGCAATCACTCTGGCACGGCTCCTGGCGGTTATGCGTGACGTTATTTTTCACGCTGCAAAATAAAAAACTGTGGCTATGGTGTAGCTTTTGCCGGGGGCCGTCAAATATTTGATTCGATATGTGATTTAACGCACATATTTTTTGTTGCTGGTGCTCAGCATTAAGGCAATTAACGTTTGTGCGGCCGAGGTCAACGGCCGATGCTGCGGTGTCACCAGCCACATTTCGCTAATGGCATCCTTTTCTTTCAGGGATAGATATTTCACGCCATCAACCCGAATACGGCGGAATGACGCGGGCAACAACGACACCCCCAGGCCGGAGGAAACCAGACCGATAATGGTCATCGCCTCGCCCACCTCCTGCGTAATATAAGGTTTGATATCGTATTTTTTCAGTAAGGTCAGGATTTCGTCGTACAACGCGGTGCCCACTTCTCGGGAGAAAAAGACAAAGGGCTCGTTGGCCAGTTGCTGGATGCTGATGCATTCCTCCGGCGATAACGCCAACGGATGTTCTTCATGCACCACGGCGACCATCGGTTCATGCAATAACAGTTGGTGGTGCAACGCATCGGGCAGCGGATTATTGCGCATAACCCCCAGATCCAGCTTACCGCTGAGCAGCGGTTCGATCTGCTGCTTGGTGTTGATCTCCAGCATCTGAATGTGGACATCGGGATAAGCCTGGCGAAAATGCAGCAAACTGCGCGACACTTTATTGACGAACGGCGCAGAGGACGTAAAACCGATACTGAGCTCGCCCAGTTCTCCCCGCTGGATGCGCGCCGCCCGCTCCGCTGCCTGATTGACCTGATTGATGATTCCCCAGGATTCTTTTAAAAATTGCTGTCCGGCTGGTGTAAGACGGACATTACGGTTATTGCGTTCCAGCAGCCTGGCGCCCACCTGCTCTTCCAGTATTTGGATCTGCTGGCTCAACGGCGGTTGGGATATATTCAATTTTTCCGCCGCTCGGCCAAAATGAAGTTCTTCCGCGACGGCAATGAAATAGCGTAAATGTCTCAGTTCGATATTCATATTTTTAAAGTATCAATATTAATTATTAATATATTATACAAAACAATGGCGGGATTCTATGATGCGCTCACTGAAGCTTTTACCGTTTTTCCGGATAAGGATTTATTTTGAGTACCCCGCTGTCTTCGCATGGAATGTCTGCTTCTGTCATTGATGACATTCAGTATCCACGTAAAAACTCTATTTCGACCTATAAAATTCCGTTCATCAGTCGCGGTACGCCCCAGTTCATTCGGGTGACGCTGGCGCTGTTTTCCGCCGGCCTGGCTACCTTTGCCCTTTTATACTGCGTTCAGCCGATTCTGCCGGTGTTGTCGCTGACGTTTGACGTTTCTCCGGCTACCGGCAGCCTGTCCTTGTCGGTATCAACCATCACGATGGCGATCGGGCTACTGTTTACCGGCCCCTTGTCCGATACCATCGGACGTAAAAACGTCATGGTGGTTTCGTTGCTGTTGGCGGCAATCTGTACGCTGATATGCAGCTTTATGACCAGCTGGCACGCCATCCTGGTGATGCGCGCCTTAACCGGCTTAGCGTTAAGCGGCGTTGCCGCAGTCGCGATGACGTATTTGAGCGAAGAAATTCACCCGAGCGTAGTGGCCTTTTCCATGGGGTTGTATATCAGCGGTAACTCGATTGGCGGTATGAGTGGTCGGTTGCTGACCGGGGTCATGACCGATTTTTTGGGCTGGCGTATAGCCATGGCGGCGATCGGTTTTATTGCGTTGGCCGCATCCATCACTTTTTGGCGAGCGTTGCCGGCGTCCCGTCATTTTCGCGCCGGCTCCCTGCGGCCGCGAACCTTGCTAATCAATGCCCGTTTGCACTGGCGGGATGCCGGTCTGCCCTTGCTGTTTGTGGAAGGTTTCCTGCTGATGGGGTCTTTTGTAACGCTGTTCAACTATATTAGCTATCGCCTGCTGGCTGAACCTTACCATCTGAGCCAAACCGTGGTCGGTATGCTGTCCGTGGTTTTTCTGACCGGTAGTTACGCCTCTCCTCGCGCAGGCGCGATGACTGTCCGTTTTGGTCGCGGGCCGGTACTCGTCGGTTTTACTGCGCTTATGTTGTTGGGATTGCTTGTAACGATGTGCGACTCATTGATTGCGGTCTTCTGCGGCATGATGTTGTTCACGGCTGGCTTCTTTGCCTCCCATTCGGTGACGAGCAGCTGGATTGGGCTGCGTGCACAACGCGCCAAAGGTCAGGCAGCCTCCATGTACCTGTTTTTCTACTATTTGGGTTCCAGTTTGGCGGGAACAACCGGTGGATTCTTTTGGTATCACTATGGCTGGAATGGTGTCGTCGTGTTCTTATCCTTGCTGCTGTTCATAGCCGTACTAGTCGGGTTCAAACTTAATGCATTGACTCACAAATAACCCCATTACGCCTAAATCCACATATCGGGGGCGACAAGGCGACGGAGGTAGTGAAGGGATGACGTTGAAAGCAGCGGCACTGAAACGGGGGATATTTGACGAGAAACTGTGCCTTATTCTTCCTGTTGAGCTGATGTACGATCTGCTGTTGCTTGAGGAGGCTGTTTTGAGTTTAAATAAACAGTATGTTGTAACTAATAAGATACCTCTATGGCTGCATACGATTTAATAGAACGCATGACGACTCATTTTCAACATATGGAAATGGCACTGAAAGACATGCAACAGCTATTTTTGTCTTTCCACTATCTGGGGGGATGTATTCATCCGTTGCCTCCGGTGGACAAAGGCTGTGAACACGACCCGGTCAACCGCATCGCGGTTTGCCGTCATACGGGTGAAACGGCGCGAGATTTGGGGCTACAACATTTTCGGCGGTTATTCATTCACCATTATTCTGAGCGCGTCAGCAGCAAATCGGCGATTCGCCTCCCCGGTGTGCTTTGTTTCACCGTGAAGTCACAGGAAAGCCAAGCCGCCAGCAACCTGATCGCGAAAATCAACCAGTTAAAGTCAGCGCTGGAACAGATTATCACCGTCGAATCCGGGTTGGAGCCTGAGCAACGCTTTGATTTTGTACATACCCACCTTCGCGGATTGATCACATTAAGCGCTTATCGTCAGGTCATCATGCTGACCGACCCCGCATCCGTTCGTTTTGGTTGGGCCAATAAAAACATCATTAAAAATTTGACGCGCGAAGAGCTGCTGGCAAAACTGGAAAAAAGCTTGCAATCCGGCCGCGCGGTGGCGCCCTACAGCAAAGAACAGCGAGCATCGCTGATCGCTGCTGAAATTAATGAGATAAACGCGCTACCGGCCAGTGCGATATTGAAAATCAAACGCCCGGTCAAAGTACAACCGATTGCCCGGGTCTGGTATCCGGATGAGCAGAAACAAGTACAGTATCCCTGCCCATCACCGCTGCTGGTGCTATGCCAGGAAGGCATGATGCCTATTATCGGCGAACTCGGGGATTATGATGCCGAAAACATCCGACATCGACATAAACCTCAGGCGAAACCGTTGCGGCTTATCATTCCCCGGCTGCATCTCTATGTTGACGAGAGCTAGTTAGGGCAGGCCTTCATCCTTTACTGTCCACGCTTCATGCTGCCGACCATATTTTCCGGCCGAACCCATTCATCAAACTGGGATTCCGTCAAATATCCCAGTTTCAGTGCCGCTGCTTTCAACGTCAGCCCTTCATGATGCGCGCGCTTGGCAATCTCCGCCGCTTTGTCGTACCCGATGTGCGGATTTAGCGCAGTCACCAGCATCAGGGAATCGTTCAACAAGTGTTCGATACGCACCAGATCCGGTTCAACCCCCACGGCGCAATGGACATTGAAACTGTTCATACCGTCGGCCAGCAGGCGGATTGATTGCAAAAAATTATGAATAATCATGGGCCGGTACACATTGAGCTCAAAATTACCGGAGGCCCCCCCCATGTTGATCGCGACATCATTCCCCATCACCTGGCAGCACACCATGGTCAACGCCTCGCACTGCGTCGGATTCACTTTGCCCGGCATAATTGAACTGCCGGGTTCATTTTCCGGAATACGCAACTCGCCGATACCGCATCGCGGCCCGGAAGCCAGCCAGCGCACATCATTCGCGATTTTCATCAATGAAGCGGCCAGCCCCTTCAACGCGCCATGTCCTTGCACCAGCGCATCGCACGTCGCCAGCGCTTCAAATTTATTGGGTGCCGAGACAAACGGATGCCCCGTCAATTCAGCCAGCGCCTCCGCTACGCGGCGCGCATATTCCGGATGCGTATTCAGGCCGGTACCCACCGCCGTTCCTCCTAACGCCAGCTCACATAAATGGGGAAGCGTGTTTTCGACATGCCTGCGGCTGTGTTCCAACATCGCGCACCATCCGGATATTTCCTGCCCCAGGGTTAATGGCGTGGCATCCTGTAAATGGGTACGGCCGATTTTCACAATATGCCGAAACTGCCCGGCCTTATTGGCCAACGTATGCTGCAAAGCCGTCAATTGCGGAATCAAATGTTCCCGCACGGCCGATACGGCGGCAACATGCATGGCCGTCGGGAAAACATCATTAGAACTCTGGCTCTTATTGACATCGTCATTGGGGTGAACCCGCCTGTCGCCGCCACGAACGCCCCCTAACAGTTCGCTGGCTCGGTTGGCCAGCACTTCATTCATATTCATATTGGTTTGCGTACCGGACCCAGTTTGCCAGATCGCCAGCGGGAACTCGGCACCGTGCGTCCCAGCTAAAACCTCGTCAGCGGCATGAATAATGGCGTCGGCCCGATCCGTCGGCAGTAATCCCAGGTCACAATTAACACGCGCAGCCGCCCGTTTGGTTAGCGCCAATGCGGCAATCAGAGCGGCAGGCATTTTCTCTTCAGAAATACGGAAGTGCTCCAGCGAGCGCTGGGTTTGTGCCCCCCACAATCTATCAGCGGGGACAGACACTTCGCCCATAGAATCTTTTTCCACTCGAGTTATAGACACGGTTTTCTCCTTCACAATAAACATCATTTCATCAGGCTGACGGATTTTATCCTTCTGGAATCATGGCTTATAAAGCATTACCATGGCCGTTATCGATAAATACGACACAATATTTCTCTGATTGAACCCTCGTATTCATGGCCAAATTTAACAGTTAATTTAACAATGAGAAGCCGTCATGCAAAAAATGCGCAACAACATCCAACACTATGCCTGGGGCAGCAAACACGCTTTGACCGAGCTCTATGGCATTGCGAATCCTGATGGGTTGCCGATGGCGGAGCTGTGGATGGGCGCACATCCTAAAAGCAGTTCTTTCGTCCTTGACGACAATGGCGCCGAACACAATCTACGCGATCGCATCACTGCGGATTTATCCGCGTCGCTGGGTGACGCCGTGGCGCGTCGCTTCGGCGAATTACCATTTCTTTTCAAGGTACTCTGCGCCGAACAGCCGCTCTCTATTCAGGTACATCCTTCCAAATCCGCAGCCGAAGAAGGTTATGCCCGTGAAAACGCCGCCGGCATTCCATTCGATTCACCTGAACGCAATTACAAAGATGCCAACCACAAACCCGAGTTGGTATTTGCACTGACGCCGTTTCTGGCCATGAATGGCTTCCGGGAGTCATCGGACATGATCAGCCAGTTCACCCCATTGGCCGACGCGCATCCGGCTATCGGCGCGTTTCTGCAACAGCCTGACAGTAATAATCTGTCCATTCTGTTCTCAAGCTTGCTGAATATGTCAGGCGAGGAAAAACGCCGGGCGCTTGACATGTTGTTTGATTCGCTGGAGAAAAACCGGGGTGAACCCTGGGATACGATACGTTTCATCGCACAGTTTTATCCCGACGACAGCGGGCTGTTTTCTCCATTGCTGCTGAATGTTGTCCAGCTCCAGCCAGGCGAAGCCATGTTCCTGCATGCGGAAACGCCGCATGCCTACCTCCATGGCGTTGGTCTGGAAGTGATGGCTAATTCCGACAATGTGCTACGCGCCGGGTTAACCCCCAAGTACATCGATATCCCCGAATTGGTTGCCAACGTTAAATTTGTCGGCAGAACGGCGGAAAGTTTGCTCACCCGACCGATAAAAAACGCCAGCGAATTGCGCTTCCCGATCCCGGTCGATGACTTTGCTTTTTCCCTGCACTCTCTGGATCAGCAAGCCCAAACCATCACGTTGTCCAGTGCGGCGATTATTTTCTGTATCAACGGGAAAGCGCTATTGGATAATGGCCACCAGACGGTAATGCTGTCGCCGGGCGAGTCCTGCTTTATTCCGGCTAATGATGCAGCAGTCAGCGTTCAGGGTGAGGGGCACATCGCCCGCGTTTATAATCAACCGTTAAGTGTATAACGGCTGCCTCTTTCTTCGCCGGAGTGCAGGCATCATTCATCAACAAGGAACTATACCGTGGCAAAAAAGACCGTAGTGGCAGTTGGCGTTATCATTGCACTTGGCGCTATCTGGACCGGTGCCTCTTGGATAACGGGGCAGCAAATTGAAAAGCACATTGGTGAAGCCACCGATAGCCTCAATAACGTATTAAAAACCAACTACCCCAATTCCCGCCTGAAAGTGGCCTACCGTGACTACCAGCGTGGCGTGTTCACCAGCCGGCTGGCTCTGGTGGTTCAGACAGAAGGCGAGCCGGCCGCAGATAAAGAGATCGTCGTCAACGCCGAGATATCCCACGGGCCATTCCCAATTCGGCCGTTCTCGCTGGCGCCGGTCATGGCATCGGTACATGCTGAACTGGCGAATACGGAAGCCGTAAAGCCGTTGTTTGAGATGACCAGCAACAAACCCTTTATCTCGGTTGATAGCCGCATCTCATATAACGGTGATACTCATTCCACGGTGATGCTGCTTGCGCTGGATACACAATCCCCCGATACAAAACTCAATTTCAGCGGCGCCAGTCTGCAACTGAATCTCTCCAGCGATCTACGCGCCGCCGAGATCTCCGGAACCCTCGGCAGCCTGCTCATGGAGAAAAATCGGATTGACGGGGTAACGGAAAAACTGTCTCTGCAGGACATGGCGCTGTCCAGCAATACCCACAAAGGGAAGTTCGATATTGATCTGGGCGACAACACACTGACGCTGAAAAAACTGGCGTTGGATATTCAGGAAGGTGACAGCGTCACTATTAACGATTTAGCGCTGACAAGCCAGGTATCGGAAGACACCACCAATCTGGCTGGCAAGTCCGCGCTGACGCTCGGTTCCATCATGTGGCGTGATCAAAATCTGGGTAGCCTGATGATGAATATCAACTTCTCAGGCTTCGACGGCAAGGGCACCAAGCAGTTTGCCACCGAGTACCATAAAACGTATCGCGAGATGCTGAGAAACATCGACGACAACACGACGGCGGATACCTATACCCAACAATTGTCATCCGTGGTATTGCACAATCTGCCCTTGCTGCTAAAAGGCAATCCGACCATCAGCGTCGCGCCGCTGAGCTGGAAAAACGCCAAGGGCGAAAGTACCTTCACTTTCGCGATCGATATGACGGATCCGCTGCAAAAAGCCGCGGCGACGTCAGCCGCCCCCGCCCAATCAGACGAAGAAACGCTGTTCCGCAATTCGGTGAAGAAGGTAGACGCCAAGCTGAACGTACCGCTGGATATGATCACGGAGCTTATGGTGCAAACCGCGCCCAAAGCCACATCCGACGAGCAGAAAAAACAGACGGAGACCATGGCCCGGCAACAAACACAGCTGATGGCCAATATCGGCCAGATGAGTCAAGTAACCGTTACCCAGAATAACGCCATCACCAGCTCACTGCAGTATGCGGACGGCTTCGTAACGTTCAACGCGCGTAAGATTCCGCTGGCGGAATTCCTCGCACCGTTCATCAGCGTACCGACGCAGGAAGGAACGGAAGAAGAAGGCGACGATGACACGCAGACTCCAGCGGAACCATCAACGCCGACAGCTAAATAATCAATGTAAGGCACCCAAATGGGTGCCTTTTCATAACCGCCATCAATGGTTAATACTTATCCCATCAAGCGTCGATTCCAAGGATTAACACTCTCTTTTCGGTTTATTCGATGGCAAACCGCAAGGTTTTATTCTTATACTTGACAGTAACTTAATTGATGGATTTTTTATAAAGAGCATAACATGATCGATCCGCGTATTCCTTTGACGGATATCCATCGCCACCTTGATGGCAACATCCGCCCTCAAACCATTCTTGATCTGGGCCGCCAATTTAACATTTCCCTCCCCGGAAAAAACGTCACTGCACTCTTGCCGCATATTCAGGTTGTCAACAATGAACCCGATCTGCTGCGTTTCCTGCAAAAACTTGACTGGGGCGTTGCCGTCCTCGGCTCGCTGGATGCCTGCCGACGCATCGCTTATGAAAACGTCGTGGACGCTATTCACGCCGGGCTGGACTATGCGGAGCTGCGCTTTTCCCCCTATTACATGGCGCGCAGCCACAATCTGCCGTTGCAGGGCGTAGTCGAAGCCGTGATTGACGGTATCGCTGCCGGTTGTCGCGACTACAACCACCATGTTGACATCAACCTGATCGGCATCATGAGCCGCACCTTTGGTACCGAGGCTTGTCAACAGGAACTGGATGCGTTGCTGGCGTATCGGGATCAGATTGTTGCGGTCGATCTGGCGGGCGATGAGCTGGGCTACCCTGGTTCGTTATTCACCCGTCATTTCAAGCAAGCGAAAGATGCAGGTTGGCATATTACCGTGCATGCCGGCGAAGCCGTCGGGCCGGAAAGTATCTGGCAGGCGATTGAACATCTGGGCGCCGAGCGCATCGGCCACGGCGTTACCGCCATTATTGACAGCACACTGATGGAATATATGGCGGAGTACCAAATCGGCATCGAATCCTGCCTGACCTCCAATCTGCAGACCAGTACCGTCAAAGAATTGGCTGAACATCCGTTGGTGCATTTTCTGCACCACGGCATTCCCGCCACCATCAACACTGACGACCCTGCGGTTCAGGGCATTGATATTGGCCATGAATATGAAGTGGCCGCGCCACTGGCCGGGCTGACACAAGAAAATATGCGACAGGCGCAGGAAAACGGTCTGAACGTTGCCTTCATTTCCGAAGAGGAAAAAGCGCGTATCCGCCAGCGAGTCCTCCAGCGCCAGGCCTAACGCCTCACGACGTAAACCAAAGCGGATACCTGGGGTATCCGCTTTGATTATTCTGTCTCAACAGCAAAAAAGTTATTCTGCAGGCAGCACCGACCAATGGTGGTGAGTGATCAGCCATTGGCTGCCATTCCAGGCATAAAATAAACTCAGCACAAGCGATTGCATCATTCGAACTGAGTAATGCAATCTCAACCGGTCTGCTTTTCGCTTTTCTGTGCCGAGGCCTTTTTCGCGTAACGCTGGGCTAGCGTCGCACATACCATCAATTGGATTTGATGAAAAATCATCAGTGGCAGCACCATGGTGCCCACCGCCGCAGCCGGAAACAACACATTCGCCATGGGGATACCGTTGGCCAGGCTCTTTTTGGAACCGCAAAACACAATGGTAATCTCATCCTCAGTATCGAATCCCAGCTTGCGGGCGGCCAGCGTCGTTGCACAAATCACTATCCCCAGCAGTACCAGCGATACCGCAACCACCGCCAACAGCGACCAGCCATTGATCTGATGCCATATCCCCTGCACCACCGCTTCGCTGAACGCCACATACACCACCAACAAAATGGATGACCGGTCAGTGATATTAATCAGTTTACGATGACGATCGACCCATTTGCCGATCAGCGGGCGGGACAGATGACCAATAACGAAAGGCACCATCAACTGCATGATAATAGCGCCGATAGCATGCAACGTGTCGGTCTGCGCCCCCTGGGTATTCATCAGCAGCCCCACCAAAATCGGCGATAAGAACACGCCAAGAATGCTGGAAGACGACGCGCTACAGATAGCTGCCGCCACATTGCCGCCCGCCATGGAGGTAAACGCAATGGCGGACTGAACAGTAGCGGGCATCGCACACAAATAAAGAAAACCAAGATACAGGCTCGGCGTCAGCACTTGCGGCGATAGAAAGGACATACCTATGCCGAGCAGAGGAAACAGAATGAAGGTACTGGCGAAAACCACCAGATGAAGCCGCCAGTGCCCCATCCCTGCGGTAATGGCATCGCGGGACAGCTTGGCGCCGTGCATAAAAAACAGCAGCGCGATGGCCGCCGTCGTCAGGTTTTCGAAAAAGACTTTGATAACCCCTTCACAGGGAAATATCGATGCGGTGATCACCACGCAAATCAAAACCAGCAAAAATTTGTCAATCTTCAAGCGCTGAAACCATGTCATAACGTACTTTCATCCTCTGCCACTAAAAATACAGGCGATCCTGGGATCGCCTGTCGAAAACATTCGGCTATTCGGGTGTATCCATTATTGCCGCAAAGCGTGCGGCAAAACATCAACATAAACACAACCTCTAGCGCTATCAACTTATTGTTGCTGCCCGGCTATTGTTGCCTGACGTTACGCGGCGCCTGAACGATCCATCTCGTGCAATACAGCTTACGCCTCAAAGACTGAACACTTATTCAACCGCCGCCTCTAAACCTGGCGAATCGGTAATGTCAGCGCGGACAATCCTTGGGTTTATATGATGTCGGTACGGGGATAATACGTCACCGTAGTGCTGACGCGCTGTTTGCGGAGTTTTTGCTTCTCACCGCGCCCCAACACAGAAAGCATGTTGCACTGATATGCCAGCCCATTATCATCGTAGTCGCAATTCATTTTGATGGTGGCAACCGTTATCCCCTGAACCCGCGTCATGGACAGGCAATCAAAGGGTTTATCCCCAGCAACATCGCACTGGAGCCGATTTTGCAGGAAAGTCTTCCCGTTCATGAACGTCTCAACCCCTGCCAGCATGCCGAACGTATCATACTGATATGTCATCACCGTCTGCCCGGTCTTCGCGGAAGAGACGGATGTGATCAACCCGTTTTCGCCATAGGTAAATTTGGCCGTTCCGGTGGAATCCGTTTTTGTGACGAACCGACACTTATCATCAAGAGTCAATGTCACCTCGCCACGCTCATCCTTGCCTTTCAATGCGTGATCTTTTCGGAATAACTCGGTGAACTTCTTGTCCGACACGTTCTTCGCGCCGAATGCCGTCACGCAGCCCTGACGATCCATCAGCAGATTCATTTCATAGTCCAGCGAGCCATCGTCATTGTAGATTCTGCTGGTCAGCGTCCGGATATCACCCCGTGCCGGATTGAAATCAAACAATACGGACATATTCGAAATAACCGGGTTGAACGCATCCAACGCATTGGCGCAAGGCGAGATGATGGCGGCGAGCGAGAATGCAATGCCGGTTTTTATATTCATGAACAGCGTCTCCTGGTGGATCGAAAAAACCGACGGAAAATACGTCGGCGGCCCCCCATAATGGCTGTAGCTCCCGCTAACGGCAACACCGTTAGCGGGCATCCGGTCAATGGTTCTTCAATGTCATGGCCTTTTTCTGCTCCCAAGACTCCAGCCCCAGTTCAATCAACTCCATCACTTTGATTGCCTGCTCAGCGGGTACCGGGTTTTCGCCATCACCTCGTATTGCATCGCGGATCCCCGCATAGTACGCCTGATACTGACCGGGGATAGTGGGTATCGTCTGCTGCGCGAGAACGCCGTTCTGGCACACCGTCAGCACACCGTCGCGTTGATCCTGGCCCCACTCGGCGTGGTCGTCCGGACGCTGCCCTTCTTTCAGTAGCCCCTCCTGCGGATCCAACCCGAACTTCACGTAGCTGCCCTGCGTGCCATGAACGACAAAACGCGCGCTTTCTGCCGCCGCCAGCATGGTGCTATGTAGCACCACTCGCCGCAACGGATAAAGCAGCGTGGCATGAAAATAGTCGATCGATTTGCTGCCCGGCCGCAGTTGCGCCATATCCACCTGGATAGATACCGGTTGACCGAACAGTTGCAGAACCTGGTCAATTAAATGAGGCGCGAGATCGTACCAGATGCCGCTGCCGACGCTGCCATCTTCGCGCCAGCGTTTTCTCACCTCCGGCCGGTAACGGTCAAAGTGTGATTCCATATACACCACATCGCCCAATACGCCGGTGCTCAACAATTGCCGCAACGTCAGGTAATCGCTATCCCAACGGCGACTATGGAAGACGGAGAGTAATTTTCCCCGGCTCTGCGCCAACCGGTTCAGCTCGTTAGCTTGTGACAACGTCACTGTGAATGGCTTATCCACCACCACATGTTTGCCGGCTTCCAGAGCCTGTTTCACCAGCGGGAAATGGGTATCGTTAGGCGTGGGGATCACAATCAGATCGATATCAGGATCGTTGAACAACACTTGCGGCTCGCGTTCGACGCGGACAGACGGCAAATCGGCATGAACCTTGTCGGCATCGCTGCTGGACACCGCCACCAGCATCAGGCCGGGAGTAGAAATGATCAGCGGTGCGTGAAACGTCTTACTGGCATAACCATAGCCTAGCAACCCGACTCGGAGAGTTTCTGCCATACATATTTCCCCTCAGTAACCGGGCCTGAATATCAGGCCCTCTATCGTCATGGAAAAATGAGTATAGCACCGCACCCGGTCAACTCTCAGTGGGCTTACCGTGAATCGTGCTCAGGAACCGACCACCAGCCGCGGGCTCTCCGCGGCATCCTCGCGCCATCTGCCATCCGACGACGGCTCCGTCGGCCGGTGGATTTCACTGTGCCGGCGCCGAAAATCGCTTGGGCTGACGCCAACACGCTTACGAAAGACGCGGGAAAAGTACAGTTGATCGTCATAGCCCACCACCCGGCCAATGGTGGCGATGGACTCCTGTGTCGTCTGCAGCAACAGCTTGGCACGTATCACCCGCTGATCTTCGCGCCAGCGCAGAATATTCACCCCGACTTGCTCCCGGAACAGATGCGCCAACCGCGACGGCGACAAACAGACATGGCGCGCCACCTCATCGATACGCAGTTCACCCGCCAGATTACCCGTTACATACTGACAAGCTTCAATAATGCGGGGATCCATAATGCGCTCCGGGCTTTGTGGATCCTCTTCCATCGCCCGAATCAGCAACCGCTCCAACAGATTCATCGCCAGCTCCTCAGAAAACCGGCGGCCGGATCGATGCGTCTGTTCAATATGGACAAACAGCCGATCGAACTCCTGCAACAAGGTGGTGCTTGACAGCGTTAGCCGGCCGACATCGCATCCCCGGCTGTGCCATTCCAGCCAGTCTGCCCAGTAGGCGCGCGGTCGGAAATAGACCCAGCGGTGATACCAACAATCACTGCCGGGGGCGCGACCGTAGTAGTGGCGGGAACGCGGCGGAAACAGCAACAGATCGCCTGGGTTGCAATAAAAAGTTTCATCGCCATCCAACACTTTCCCCTGCCCCTTGATAGTCAGATTGATGATGTACCCCTTCATGCCATCGGGACGGTCGATGAAAAAATCCAATGGCCCGCCCGCCAAAATAGGCGTCAATCCGGCGACCAGATAAGCGTTGAATGCATAGCCGGGCAACAGCGGGTTGGACTGGGTTTCATGCGCCATACGGTGATACATTCGGCCTCCTGAAAAGCAATACGCATCAAGGCAAATTCATCAAGATAATGTTCATCTGCCCATTATCATCCTTCGTCCCATTCCTGGGGACTTCCCCTGATCAGACGGTTTTCTTTGCCAGTTGTTTGTAGCGGTCGAAAATGACCGCCGCCAGCAGGATCAGACCGCGCACCACATACTGGGCGAAGGGTGAAATATTCAGCAGGTTCATAGCGTTTTCCACCGTCCCCAGAATCAACACCCCAGCCACCACATAGGATATCTTGCCGATACCGCCTTTCAGTGACACGCCGCCCAGTACGCAGGCTGAAATCACGATCAGCTCATAACCAATCGACGTCATCGGCTGGCCGCTGGTCATCCGTGACGCCAGGATGATGCCCGCCGCTGCGGAAACCAGCCCGGACAGGCCGAAAATAATAATTTTGGTTCGCACCACTGGCACCCCGGCCAACCGTGCGGCTTCCTCATTACCGCCGATCGCCAGCGTGTTACGGCCAAAGGTCGTCTTATTTAACAGCAACCCGAACAGCACCATGCAGATAGCGGTTAGCCAGATCGGCGCCGGTAGTCCCAACCAGTTAGCATAGCCCAGGGTGAAAAAACGCTCGTCTTCAATACCTACCGCTTTACCATCCGAGATGATGTACGCCAGACCGCGTACAATCTGCATCGTGGCCAACGTAGTGATCAGGGCGTTAATTTTCAGCTGGGCGATAACAAACCCGTTGAGCAGGCCGAACGCCATCCCCAGCAACAGCCCGGCGCCCACGCCGATCCACAGGCTTTCACTGACGTTGATCACCACTGCGGTGGTCACGCCGGCACAGGCAATCACCGAGGCGACCGACAAGTCGAAATCACCGGAAGCCAGGCAGAACAACATACCGCAGGCCACCATGCCCGACATGGATATCGCCAAACCCAAGCCTTTCATGTTGACGAAGGTAGCGAAATTCGGCACGAATAACATGCAAGCCAGAAACAGCGCAGCAAACACCACCAACATGCCGTAGTTATCCCAAATGCGGGACAGACTCAGGCCTTGTGATTTGCTGGCGTGGGCAGGAGAACTCACTGTAGACATTTATCGACTCCTTGGCGGTCAGGCAACCGCGGGTTCAGTGGCGGTCGTTTTCAACATCGCCAGACTCAGGACCTTCTGTTCGCTGGCCTCATCGTGCGGTAGCTCGCCGGAAACGGCGCCCTCACGCATGACCACAATGCGATCCGCCAACCCCAGCACCTCAGGCAGGTCGCTGGAGGCAAACAACACCGCAATACCCTGACGGGCCAGTTCATAAATCACATGGTAAATTTCGTGCTTGGCGCCCACGTCAATGCCGCGCGTCGGCTCGTCCAACATGATGACTTTCATCTCCTCCGACAACCAACGCCCCAGAATGGCCTTCTGCTGGTTGCCGCCGGACAGATTCATGATCAATTGCTCCGCCGAGGGCGTCTTGATATTCAATGACTGGATATGACGCTCGGCGTTCGCTTCTTCCCATGACTCATTAATGATGAAGCCACCTTTGATATGCTTGCGACGGGCGCTGATGTTGATATTGTCCTGTACCGAGTGCACCGGAATGATACCGTCGGCTTTGCGATCTTCCGGGCACAACATCAGCCCGGCCTGGATCGCGGCGCCAGGCGTGCGAGCATGGAAGGGATGTCCATCCAGCAACACCTCACCGCCGGTAATGGCGGTGGCGCCGAATAACGCTTTCATCAATTCGCTGCGCCCTGCGCCCACCAGCCCGAACAGGCCGACGATCTCCCCACTGCGCACGCTGAGCGATACGGGCGATTTCACGCCTGTGGCCTTGACCTCGCGCAGTACCAGACGTTCTTCGCCATGCGGCCGCGCCGCATAACCGTAAATATCGCCGATATTGCGGCCGACCATTGCCTGCACCAATTGCTCATGGCTCACCTGCGCCACATCGTCGAAAGTATTCACATAGCGGCCGTCTTTGAACACGGTAATCGCGTCGCTGAGGGTGAAAATCTCCTCCATGCGATGGGACACGTACAGGATGACCCGGCCTTCGGCCCGCAACTCCCGGATCACACGAAACAACTGTTCGATCTCACGGGCGGAAAGCGAACTGGTGGGTTCGTCGAAAGCAATAATTTTGGCGTTGCGCGCCAGCGCCTTGGCGATCTCCACCATCTGCCACTGGCCGATGGAGAGGTATTTCAACGGGGTGTCCGGGTCGATATCCAGCCCCAGATGCTCCAGTTGCAGACGGGATTCGTAACGCAACAACGAATAATTCACGATGCCGCTTTTGTGCGGCAACTGCCCCAGATAGATATTTTCGGCCACCGTCATTTCCGGTACCAGATGCAGTTCCTGGTAGATAATGGCGACACCGGCGTTGAGCGCTTCCATAGTATTGTTGAAGCGCACCGGTTGCCCTTGGATATGAATTACTCCCTGCGAAGGGGCATAGTTGCCGCTCAGAATTTTCAGCAACGTGGATTTTCCTGCCCCGTTTTCCCCCATCAACGCATGAATTTGCCCGGCCTGGCAGTCGAAACTGATGTCATCCAGCGCCTTTACGCCGGGAAATGTTTTGCCTATGCCGTGAAACGATAAATAGGGCGATGCGGTCATTTCGGCTTCCTCGTTTTAAAGGGCGCATACTGCATGTCATCTTTACCCTGGCTGTACACAGAAAATAGGCTTATTCGTCGTCATCCGTGTGACGGTGTGCGAGCCCCCCGCACACCGATTTTCCGCGCTTTCGCGCCGCCACCCGCCGGTGACGCGACGCACCTTACATCAGGCCTTTTTTCTGCAGTTCCGTCTTAAAGTTATCTCGGGTAATCAGCACCACATCGGTTACTTCGGTGAACTTCGGTGGTTCTGCGCCTTTCGTCACCCAATTGAACAGCATCTGGATGCTCTTATAACCGTGGATATCCGGGCTCGGCAGTAGCGAACCATAGAATCCGGTCGGTTGAGCCTTGGACAGTTCGCTCACCGCATCTACCCCGTTGATGCCGATACCGATAACGTTTTCCGCCTTGAAGCCCTGACCTTCGGTCGCGCGAACGCCGCCCAGTACCGTGTTGTCGTTCATGCCGACAATCAGCCAGTTTTTCACTTTAGGGTGTTGCACCAACATCGAATTACCCGCGTCAAAAGCGCCGGGGATATCATTGGATTTGGTGGGAACCGGGTAGATTTGTTTTTCCGGGAAGCCGGCGGCTTTCAGGGCATCCATAGAACCGGTCGTGCGGCGGCGCGCGGTATCCAGTTCGTTGGCGGTGATCGCCATCACGGCAGTCTCTTCCAGTTTCCAGCCGCGTTTTTTCATTTCCTTCCACAGTTCCTGGCCCTGACGCTCGCCGATTTTGGTCGCCGCCATCATCACCAACGGCACCGTTTCCATCGGTTGCCCTTTGGCGTTGACGAATTGGTCATCCACCGTCACCACTTTCAGGTTATAGCTGCGGGCCTTGGCGACAATCGCCGGCCCCAGTTTCGGGTCAGGGGTACAGATAACAAAACCTTTGGCGCCGCTGGCCGCCAGACTGTCGATGGCGTTGAGGGTTTTCTCGCCATCCGGCACGGCGATTTTGATCACATCAAACCCCAGGTCTTTACCGGCCTTGTCCGCGAATCGCCACTCCGTCTGGAACCAGGGTTCCTCCGGTTGTTTGACCAGGAACCCCAGCTTCATCGTCTCGGCGATAGCCGATTGTGACATAACTGCCGCCAGTCCGACCGCCGCCAGCACCTTAGTGAATTTATGCATGGTTTTCTCCGCTCGTTGTTATCCTGCATGGGCCGACATCCGGTTGCATCGGCCTGCATGTAAACGTTTTCGGTAAGATTGCTCTTTTAACAGTTTAGTAAAAACAATAAGTTATCATTTTCACTCACTCTGCGTCCTCAGACGCGGTAAGTTGTAGCCGTTATTTTGAGCAGGAATAGAGAGCGTTATCACATTCAGAAACTACAGCCGATTAATACATATATTCAGCGAATTTAACCTGCCATTAACCTATGACTGCCATCACAAAAACCCTCGCCATGGCAGAAAGATGCATACTTCCAGCTAACCCTTCCTCACGACCTCACCACGGCCTGTCTATCGTAAACAGCATTACCTCCCATGACTTACAGGAGCAGAACGATGAGTGCGGGTGCGATTACTCTGGGCCTCGACTTTGGCAGCGACTCTGTCCGTGCGTTGGCGGTGGATTGCCAGCAAGGGCGGGAACTGGAAACCGAAGTTGTCTACTATCCGCGCTGGCGTCAGGGAAAATACTGCCATCCCGCCAGCAACCAATTCCGTCATCATCCCCTGGACTATATAGAAGCTATGGAACAGGCGATGCGCGCGGTGATCACCCGTTTGTCGGCGACGCAACGGCAGCAGATTGTGGCCATCGGCGTCGATACCACCGGTTCCACGCCTGCGCCCATCGATGATCAGGGAACAGTGCTCGCCCTACGACCGGAGTTTGCCGACAACCCCAACGCGATGTTCGTGTTATGGAAGGATCACACCGCCATCGAAGAAGCCGAGGCCATCAACCAGCACTGCCACGACGGCTCGTTCCCCGACTACACCCGCTATATCGGTGGCGTTTATTCATCCGAATGGTTCTGGGCCAAGATCCTGCATGTGACCCGCGCGGATCAGGCGGTGCGTCAGACTGCAGTGGCCTGGGTTGAATTGTGTGACTGGATCCCCGCCCTGCTTTCCGGCACTACCGCGCCGGATACCCTGAGGCGCGGTCGTTGCAGCGCCGGGCACAAATCGTTGTGGCATCCTTCCTGGGGCGGACTGCCGCCGCAGAATTTTTTGCAGGCGCTGGATCCCTGCCTGACGGAAACGCTGCGTTATCCGATGTTCACCGACACCTGGACCGCCGACCATCCAGTCGGCAAGTTGACGTCGGCCTGGGCGCAACGTCTGGGGCTATCCGAGCAGGTGACGATAGCCGGCGGCGCGTTCGATTGCCATATGGGGGCCGTCGGTGCCGGCGCACAGCCCTATACCCTGGTGAAGGTGATCGGTACCTCAACGTGCGACATCCTGATCGCTGATGATGCGCGTGTCGGCGACCATACCATTGCCGGGATCTGCGGCCAGGTCAACGGCAGCGTTGTCCCGGATTTTATTGGGCTAGAGGCGGGGCAATCGGCATTCGGCGACATGTACGCCTGGTTCGGCCGCCTGCTCAGTTGGCCGTTGCAGCAAGCAGCCGTCACATATCCGGAACTGGCGCCGCGCCTCGACACAATACAGAGCGGACTGCTGGCGCAATTAACACAGAGCTGGGCCGACAACCCAACGCTGGATCACCTGCCCGTGGTGCTGGACTGGTTCAACGGCCGCCGCACGCCGTTCGCTAACCAGCGGCTGAAGGGCGTGATTACCGATCTCAATCTCGGTACTGATGCGCCGACGTTGTTCGGCGGCTTTATTGCCGCCACCGCGTTCGGTGCCCGCGCCATTATGGAGTGTTTCGAATCGCAGCATATCCCGGTGGACAATCTGCTGGCACTGGGGGGGATCGCCCGGAAATCCCCAGCCATCATGCAGGTTTGCACTGACGTGATGAACCGACCGCTGCAAATCGTCGCGTCCGATCAATGCTGCGCACTAGGCGCGGCGATTTTCGCCGCCGTCGCGGCAGGCGTTCACGCCGATATTCCGACAGCACAACAGCATATGGCCAGTCGCATCGAACGGACGCTGACGCCGGATCCCGCTCGCGTCGCCTGTTACCAACAACTGTATGAACGTTATCAGTCCTGGTGTCGTATCGCCGAACCGGCCTATGACGCGGTCGCAACGGCGCCACGGACACATTGACAGCGAAGAATCCCGTTTACTTTCTCCCTGGGAGCCTACACAGGAGTTATCATGGAACAATTCAAGCAGCTTGAAGTCTGGTTTGTGATTGGCAGCCAGCATCTCTACGGCCCGGAGTCGCTTCGGCAGGTCAAGGAAAATGCGGAAAAGGTCGTCAACGGGCTGAACCGGGATGCCGGGCTGCCCGTCCGTCTGGTGCTGAAACCATTGGCGAAAACCCCCGACGAAATCACCGCGCTGTGCCGCGACGCTAATCATCAGGATAGTTGCATCGGTCTGCTGACCTGGCTACATACTTTTTCGCCATCAAAAATGTGGATCGGCGGGTTACGCATCCTCAACAAACCCTTGCTGCAATTCCACACCCAGTTCAATGCCGATATTCCCTGGGAAACCATGGATATGGATTTTATGAACCTCAACCAGACCGCACACGGCGGCCGTGAGTTCGGGTTTATCGGCGCCCGTATGCGGCTGTCACATCAGGTGGTAGTCGGCCACTGGCAGGATAGTCGTTCCCATGCGCGCATCGCCAAATGGATGCGGGTGGCGGCCGCTCAGCAGGAAAGCCGCCAGCTTCGCATCGCACGCTTCGGCGATAACATGCGCGAAGTTGCCGTCACCGAGGGGGATAAAGTCAGCGCGCAGATCCAGTTCGGCTATTCCGTCAGCGCCTGGGGGCTGGGTGATCTGGTTGGCGTGGTGGATGACGTCGGTCAGGGTGATATCGACACGCTGGTAGAAGAGTATGAAGCCAGTTATACCCTGACGGATGCGCTCAGGTTAAACGGCGCTAAACGCCAGAACCTACTGGATGCCGCGCGCATCGAGATCGGCCTGCGGCGTTTTCTGGAACAGGGGCAATTTCATGCCTTCACGACCAATTTCGAAAACCTCTATGGTTTAAAGCAACTACCCGGTCTGGCGGTTCAACGTTTGATGCAGCAAGGGTACGGCTTCGGTGCCGAAGGCGACTGGAAAACCGCCGCGCTGCTGCGCATCATGAAAGTCATGGCTGGCGGTTTATCCGGCGGCACCTCGTTTATGGAGGATTACACCTATCACTTCGAGCCCGGCAACGAAATGGTGGTGGGTGCGCACATGCTGGAAGTGTGTCCCAGCATCGCGAAAGAAGAAAAACCCCTGCTGGATGCCCAATACCTGGGTATCGGCGGTAAAGCCGATCCCGCCCGGCTGATTTTCTCCACACCGGCGGGGGCCGCGCTCAATGCCTCGCTGATCGATATGGGCGACCGCTTCCGTCTGTTGGTTAATCAGGTGGATACCGTCGAACAGCCGCATCCGCTGCCCAAACTGCCGGTAGCGCGTGCGTTGTGGCGCGCCCAACCGTCTTTAGAGGTTGCCGCTGAAGCCTGGATCATCGCCGGCGGCGCACATCATACGGTCTTTACCCAGGCGCTGGATCTTGAGTATTTGCGCTTATACGCGGAAATGAATCAGATTGAATTAACCGTCATCGACAAGGACACCACACTGCCGGCATTGCGTGATGCGCTACGCTGGAACGACCTCTACTACCGGCTGAATAGCCATAGCTAATCCTCGATACGCAGCACGGTTCCCGTGCTGCGCCCCCGTGCGGTACCCATCCTGTCCATCCGCGCCATGCCATTCGTCTCCTGGCAACATCCTCCGCCATTTCAGTTTGCCGGCAATAATGGCAATACGCATCAATGATGTTAACTGACGACCGCAGTCGAAATCATCGCACCATCATTTCATTCGCGATTGTTGCAGCAACATCCGTAAAGTTATTAAACGTGAAAATCGTAACACGGAAATGAATCGCCCAATTAACAGCGTTAATTAATCGAAAAGAAATATTCCCGTTATCGTTAGCTTGCAGACATGTTGATTTTTCATACACGGACTGGCTCGGCCTTTGAAAACAGCCAATACAGGCTATCTTCCCCAAACGACTATGTTATTTCAGATATTAATTACCATTAACTGTCTCGCTGATAAATCATATTAACAAACCCGCTCATAACATTGCGCAATGATTCACCAATAGCTTTTTTAATGATAAATCCGCCAGGAGAAATGTGGTTGAGAATAGACATAGTCAAGAAAAATCAATTTAATATCAAAAAATTGAGAAATAGCTCACTCTTTTTTTGATGATAGCGCTAAGCATTAACCCACCCCCTATTCTTGCCATTATATTCGGCACACCTATCGAGGTGCGGGGTATTATGCTTTCAGTCACTAACAGCCTGCCATAACCTTTCTTTTTGAATTTGGGTATGGACAGTTTTAAAAGGAAGAATATACTGATTTCCCTCTATCCTTTTATTTATTGATTGCTGCATAATGAGCGTCTACGAATATTTACTTAAATTCAGAAAAGTCAGTACACCAGAAAGTCTCGAAAAATTGTTCGACCACCTCAATTATTCTCTGACCGACAGTCACGAAATTATCAATATGTATCGAGCAGCCGATCACCGTCGCGCTGAATTAGCGTCAGGCGGAAAATTATTTGATGTCGGCTGCGTACCAAAATCAGTTTGGCATTTTGTCGTCTAGGCACTTTGTCGACTAAGCACGCAATGGACGCCGAACCGCATTTATCAGTGGCTCTGCGAGTAAAAAAACGCCGCCACACAATGTATTGATCGCTGAAAAACGCACCATGCAGGCTTCATACCTCAACAACGGCTCAATATCCCTACATCGGGTAAGTTGTCGAACCGACGACAATGCCGGATAATACGCGGGTTTTGGGTTGTTAGGCACTGCAATGAGCGAATACATACTGTTATTTGTTGGCACTATCCTGGTCAACAATTTCGTCCTGGTGAAATTTCTGGGACTCTGCCCTTTCATGGGCGTCTCCAAAAAACTCGAGACCGCTATCGGCATGGGGTTTGCCACCACGTTCGTCATGACCGTGGCGTCGGTTTTTGCGTGGTTGGTCAACGCCTATATCCTACTGCCGCTGAGCCTGGTTTATCTGCGCACGCTGGCGTTCATTCTGGTACTGGCGGTGGTGGTTCAGTTCACCGAACTGGCCGTTCGGAAGACCAGCCCAACACTCTACCGCCTACTCGGGATCTTTTTGCCGCTGATCACAACTAACTGTGCCGTTCTCGGCGTCGCACTGCTCAACGTGAACCAGTCGCACAATTTTCTGCAGTCCACTGTCTACGGTTTCAGCGCAGCGCTAGGTTTCTCTCTCGTTATGGTGTTGTTCGCTTCGTTACGTGAGCGCATCACCGTTGCGGATGTGCCTGCGCCGTTCCGCGGCTCCTCTATCGCTCTAGTCACTGCCGGGCTGATGTCGTTAGCCTTTATGGGCTTTACCGGATTGGTGAAATTCTGATGGATGCAATCTGGATCGCTATCACAGCGCTCTGTGCTCTGGCGCTGATTTCCGGGCTCATTCTGGGCTTTGCCTCACGTTACTTTCGCGTCGAAGGTAATCCCCTGGCGGAAGAAGTCGAAGCACTCCTGCCGCAAAGCCAGTGCGGTCAATGCGGCTACCCAGGATGCCGCCCTTACGCCGAAGCCATTGCACTGAATGGCGAACACATCAACAAGTGCGTACCGGGCGGCGAACCGTTGATGTTAAAACTGGCCGAGCGTCTGAATATTGACCCACAGCCGTTGTCGGACGATATTCCGCCGGAGCCGCAGCGGAAGGTGGCCTGGATCGATGAAAGTCACTGTATCGGTTGCACCAAATGCATTCAGGCTTGCCCGGTGGATGCGATTGTCGGCAGCACTCGCGCCGTCCATACCGTGATCAGAGATCTGTGCACCGGCTGCGATCTGTGCATACCGCCTTGCCCGACCGACTGTATCGAACTGCGGCCGCTCACGCCGACGATCGCCGACTGGAAATGGGATTTGGACACCATTCCGGTGCGCGTTATTCAGGTAGAAACCCATGCTTAATTTGTTGTCGATATTTCGCAAGGACAGAATCTGGGACTTTGCGGGCGGTATCCATCCGCCTGAAATGAAAACCCAGTCAAGTCGCATTCCTTTGCGGCAGATGCCGTTGCCGGATTATTTTATTATTCCGCTTAAACAGCACCTGGGGCCGGAAGGCGAACTGTGCGTAAAAGTCGGCGACCCGGTTCTGCGCGGTCAACCGCTGACCCGCGGCATCGGCCGGATGTTGCCGGTACACGCACCGACATCCGGCACGGTATTCGCCATCCGTCACCATATGTCTACCCACCCATCAGGCTTGACTGAGCTGAGCATTATCATCGTTCCAGATGGGCAAGATCGCTGGTGTGATCGGCAAACACTGCCGGATTACCGCCAGACCACGCCTGACCAGCTGCTCGCGCATCTCCATCAGGCAGGCATCGCCGGTCTCGGCGGTGCAGGATTCCCCACCGCCGCCAAACTGCAAGGTGGCCTGCGCGGTATCGATACGCTCATCATCAACGCCGCAGAGTGCGAACCCTACATTACCGCCGACGATCGTCTGATGCAGGAGCACGCAGCGGAGATCGTGCAAGGTATCGATATTCTCGACCACCTGTTACAACCGGGGCGCATTCTGCTGGGGATCGAAGATAATAAACCGGAAGCCATTACCGCATTAAAGCAGGCGCTGAAACCGTTGCCCCGGATACAGATGCGGGTGATCCCCACCAAATACCCATCCGGCGGCGCCAAACAGCTCACCAAAATTCTGACCGGTAAGGAAGTCCCGTTCGGCAAACACTCCGCATCGATTGGCGTACTGATGCAGAACATCGGTACCGTTTATGCCATTAAACGCGCGGTGCTCGACGGTGAACCGCTGACAGAACGTGTCGTGACACTGACCGGCGATGCACTGCGCCAACCCGGTAACGTCTGGGCCCGGTTGGGAACCCCAGTGCGTCACTTGCTGCGTCATGCCGGCTACCACGTCACGACAACACAGCCGATGGTGGTCATGGGCGGCCCGCTGATGGGTTTCACCCTGCCCGCGCTGGATGTCCCCATCGTCAAGATCAGTAACTGTATTCTGGCCCCGTCCCGCGACGAGTTGCAGCCGCCGGAAGCAGAGAAAGCCTGTATCCGCTGCAGCAAATGTGCCGATGCCTGTCCGGCAGGATTATTGCCGCAACAACTGTATTGGTTCAGCCGCGGTGATGAGCATGAGAAAGCGCGTCAACATCATCTGTTCGACTGCATTGAATGCGGGGCTTGTGCCTATGTGTGCCCCAGCAATATTCCATTGGTGCAGTATTACCGACAGGAAAAAGCGGAAATTCGGGCGTTAGATGTCGAAACACATCGGGCGAATACGGCTAAAGCCCGGTATGAAGCCCGGCAGGCGCGGCTGGTGCGGGAAAAACAGGCACGCGAACAACGCCATCAACACGCGGCAGCCACCCTTTCCGGTACCGATAAGGCGGCAGTGACGGCTGCGCTGGAGCGCGTGCGCCAGCGTCAGGCGGAAACCCCCTCACCGATTATCGCGATTCAGCCCGGACAACTGCCGGACAACAGTGCCGTCATCGCCACGCGGGAAGCCCGTAAAGCATTAACGCGAGAAAAACAGGCGGGAAAAACAGCGGATATGCCGGAGGATAATGCTCGCTCAGCCGTGGCTGCCGCCATTGAGCGTGTCAAAGCCCGCAAAGCACAGACGAGGGCTGCCGAACTCCATGCGCAAGCTCCCTTGCCTTCAACACCTGGCCCCACGGTGACACAAACCACAGCCACCTCGGATGACGACCCGCGCAAAGCCGCCGTCGCGGCGGCGATCGCCCGTATCAAAGCACGTAAAGCCGAGCAGGTGGCCGACGCAGACTCATCCACACCGTCAGCACCCGATACGGTAGCAAGTGGCGGCCTTCCGCCCACGGAAAACGAAGACCCGCGCAAAGCCGCCGTCGCGGCGGCGATCGCACGGGTTACAGCGCGCAAGGCAGCCGCGGCTGCGGCTCAAGAGGAATAAATGGCTTTCAGAATTGCACCATCGCCCTTCACACATAATCGACAAAGCACCCACAGCATAATGCGCTGGGTGATTGCGGCCTGCATTCCCGGCATGGCCGCGCAGGTCTGGTTCTTCGGTTATGGCAATCTGATTCAGGTGGCGCTGGCCTGCCTGACTGCGCTGATAGCCGAAGCAGTGACATTGTCACTAAGAAAACGCCCGGTAGGAGATGCGCTACGGGACAGTTCGGCGCTGCTGACCGCGCTGTTGCTCGGTATCAGCCTGCCGCCGCTGGCGCCCTGGTGGATGGTGGTATCAGGTACCGCGTTCGCCATTATTATTGCCAAACAATTGTATGGCGGTCTGGGGCAAAACCCATTCAATCCAGCCATGGTCGGCTACGTCGTTCTGCTGGTCTCTTTCCCGGTACAGATGACCAGTTGGTTGCCGCCGTCGGGATTACAGACGTGGCCAGTCGGGTTTGAGGAGACGTTGTTGACCATCTTGACCGGGCACAACACTTTAGGGTTGTCAGCACACCAACTGATTCAGGGGATTGACGGTATTAGCCAGGCTACCCCGCTTGATGCGTTTAAAACCGGGCTGCGTTCCGGGCATGAGGCAACGGCCATCTTGCATCAGCCGCTATTTCGCGGCCCACTGGCCGGAGAAGGCTGGCAGTGGGTCAACGCCGGATTTCTGGCCGGCGGCCTCCTGCTGATGCTACTGCGCATCATTCACTGGCATATTCCGTGCAGTTTGCTGTTATCTCTGGCGGGATGCGCCTTCATCGGCTGGACGCTGCACCCGGAGCACAATGCGCCGCCGTTGCTGCACCTTTTCTCCGGCGCCACCATGCTGGGCGCGTTCTTTATTGCTACCGACCCTGTCACCGCCTCAACCACCAACACCGGTCGGCTTATTTTCGGCACCCTGATTGGCGCGCTGATCTGGACCATCCGCACCTACGGTGGTTATCCGGATGGTGTCGCCTTTGCGGTCTTACTGGCCAATATTACCGTGCCGTTAATTGATTACTTCACCAAGCCCAGAGCTTACGGCCACCGCTGAGGAGTGAACATGCTGTTTACCACCATGCGCCGCCACGCCACGACGCTGGCGCTGTTCGCCGCCCTGACGACCGGATTGACCGCGCTGGTCAATGCCCTCACCCGAGACACCATTTCCGGGCAGGCGCAGGCTCAGCAGCGTGCGTTGCTGGAGCAAGTCGTTCCTCGTGATCGCTACGATAGCGACATGTTGAGTGCCTGTTATCTGGTCTCCGACCCTGAGCTCGGTTCTGCCGCGCCTCACCGGGTATTTATCGCGTTCAAACAGGGGAAACCGATAGCTGCCGCGCTGGAAATCACCGCGCCTGATGGCTACTCCGGTGCCATTCAATTGCTTGTCGGCGCCGATTTCCACGGCACGGTGTTGGGTACTCGGGTGACGGAACACCATGAGACACCGGGGCTGGGCGACAAAATAGATCTTCGTATTTCCAATTGGATCCGGCATTTCACCGGCAAAACAGTGCAAAGCCATGACGACGGTAGTTGGGCGGTGAAAAAGGACGGCGGCCAGTTCGATCAGTTCACTGGTGCCACCATCACGCCCCGTGCAGTCGTTAATGCTGTCAAACGTGCAGCGCTGTATCTGGAAAGCCTGCCGCCACGTATTACCACCCTGCCTGCCTGTGGAGTACAGCCATCATGACAATCCGGGAACTTATCCTTCAGGGCCTGTGGAAAAATAACTCCGCGCTGGTACAGCTATTAGGCTTATGCCCACTGCTAGCCGTGACCTCGACGGCGACTAACGCACTGGGGCTGGGGCTGGCTACCACGCTGGTCCTGTTTTGCACCAACGCGACGGTTTCTGCTCTGCGGCGATGGATGCCGGCCGAGATTCGAATCCCCATTTATGTGATGATTATCGCATCGGTCGTCACCATCGTGCAGATGCTGATGAATGCCTGGGCCTATGGTCTTTATCAGTCGCTGGGGATCTTCATTCCGCTCATTGTCACCAACTGCATCGTAATGGGCCGCGCTGAAGCTTTCGCCTACCAGAATGGCGTTCTACTCTCCGCACTGGATGGCTTATTCACCGGTCTGGGGGCGACCTGCGCCATGTTCATTCTGGGCGCGCTGCGTGAAATTTTGGGTAACGGTACGCTATTCGACGGCGCCGACCTGCTGCTGGGCTCCTGGGCCAGCGCGTTGCGTATTGAGATAGTCCATCTGGATTCTCCGTTTCTCCTGATGATCCTGCCGCCGGGCGCCTTTATCGGTCTGGGGCTGTTGCTGGCAGGGAAATATGTTATTGATGAAAAAATCCGGCAACGCCGCGCCAGCACCGTGCGTCCGGCGCCAATCCCTGGACATATCAACGGCGGAACCCAATGAATAAAGAAAAACGGATCAGTATTTTGACACGTCTTCGGGATAACAATCCGCACCCCACTACGGAGTTGAATTACAACACGCCATTTGAGCTGCTCATCGCGGTATTGCTATCGGCGCAGGCAACGGACGTCAGCGTCAATAAAGCCACCGCCACACTCTATGCCATCGCCAACACGCCGCAGGCTATGCTGGAACTCGGCGCCGAGGGGATTAAGGGCTATATCAAAACCATTGGGTTGTTCAACACCAAAGCGGAAAACATCATCAAGACCTGCCGTATCCTGCTGGAGCGACACCAGGGGCAGGTGCCGGAAGACCGCTCGGCGCTGGAAGCATTGCCGGGCGTCGGTCGTAAAACCGCCAACGTCGTGCTGAATACAGCGTTTGGCTGGCCCACTATCGCTGTGGATACGCATATTTTTCGCGTTTGCAATCGCACCCAATTTGCGCCGGGGAAAAATGTCGAACAGGTGGAAGAGAAACTGCTGAAAGTCGTACCCAATGAATTCAAGGTGGATTGCCATCACTGGCTGATCTTACATGGCCGTTACACCTGCATCGCCCGTAAGCCACGTTGCGGCGCCTGCCTGATTGAAGATTTGTGCGAATTTAAGGAAAAAGTCTACGAGTAACCGTAGCCGCTCCCCAACAACAAATCAGGGACACCCGATAGGGTGCCCCTGATTTTTATATAAAAATAACAACGCCCCTTTCACGGCGCTTACCAATAACAGTAAATATCCGCATCATTTAACCGGCAACGTGATATCCCGAAACATGGCTTCGATTTCCTCATTCGAACGTAGCGAAATCGCCGTGTCCACGACATCCCGAGTCAAATGGGGAGCAAAACGCCTAATAAAATCATACATATAACTACGAAGAAAGGTACTGCGGCGAAAACCGATTTTCGTGGTGCTATAACTGAACAGGTTGTCAGCATTGATAGTCACCAAATCGGGGTCGCTTATCGGATCTACCGCCATATTGGCGATCACGCCGACCCCCAAACCAAGGCGAACATAGGTTTTGATGACATCAGCATCGGTGGCGGTAAAAACAATCCGTGGCGATAACCCCGTGCGATTGAACGCTGTATCCAGTTCGGAACGCCCTGTAAAACCAAAGGTATAAGTGACCAATGGATAAGCCGCCAGCTCTTCAATCGACACATGCGCCTTACCGGCCAACGGATGATCGGGCTTCACAACAATAGCCCGATTCCAATGGTAACAAGGCAGCATGATTAAATCTTCGTACAAATGCAGCGCTTCGGTCGCAATAGCGAAATCAGCGGTGCCTTTCGCCACAGCCTCGGCAATTTGCGTCGGCGACCCTTGATGCATATGCAGAGAAACCCGTGGATAGCGCTCGATAAACCCCTTGATGACATCCGGCAGCGCATAACGCGCCTGCGTGTGAGTCGTCGCTACGTACAGAGAACCTTTATCAGGATAGGTATGCTCACCGGCGACGGCCTTAATGGCATCCACTTTCGACAACACTTCTCGGGCGATGCGGATAATCTCCTGCCCGGCGGGCGTGACCTGTGTCAGATGCTTTCCGCTGCGTGCAAAAATCTGAATGCCTAACTCGTCTTCCAGCATTCTGACCTGCTTACTGATACCCGGTTGCGAGGTATAAAGCCCTTCGGCTGTAGAGGAAACATTCAGGTTGTGATTAACAACTTCAACGATATAACGAAGCTGTTGCAGTTTCATAAGTTATCCCGTTCCAAATGGTGTAATGCGCGCGACATTTTTCATTATTTAAGGCTATCTGTTGTCGTCTGACTGCGGTTGGATACACGATGGTTTCTTTATCATTAAAATGACATTTAATCATAAAAAAATATTTTATATAACCATTTTCAATCAGACAGACCAGCCTTAGCTCAAAATCAATGACCTCAATATCTGTTATCGGCCGCCGGCGTACGAGATTCATTACCCAATGATAAAAAAGCCAGCCTGGATCAAAGGCTGGCTTTTTCACGTATTGATCAGATTGGCTCAATATCACCTTTTCTAATCTTTATCTGGTCGCACAATAAATATTCGCACGCATGGACTGCACTGGTTGGCCATTATCGCTATGCAACGACCTATGCGTCATACGGATTACTTCACGTTCTCCACCCACTTGCCGTCAACAAAAAAGGCCGACCATCCTGTCGCCTTGCCATCCTTTTCCGAGGCGACATATTGCTGCTTGGTTTTGCGGCTAAAACGCACCAGTGTTTTGTTTCCTTGCGGATCGCTAACCGGCGCCTCCGCCAGATAGCGTAACTTCTCCGGCAACCGATCATGAAAACGAACCAGCTCCTCCACCAACGGCGCCCGGGTTTCCCGGGATTTCGGGAACGTATTCGCCGCCAGAAACACACCCGCCGCGCCGTCGCGCAACACAAAATAAGCGTCAGATTTCTCGCACGGCAACTCCGGCAGCGGTACCGGGTCTTCTTTGGGGGGAGCCACTTCGCCATTACGCAGAATCTTACGAGTATTGCCGCAACCCTCGTTGGTACAGGCCATATACTTCCCGAAACGCCCCATTTTCAGGTGCATTTCAGAACCGCATTTTTCACACTCAACGATCGGGCCGTCATATCCTTTCAGACGGAATTCCCCTGCTTCGATTTCATAGCCATCGCAGGACGGGTTATTACCACAGACATGGAGCTTGCGCTGATTATCAATCAGATAGCTATCCATCGCCGTTCCACATTTGGAACAACGACGGCGTGCAAGCAGAGCATTGGTTTCCGCCTCATCCCCTTCCAGCACGTTCAGCACTTCTGCTTCGGGTATCAAGTTGATCGTCGTTTTACAGCGCTCTTTCGGCGGAAGCGCATAACCAGAACAGCCCAAAAATACACCGGTACTGGCGGTGCGAATCCCCATTTTGCGGCCGCAAGTCGGGCAGTCAATGCTGGTCAACACCATCTGGTTAGGCTTCATCCCCCCAGACTCCGGCTCCAGTTCGGCGGTTTCCAACTGGTTGCTAAATTCAGCAAAAAACTCATCCAGCACCGCTTTCCACTCGGCTTGGTTGTTGGCGACCAGATCTAAACTGTTTTCCATACGTGCGGTGAAATCGTAGCTCATCAACTCGCGGAAGTTTTCCTCCAACCGGTCAGTGACGATTTCCCCCATTTTTTCAGCATAAAAACGACGGTTTTCCACCCGCACATAACCACGATCCTGGATTGTGGAAATAATGGCCGCATAGGTGGACGGCCGGCCGATGCCGCGTTTTTCCAGTTCTTTCACTAACGATGCCTCGCTGTAGCGTGCTGGCGGCTTAGTGAAATGCTGGCTCGGCAACAATTTTTCCAACTCCAGCGACTGGCCGACTTCGATGGCGGGCAAGGTACGGTCTTCGTCGCTCTTGCGTAGTGCCGGCATTACTCTGGTCCAACCGTCGAAACGCAACGTGCGGCCCCTGGCGCGCAACTGGTAGTCACCCGCGCCGACCACCAGCGTGGTGGAATCATACTGTGCAGGTGTCATCTGACAGGCCACGAACTGACGCCAGATCAACTGGTACAGCTTCTGCGCGTCGGTTTCCATATCGCCCAGCTGCTCAGACAGCACAGTGACATCGGAAGGGCGGATCGCTTCGTGCGCTTCCTGGGAGTTTACCTTGCTGGCATACACGTTGGCGGTTTCCGGCAGATAACGCTTACCGAATTGATGACCAATATAATCACGCGCCATACTCAGCGCATCCTGGCTGAGGTTGGTGGAATCGGTACGCATATAGGTAATGTAGCCCGCCTCATATAGACGCTGAGCCATCATCATGGTTTTCTTGACGCCGAACCCCAAACGGGTACTGGCTGCCTGCTGTAACGTCGAGGTAATGAAAGGCGCGCCGGGCTTACTGCTGGTCGGTTTGTCTTCCCGCTCGGCAACCACGTAGCGCGCGCTCTCCAGCAAGCTTACCGCAGCCTGCGTCTGCGCCTGATTCACCGGTTTGAACGGTTTACCGTTGTGATGAGTCACCTGCATTTGCAGCGCGACATCCCCCGTCAGCAAATCGGCATGCAGTTCCCAGAACTCTTCCGGTACAAACGCTTTGATCTCGCGTTCGCGCTCAACAACCAGACGCACCGCCACCGACTGTACACGGCCGGCGGACAACCCACGGGCAATTTTCTTCCACAGCAGCGGAGAAACCATATACCCGACGACGCGGTCCATAAACCGACGCGCCTGCTGCGCGTTCACCCGGTCAATATTCAATTCACCCGGCTGCTCAAACGCCTGACGGATGGCATTTTTGGTAATTTCGTTAAAAACTACACGGCTGAAGCGTTTATCATCGCCGCCAATAATTTCCCGCAAGTGCCAGGCAATCGCCTCTCCCTCGCGATCAAGGTCGGTTGCGAGATAGACATGATCGGCATTCTGCGCCAGCGCTTTCAGCTCGGAGACGACTTTTTCCTTACCGGGTAGGATTTCATAGTGCGCTTTCCAACCACTATAAGGATCGACACCCATGCGATTCACCAGCGCGGACTTTTCATCCTTTTTCACCGGTTTCGTCGCTTTCTTCTTTTCTTTTTCTTCGCCGGCCTCAGCACTCTTCTTACTAGCAGATCCACTGGTCGGCAAATCCCGCACATGGCCGACGCTGGATTTCACCACGTAGTCATTGCCAAGGTACTTATTAATCGTTTTGGCTTTTGCCGGGGACTCGACGATAACGAGAGCTTTACCCATATATATTGTTACCTACTGAATTCTCTAAAAATAAATTTTCTTCAGCGACACAGTCCAAGATGACTCTATCGCATCCCAAGTCACTGAGGCTGGGAAAAAATCGTTCTATTATCACGGCAGATATTGCTGTCGCGTCACAACCTCATGATCACTCAGGAGTAGTCGTTTGTTACCCTTGCCGCATTGTAACCACAGCGCAACCCGTTCTGTCACGGCGTAAAGAAAATCTTCCGCCTTAAGATGCAAAGTTCCACACTCTACCTGATAAATAACGTCACGCAACCTAATTAGCATGTAACCCCGGATTTCGCCAACGCCGAATATCTTTCGTTATCGGCAGCCAATTATAAGAGCCGCGGGTTTGTTTGCCGTGAAATTATCTTGCGCGCTACAATAATTGAAAGCATGTTTGCAGGAGTAGATGTCAGATGTCCGATTTCAATTCAATTGATAAGAAAATGCCAATCGCCCGTGACGCCTTGCTGGCTAAGGCCAATACACTGATTAAAGATCATGAGGATTATTTGAACGGCATGTTTGCCAACGATGTGGAACAGAAAAACGGCGTACTGATTTTCCGGGGGGAATATTTTCTGGATATCGACGGATTGCCGACAACAAAGACAACCGCCGTCTTCAATATGTTTAAACATCTGGCGCATGTTCTGTCGGAGAAATATTACCTGACCGACTAACCATTGCCTTCTTAATCACCTGTCGTCAAAAAACGATATATTGCCAAGCGGCTCCCGCGGATAACAAAACCGCGGGAGCCGCTTTTTTATAGCAGAGGTCGATTACCCCGTTGCCACCAACGCAACATCAGCCGCTCAGCCGAATCCCCTGCGCTGCCGGTCAATCGATCCAGAAAACGCTTACGTCGGGTATAACGCACGGCCAGAACCTCGTGATTATCCATTTCAGCAATCAGCAAATCGTCGCTGGTGCCGATCACATCCACCAGCCCTAAATCTTTGGCTTGCGAGCCAAACCAGTGTTCCCCCGTCGCCACTGCCTCTATATCCAGCAATGGGCGCATCTGGCTCACAAACTGTTTGAACAAATCGTGCGTCTCATTCAGTTCCTCGCGAAACTTCTCGCGTCCCGCGTCGGTATTTTCGCCAAACAGCGTTAACGTCCGTTTGAACTGCCCGGCGGTGTGCAACTCCACATCAATATCTTTATTCTTCAGAAAGCGGTTGAAATTGGGGATCTGGGCTACCACGCCAATCGAGCCAATGATAGAAAACGGGGCGGCAACAATCCGGTCTGCCACGCAGGCCATCATGTAGCCCCCGCTGGCGGCGACCTTATCTACCGTGACGGTAAGCCGGATGCCCTTCTGTCGCAGGCGCTGCAACTGGGAGGCGGCCAGCCCGTACCCATGCACCACGCCGCCGGGGCTTTCCAGCCGCAATAACACTTCATCTTCAGGTCTGGCGACCGCCAACACCGCCGATATCTCTTCCCTCAGGGAGCTAACTTCGCCCGCATCCATGCTGCCATTGAAATCCAGCACGTATAGACAGGGCTTGAACCGTTTTTCCTCTCCGCGCTTAGCGCGCTTTTTATCCCGTTTAGCGCTCTCTTTCTCTTCTTTTTTCTGTTTCTTTTCCAGCAATTTGCGCTCGGCGTCACTCATGGCGGCGGACTGCATTTCCTGCTGCATCTCCCGGTACTGCTCGCCCAGATTAATCACCTGTAGCTCACCTTTACGGTGGCGTTTGCGCTGCGTCACACCCACCGTCAAGACTACCAATGCGCCAATCGCAACCACCAGGGTGACGACTTTTGCCAGGAATAAACCATACTGAGAAAGTAATTCCACAAATACCGCCTTCATTGACCAATATAAGATAGGGTGTTGATTAATCATCAACAATTGCGCTTACACACCGCGCGTTAAGTCTCTAACCTAACTGATGACGGCAGCAATAGCGATGATCTTCATATAGAAATTGCGCTTTGTGCCGCTTTTTACCGCATCGATGACACAACAGGCCAGATATCTGATTGAAAATGCCTATTCCATCAGGCATAAAATCGCTTCCGCCTTTTTTCATCATCCGAATGGCCAATGTACCGGATACGGGATGACGACATAACGAGGACTGTATTTTGCATTATCAACCTCCCAACGATTTGCTGAAACAACGCATTATCCTGGTCACTGGCGCCGGGGACGGCATTGGACGCGAAGCCGCGCTGACCTATGCCCGTTACGGCGCGAGACTTCTTTTGCTGGGGCGCACGGAAAGCAAATTGCACGATGTCGGGCGGCAGATCCTGCGGGAACAGGGCGTGCACAGCACTATCATCCCCTGCGATATGTTGACGGCGACCCACGAAAACTTCATGCAAATCGCCCGACAGATTGAGCAGGATGAGCCCTATCTAGACGGTGTACTGCACAATGCCGGGTTACTGGGAGAAGTCGCCCCGATGCCGGAACAAACAGTCGACAGCTGGCATCAGGTCATGCAAGTCAACGTTAATGCGACCTTCATGCTGACTCAGGCCTTGCTGCCGTTGTTGCTGAAAGCCGCATCGCCCTCCCTGGTTTTCACCAGTTCTAGTGTTGGTCGTCAGGGCCGTGCCAACTGGGGCGCCTATGCCGTATCGAAATTCGCCACGGAAGGCATGATGCAGGTTTTGGCGGAGGAATATCGCCATAGTCATCTGCGCGTCAATTGCATCAACCCAGGCGGAACCCGTACCGCTATGCGTGCGACAGCCTTCCCTGCAGAAGACCCTGATAAGTTGAAAACGCCTGCAGATATCATGCCGCTCTACCTGTATCTGATGGGTGACGACAGCCGCCGTAAAACCGGCATAAGCTTCGATGCCCAACCTGGCAGAAAACCTGGGGCAGCGCAGTAACGCTTTGCACTTTGCAGCAGGAGGCAAACAGTGAGTGACGAACGGCATCAACAACGACAGCAGCGCCTGAAAGAAAAGGTCGACGCCCGAATCGCTGCGGCGACCGATGTTCGGGGAATCATCATGGTGTTTACCGGTAATGGTAAAGGCAAAACCACCGCAGCATTCGGCACCGTCACGCGCGCCGTTGGTCACGGTCTGCGCGCTGGCATAATCCAGTTCATCAAAGGTGAATGGCCGAATGGTGAGCGCAATCTGTTGCAGCAACACGGCGTGGAATTTCAGGTCATGTCTACTGGTTTCACCTGGGAAACACAGAGCAGGCAAACAGATACACGGGCCGCACAGCAGGTTTGGCAACATGCCGAACGCATGTTGAAAGACAAAACCCTCGATCTGGTGGTTCTGGACGAACTGACTTATATGGTCAGCTACGATTATCTCCCGCTGGAGGCCATCACCACCGCGTTGCGTCAGCGCCCTTCGCATCAAAGCGTAATCATTACCGGCCGCGGCTGTCATCGTGAATTGCAGGAAATGGCGGATACTGTTACGGAAATGCGGCCGGTGAAACATGCGTTTGACGCGGGGATACAGGCTCAGCAAGGTATTGACTGGTGAACAGAACAGCCGGCATAGCGCAAGGCTGAGCCGGCAACAGGCAGATTATCCGTTACGTTTGGGCGCATTGCGGCGCGCGCCGACCAAACTATGTCGTTTAACCGCACGACGAATCTGGTTGGCTTTAAGACGACGGCGCTCACGCTCCACCGGCAGTTTACTGACGGTTTCCGGCGACAGTTGCACCAACTCGCGCAGGTAGTTGACATCCTCCAGACTCATTTCCGACCAGCCGCCGCGAGGCAACCCCTTCGGTAGTTGGATATCGCCATAACGGACTCGAATCAGGCGGCTGACCTGCACCCCGACGGCTTCCCACAAGCGGCGAACTTCACGATTGCGGCCTTCAGTCAGCGTGACGTTATACCACTGATTCAGCCCCTCGCCGCCCTGATGGCGAATGGAGCAAAATGCCGCTGGCCCATCATCCAGTTGAACACCTTTGCTCAACTGACGGATTTTGTCATCCCCCACCTCGCCAAAGACGCGCACGGCATATTCGCGTTCAACTTCACGGCTGGGATGCATCAATCGGTTCGCCAGTTCACCATCGGTGGTGAACAGCAACAATCCAGATGTATTAACATCCAGACGACCAACAGCAATCCAGCGAGCACCCTGAATGCGCGGTAAACGGTCAAATACCGTCGGACGCCCTTCCGGATCGCTACGAGTACAAAGTTCACCTTCCGGCTTGTAATACATCAATACCCGGCATACGGTTTCTTCCGTCTCGCGTACCGTAACGACATGACCGTCAATACGAATTTTCGTTGCACGGGTGACATCCACACGGTCGCCCAACGTGGCGATTTTACCATCCACACTGACACGGCCCTGCTGGATAATAGATTCAATTTCGCGGCGCGAACCATGACCGGAACGCGCCAGCACTTTCTGTAGTTTTTCGCTCATTGAGCAACCTCTGAGTGTCGCCTTCACAGGCGTCGAATGGATAAATATCTTTAAATTCAATAACTTAAATTTATTTTGCAGGCTATTATACCGTGTTTTGTCTACTCTGTAACCTCATTTGTCCTACCGCTCGTCGCACAACAACGGCAACGTGACAATCCCGTCATACACGGTCCATGTCGTCGCAAAACATTACTCTGCGATGCTGTATCGCACGACATTCCTAGCACAAACCGCCTCAATATCTCTCGTATCAACCGAATTGATACCCACCGTCAGTTACAGGAACGGCGTCACGTCACCGCTACCTTCTCGCACCACCTGCGGTGCCGGCTCGGTCAAATCGATCACGGTCGTTGGCTGCTGCCCAAGGAATCCGCCGTGAATCACCAAATCCACCTGTTTGCCCAGATGCTCCTGGATTTCTTCCGGATCAGATTCGGCAAAATCATTTCCCGGCAACATCAGCGTGGTCGACATCATCGGTGCATTGAGCGCGGCCAGTAGCTCCAGTGCGATCGGATTAGACGGCACGCGCATGCCAATGGTCTTACGTTTATCGTTCATCAGACGGCGAGGGACTTCCTTGGTGGCTTTCAGGATAAAGGTGTAATTCCCCGGCGTATTGTTTTTGATCAGACGGAATGCCGCGTTATCGACGTAGGCATAGGACGACAATTCCGACAGATCCCGGCACATCAACGTAAAATTATGGTGTTGATCCAGGTTGCGAATACGGCAGATACGTTCCATCGCCGTTTTATCTTCCAGCATGCATCCCAATGCATAACCGGAATCCGTGGGATAGACGATCACGCCGCCTTTACGCAGAATATCCACGCTTTGGCCGATAAGTCGCGGCTGTGGATTCTGCGGATGAATATAAAAAAACTGACTCATGACTCTCCCTCATATCGCCATAAACGCACAACCCGCTGGGCAAGACCACAACGGGTTGGGAGTAAAACCGCCGGAAGGGGATCTCAAATGTTTGCCCCGGTTAGCGCCGGGTGCGACCAGACCGGTTCAACTCCGCCAGGCAGCCATAGTTTACGGCCCAGTTCAATCCAGGCACAGGGCTGATGAAAATCCGATCCTTGAGACCCTAGCAAGCAGTAATCGTGCGCATAACGCGCCAGTTGCGTTCGTTCATCCGGCGCCTGTTGACACTGAGCGACTTCCATCGCCTCACCGCCGCATCCAGCAAACTGATCCAGCAGCCGTTTCAACCACTTAGGACTAAGATCGTAACGCCCTGGGTGCGCTAGCACCGCCACACCACCGGACTGGCGAATCGCGTCGACTGCCTGCGCTATTGTACACCACCGGGGAGGAACATAACCGGTTTTTCCTTTGGCCAAGTACTTTTTGAACACCTGAGAGAGGGTGTCCGCTTTACCCTGCTCCACCAGATAACGCGCAAAATGCGCCCGCGTCACCATACCGCCAGCGGCCAGACGAGAGGCGCCTGCCAGCGCACCAACGATATGCGCTTTTTCCAGACGTTGCGCAATCTCCTCAGCCCGAGCGCGACGGCATACGACCTGTTCTTGCAACAACCCCATCAAGGCTGAATGACCGCACTGGACCCCGAGCCCAACGATATGAATTTCGTGGTGTTCCCACAGAGTTGAGATCTCTACACCTGATATCAGTCTCAACGGTAATGACGACTGCCGAATGGTTTCCTCCGCTTCCTGCAGGCCGGCGATAGTATCGTGATCGGTAATCGCCAACACGCCGACCCGCATATCCACGGCCCGCCGCACCAGCGCGGCAGGCGTCAATACGCCGTCAGACGCTGTGGTATGGCTGTGCAAATCATAGACGGGAAAAGATAGAGAAGGCGTTGCATGTTCTGACACGGCGTTTTCCATTAGCAGGTGATTTCACTGAAGCTGGTCGGCATCATGCCACCAACTTTAACAAAAAGATAACCCGGTCATGAAATCCTGTTGCATCGTTCCACTGCCGGTGCGATGTCAACATCCGCGCATCATCGCCCCCAAAAAACCGTCAGAAAATAAATACCTGAATTGACTATTGACTTCGATTCACCGTTCCAGTTAACTAGTACGCAAGTTCAACACAACGGATGAGCATTAACATGGCAATGCACGCTGACAGCTTCATAACAAAGAAAAACGCAGGTTGGTGGCGCTTCTCCCTATCGCGGGCGGAGTGATTACGCATAGCCATTGACTGACATGCCAAACATCCCAAGCCCGCCAAGAGCGGGTTTTTTTATGGGTAAAAAACGGATAAACACCATGCAAACACCACAACCTGAACTTGAATTGCTGCGCGCAGAGGCTGAGTACCGCAACGACCCCAGCGCCACGTTCCACCAGCTTTGCGGATCGCGACCCGCCACACTGTTGCTGGAATCCGCAGAAATCGACAGCAAACAAAACCTGCAAAGCCTGCTGATTGTCGACAGCGCCTTGCGTATCACCGCGCTGGGGCAACAGGTATCCATTCAGGCGCTGACCGCCAACGGCGCCGCGTTGCTGCCGCTGCTGGATCAGGCATTGCCGCCAGAGATCATCGTCGAAACCCGCCCTAATAGCCGCGAGCTGACTTTCCCACCGGTGGATAGCTTGCAGGACGAAGACAGCCGCCTACGCTCACTGTCAGTATTCGACGCACTGCGCCAATTACTGACGCTGGTGAAATGCCCGGACAGCGAACGGGAAGCCATGTTTTTCGGCGGACTGTTCGCCTACGATTTGGTCGCCGGTTTTGAAAACCTGCCTGCGCTGACGCAACAGCAACGTTGCCCGGATTACTGTTTTTATCTGGCGGAAATCCTGCTGGTGGTCGACCATCAACAGCGCGCCACTCACCTGCAAGCCAGCCTGTTTACGCAAGACGCCGCCGAGCGTCAGCGTCTGCAACAACGGATAGAACAATTACAACATCAGCTACGCCAGCCGGCGCCGGCGCTGCCCAGCCAGACTGTGACCAGCATGTCCCTGAGCTGCAACCAGAGCGACGAAGACTACGGCGCCGTCGTCCGCCAGATGCAACAAGCCATCCGCATCGGCGAAATTTTCCAGGTCGTGCCGTCACGCCGCTTCTCGTTACCGTGCCCGTCGCCGCTTTCTGCCTACCAGACGCTCAAAGACAACAATCCCAGTCCTTACATGTTCTACATGCAGGATCAGGATTTCACGCTGTTTGGCGCATCGCCCGAGAGTTCGCTCAAATACGATGCGCAAAACCGCCAGATCGAAATTTATCCCATTGCAGGGACCCGGCCGCGCGGCCGGCGGGCAGATGGCTCGCTGGATCGCGATCTGGATAGCCGCATCGAGCTGGAAATGCGCACCGACCATAAAGAACTGGCGGAGCATCTGATGCTGGTCGATCTGGCGCGTAACGATCTGGCGCGTATTTGTGAGCCGGGCAGCCGCTATGTGGCTGATCTGACCAAAGTCGACCGTTACTCATTCGTAATGCATCTGGTGTCGCGCGTGGTGGGTACCTTACGTGCCGATCTGGACGTCCTGCACGCTTATCGCGCCTGCATGAATATGGGCACCCTGAGCGGCGCGCCCAAAGTTCGCGCCATGCAACTCATCGCCGACAGTGAAAAAACCCGACGCGGCAGTTACGGCGGCGCGGTCGGCTATTTCACCGCCCGCGGCGATCTCGACACCTGTATCGTTATCCGCTCCGCCTATGTCGAGGATGGCATCGCCACGGTTCAAGCCGGCGCTGGCGTGGTGTTGGACTCCAACCCGCAGGCGGAAGCCGATGAAACCCGCAATAAAGCCCGTGCGGTACTGCGCGCCATCGCCAGTGCCCACCATGCCAGGGAGGTCTTCTGATGGCCGACATTCTGTTACTCGATAATATCGACTCCTTTACCTATAACCTGGTCGATCAGTTACGCGCCAGCGGGCACCGTGTCGTGGTATACCGCAACCAGTTGCCGACCGACACCATCATCGCGCGGCTGCAGCACATGGAAAATCCGGTATTGATGCTCTCCCCCGGCCCGGGAACGCCGTCTGAAGCCGGGTGCATGCCTGAGTTGCTGCGCCGACTGCGCGGACAGTTGCCGATCATCGGCATCTGCCTCGGGCATCAGGCCATTGTGGAAACCTACGGCGGGCATGTCGGCCAGGCAGGCGAAATTCTGCACGGCAAGGCATCCAGCATTCAGCATGACGGCCAGGGGATGTTCGATGGTCTACCCAATCCGCTACCGGTCGCCCGTTACCATTCACTGGTCGGCAGCGACATCCCCGCTGAACTGACCATCAATGCCAGTTTCAATGGCATGGTGATGGCCGTTCGTCATGACGAACATCGGGTATGCGGCTTCCAGTTCCACCCGGAATCCATTCTGACGACCCACGGCGCACGCCTGCTCGACCAAACGCTGGCCTGGGCGCTGGCTTAAATAAGGACGCTCTTATGCAAAATACACTGGAAAAGCTGTATCGCGCCGAAACGCTCAGCAAACAAGAAAGCCACCAATTGTTCAGCGCGATCATTCATGGCGAACTGGAACCCACACAGTTAGCCGCTGCGCTGATCAGCATGAAGGTGCGCGGCGAACATCCGGATGAAATCGCCGGTGCCGCCAGTGCACTGTTGGAAGACGCCAAACCGTTTCCGCGTCCGGACTATCCGTTTGCCGATATCGTCGGCACCGGCGGCGACGGCTCCAACAGCATCAACATCTCGACGGCCAGCGCGTTCGTTGCAGCAGCCTGCGGTCTCAACGTCGCCAAGCACGGCAATCGCGGCGTTTCTAGCCGTTCCGGCTCGTCGGATCTATTGGCGGCTTTCGGCATCAAACTGGATATGCCGGCCGAAACAGCGCGTCAGGCACTGGATGATCTTGGGGTCTGCTTTCTGTTCGCCCCGCAGTATCACACTGGGTTCCGCCATGCCATGCCGGTTCGCCAGCAGTTGAAAACCCGCACGATTTTCAACGTACTGGGCCCGTTGATTAATCCGGCTCGTCCGCCGCTGGCGCTGATCGGCGTTTATAGCCCGGCGCTGGTGCAACCGATCGCCGAGACGCTGCGTGTACTGGGGTATCAGCGTGCGGCCGTGGTACACGGCGGCGGTATGGATGAAGTAGCCATTCATGCACCGACCCAGGTGGCCGAACTGCGCGATGGCCACATTGAAAACTACACCCTGACACATCGTGATTTCGGGCTGGACAGCTTCTCGCTGGATGCACTGCGCGGCGGCGCTCCGGAAGAAAACCGTGATATTCTGGCGCGCTTGCTGCAGGGTAAGGGTCAACCGGCTCACAACGCCGCAGTCGCCGCCAACGTCGCACTGCTGCTAAAACTGTTCGGCAACGAGAACCTGCAGCATAACGCGCAGCAGGCGTTGGAAGTCATTCACAGCGGCCGGGCCTATCAGCGAGTATTGGAGCTGGCCGCCAGAGGATAAGCGAGAAATGCAGGAAACCGTACTCACCAGAATTGTGCGCGATAAAGCGCAATGGCTCGCCGAGCGGCAGCAAAAACAGCCGCTGGAAAGCTTTCAGTCACAGATTGTTCCCAGCACGCGCCACTTTTATCAGGCGTTGCGGCAGTCCAGCCCGGCATTCATTCTGGAATGTAAAAAGGCATCGCCCTCCAAGGGGTTGATCCGTGCTGATTTTGACCCGGTCGCCATCGCCAGGGTTTACCAGGACTACGCCTCCGCCATTTCCGTACTGACGGACGAAAAATATTTTCAAGGCGATTTTGCGTTTCTGCCCAAGGTCAGCGCGGCCGTGCCGCAACCGGTACTGTGCAAAGATTTCATTATTTCGCCCTACCAGATTTACTTGGCGCGTTATTACCAGGCCGATGCCATCCTGCTGATGCTGTCCGTGCTGGATGACAATAGCTACCGTCAGCTCGCCGCTGTTGCGCACAGTCTGAACATGGGTATTTTGACCGAGGTCAGCAACGAGGAGGAACTGGCGCGCGCCATCGCACTGGAGGCGCGTGTGGTGGGTATCAATAACCGCGATTTGCGCGATCTCTCCATCGACCTCAACCGCACCCGCACGCTGGCGCCGCAGTTGCCTGCCGATGTCACCGTCATCAGCGAGTCCGGTATCAGCCGGTACGCCCAGATACAAGCACTCAGTCAGTATGCAAACGGCTTTTTGATCGGCAGTTCCCTGATGGCGGAAGATGACCTGACATTAGCCGTACGCCGCGTCGTGCTGGGCGACAACAAGGTCTGCGGGCTAACACGCCCAGAAGATGCGGCAACCGCCTTTCAGGCTGGCGTGGTATACGGCGGGCTGATTTTTGTCGCCGGATCGCCACGTTATGTGACAACGTCACAAGCTCAACGCATCATGGCGGCGGCGCCGCTGCGCTACGTCGGCGTTTTCCGCCTGGCGACCGTGACCGACATCGTAACCACCGCCACCGAGCTGCAGCTTGACGTCGTACAACTGCATGGCGACGAGGATGAGGCATTCATCGCCGCGCTACGTCAGCAACTGCCCGAACGGTGCCGAATTTGGAAGGCATTGAGCGTCGGCGCCGGGTTGCCACCGTTGACGCTGCCACACGTGGATCGCGTGCTACTCGATAATGCGCAAGGTGGCAGCGGACGCACTTTCGACTGGTCACTGCTTGACGGCCATTCGCTGGATCGCGTGATGGTGGCAGGCGGCCTCTCGCCGGAAAATACGCCAGCGGCAGCACGGCTGGGTGCCGCAGGTCTGGATTTCAATTCCGGCGTAGAACAGCAACCCGGAGTCAAGGATCCACAAAAAATCGCCGCAGTATTTCGTACGTTGCGCCAAGCGCAGCGGCACCGTACTTCACTGATATAACGAGAACAGGTTGATCATGACATTACTTAATCCTTATTTTGGCGAGTTTGGTGGTCAGTACGTACCACAACTCCTGATGCCCGCCCTGCGTCAGTTGGAAGAAGCCTTTGTCAGCGCCCGTCGCGACCCGGCATTCCAGCAAGAATTTAATGATTTATTGAAAAATTATGCAGGCCGCCCCACCGCACTCACGCTCTGTAAGAACCTGACCGCCGGCACCCGCACCCGGCTCTACCTGAAACGAGAAGATTTGCTGCACGGCGGCGCGCATAAAACCAACCAGGTACTCGGTCAGGCTTTGCTGGCGAAACGCATGGGCAAAACCGAAATCATCGCGGAAACCGGCGCGGGTCAGCATGGGGTAGCAACAGCACTGGCCTGTGCGCTGATGGGCCTGAAATGCCGGATTTACATGGGCGCTAAAGACGTGGAGCGGCAATCGCCGAACGTGTTTCGCATGCGGCTGATGGGTGCCGAAGTCATACCGGTGCATAGCGGCTCTTCCACATTGAAAGATGCCTGCAACGAAGCGTTACGCGACTGGTCAGGCAGCTATGACCAGGCTCACTATCTGCTCGGTACTGCGGCCGGTCCGCATCCCTTTCCAACTATTGTGCGTGAATTCCAACGCATGATCGGCGAAGAGACCAAAGCGCAAATGCGTGAAAAAGAAGGCCGGTTGCCGGATGCCGTGCTGGCCTGTGTAGGCGGCGGCTCCAATGCCATCGGTATGTTCGCCGACTTTATCGATGACCCCTCCGTGCGTTTGATAGGTGTGGAACCTGCCGGACTGGGCATTGAAACCGGTCAACATGGCGCGCCTTTGAAGCATGGCCGGGTCGGCATCTACTTTGGTATGAAGTCGCCCATGATGCAGACGGAAGACGGCCAGATCGAAGAGTCCTACTCCATCTCCGCCGGGCTGGATTTCCCCTCCGTAGGGCCGCAGCACGCTTATCTGAACAGCATTGGCCGGGCGGATTATGTATCGATTACCGACGATGAGGCGTTGAACGCTTTTCGCGAACTCTCCCGCCATGAAGGGATCATCCCTGCGCTGGAATCATCGCACGCGCTGGCTCACGCACTGAAAATGATTAAGGCTGAACCGGAGAAAGAACAAATTCTGGTGGTTAACTTGTCTGGCCGCGGTGATAAAGACATTTTTACGGTTCACGATATTCTGAAATCCCGGGGAGAAATCTAATGGAACGTTACCACGCGCTATTCAAACGTTTGGCGGACAAACAAGAAGGGGCTTTTGTCCCCTTCGTAACGCTGGGCGACCCCTCCCCTGAGCTTTCATTACGTATTATTGACACACTGGTGGCTGCCGGTGCCGACGCGCTGGAACTGGGGATCCCGTTTTCCGATCCGCTGGCGGATGGCCCGACGATCCAGAATGCGACCCTGCGGGCCTTTGCTGCGGGTGTCACGCCTGATGTCTGTTTTGAAATGCTGGCCGCCATTCGACAGAAATACCCTGACCTGCCGATCGGGCTGCTGATGTACGCCAATTTAGTGTTCAGTAATGGCATTGATGCGTTTTATCAACGCTGCGCGGCCACCGGCGTAGATTCCGTTCTCGTGGCCGATGTGCCGATTGAAGAGTCGGCGCCATTTCGTCACGCGGCTATGCGCCACGGCATCGCGCCGATCTTCATCTGCCCGCCGAATGCCGATGACGATTTACTGCGAGAACTCGCCTCTCACGGCCGCGGCTACACCTATCTGCTCTCCCGAGCCGGTGTAACCGGCACGGAAACACGGGCGCAGTTGCCATTGCATCATCTGTTGGAAAAACTGCAGGAATACCATGCAGCACCGCCGTTGCAAGGCTTTGGCATTTCTGAACCTGGACAGGTCCGTCAGGTGCTGGACGCTGGCGCCGCAGGGGCGATTTCCGGTTCGGCTATTGTCAATATCATTGAGCAATATCATGCCCAACCGGAAGACATGCTGCGGCGCCTGGCTGATTTCGTCAGCCAGATGAAAGCCGCCACGCTTCCTCGCTAGACCCTGTTCTTCCCATTCATCCAACTCTTTCTCATCCCGGCCATTCGGCCGGGAATTTCCGCTCCATGTCCGTTCATCTATGTACTTTCACCAAGGTATTTTCATCACGCCGCCTGATGAGTCCCGTCCGTTTTTGATTGCCTATCTCTTTCATTTTTTGTTTCAAGGAAATCAAAAATCACAATTGTGATTTTTTTAAGAAAAATGAAAAACGATAAAATCAAATTAGAAATAAATAAATCAATTTTTTTTGATATAAAAATATCAAATATTTGTAATTTTAAATTTCAATTCATTCACAAAGACACAAAATTAAGCCGCCAGATAATTGAAATGACGTTTCAATGCCAAGCATAGATTTTCACTATGGTAAATAGACACAAATCACATAAATGAAATGGTTTTTCATTTTTTAAATATGGAGATCTCGTGCACATATTTGTAAGTGAATACAAATAAAATTGAATTGTGTGACGGTTCTGAGGTCACGCAATCTTAAAAAATAAATGAGTGTCACTGAGGGTTATAACAATGAAATTTAAAATTTTGACGATGATGGTAGCTTCTCTGGTCAGCATGAGTTCAATGGCTGTAACAATCGATTACCGCCATGAAATGAAAGATACAGCTAAAGCTGATCACAAGGATCGTTTGCTAATTTCTCATCGTTTTGACAATGGCTTCGGCTTGTCTTCCGAAGCTTCATGGAAGAATGGCGCTTCTACCAACCAAACTACACCCAACAAACCCTATAATGAGATGGTCAGCAATGAAACTGAAGTCATTGCCAGCTACCTGTACAACTTTAACAAGACCTTTTCTCTGGAATCTGGTTTGTCTTATGTAACCAGTTCTAGCAGCGCCAATTACCGTCCTTATGTTCGTGCGAAAGCGAATGTAATCAACGACCTGACCATGTCTCTGCGCTATCGCCCGTATTTTAAGCGTTACAGCAGCAATATTGGTGTTAGTGGAAAGGACACCAGTGAATCTGGTTATACCTTTACGGGAAATATTGATTACACCTTCCTGAAGGACTACACCATTGGTTATGAGCTGGAATATGCCAAGACAACCAAAGCTGGCGTGAGCTATTACCGTTACGACAATGACAGCGATAACTTTGATCATAACGTGAAGCTGTCCTACAAATGGGATAAAAACTGGAAACCTTACATGGAAGTGGGCAATGTGGCACAAGATGGCACCAGCGATCATCGCCAGACCCGTTATCGTGTCGGTGTACAATATAACTTCTGATAGAACCCGGCATATTTAGCCGGATGCTATTTGTAAAAGAAAGACCCGTGTAAAAGAAAAGGCGGAATAATCATTCCGCCTTTTTGCTATTGAAATTCACCGATGTCGACACCGCATTTATTATTACGATCACAATCGGTTCGCCATTAGCATAACAATTTATCAACACTGTTCGCTAACAGCGAAAATAGCTTATCGCTTTATCCCATAATCTGACGATCAGAATTTATAACCGAATCCAAACATAAATACCCAGGGATCCAGGCGTGTTTTAATACTCTGTTCCGAATCACCCGCTTTGAATTTAACAGTGGTGTCGATATCCATCCACCATACTGACATGTTCAACAACCAGTTTTTATTCAGGTTGTAATCCAACCCAGCCTGGGCCGCTACACCCCACGAGCTTTTCAGACTCAGGTCGCTCAACCCGGCATTCTCACCGGTCTGATTAAATTTCTCACCAAAGAATGTGGTGTAGTTAACGCCAAGCCCCAAATAAGGACGCAGCTTATCCGCGCTCTGTCCGAAATAATACTGAGCCATCAGCGTCGGAGGCAGATGTTTGACTTCGGCGATAGTGCCAACACTTCCCACACCGACCTTGTGTTTGAAAGGTGTCGCCGCCAATAATTCAACCCCGATATTATCGGTAGCCATATAACCGAGCGTCAGCCCTAATTGGGTATTGTCGTTAACATTGAAGGAACCCAGCCCTAACACATTATCTGAGCTTTCCATCGGATGTACCGTTGCCGTCCCCGCACGAACAATTACATCCCCAGCCTGATGAGCCTGTGCCAGAGTTGGCAGTAAAGCTGCCGCCATCAGTACCAAAGAGGTCTTTTTCATTACCCACTCCTTTTATAAGGTTAATGTTCCGGCGAACTATACCCACCCAGGGGTATTTTTATTTGAAGCAAGATCACAGAGCGACACAATTCTTACCCATTTATGGCATTACTCAAATCACAATAACTCTTCAAAAAACAAATAATTGATTCAGATCAAAATCAGTGCCAGCGGGCATTATGCGTGCATCTCATTCACCCAGGACGGCGCGACGACGCATTCGGGAGTACATTTTTATTTACAGCGTGATGCGAACCAATAGTGAATGATGGATTAACCAATCATGAGTAGAAGCGTAAATCCCTGTATGCAATGTGGCGCTTGCTGCGGTTATTTTCGTGTTTCATTTTACTGGTCGGAAGCCGCTGATGGCGGCGGGTGCGTTCCTGTCGAATTAACGCAGCAAGTTTCCCCGTTTCTACGCTGTATGGAAGGCACCAACTGCCGGCAACCGCATTGCATCGCTCTGGAGGGGGAGATTCGTCACGCCGTCCGCTGCCGTATTTATGAACAGCGTCAGAGCCCATGTCGCGAACTCAGTCAGCCTGGTGAGCACCGCCGGGCGTATTACGGCCTACCGCCGTTAACGCAGGAAACATTACCGGATGCCGTGACATAAAACAGAGTAAAAATAGCCAGATATCGATCATCACAGGCGGGGTGCCACACATGGACGAACAGGTTACAATAGCGCGATATTTTGTTGCCAATCCTCCAAGGAGTCTTCATGCCTATCACGGCCAGCAGGTTGTACCGTGACACCCTGAACTTTACCCGTAACCAGTTTCTCAGCATTCTTCTGTTGTCTTTGTTGACCGCCTTCATCGCCGTTTTCCTCGGATATGCTTTTATGCCCGGTAGCGAACAGTTGCAGATGCTCAGCAACAGCAATATCGATCTTTCGGCGATTGAACGCCCGGATATCGGGGACATCATTCAGCAGATGTCCCCGGAACAACAGTGGGTATTGCTCCGGGCTTCCGCTGCGGGAACATTTTCCTCCTTGCTGGGTAACGCCGTTCTGACGGGCGCCATGCTGATCCTGCTGCATATTGTTTCCGCCGGACAACACACCAGCGCGCTGCGAGCCATTAGCGCATCCGTTCCGTTTTTGCCTCGCCTTTTCGGCCTGATGCTGGTCTGCACGCTATTGATACAGTTAGGTATGTTGTTGCTGGTGGTTCCTGGCATCCTATTAGCCATCGCATTCAGCCTGTCGCCCATCATCGCCGTCACGGAAAAAAGTGGGGTCTTCGCATCAATGCGTGCCAGTAGCAAACTGGCGTTCGTACACTTCCGCCTGACCACGCCGGCGATCATTCTGTGGCTGCTGGTAAAAGTGGCTTTGCTGATGTTGATAGCCAGATTGCCAACGATGTCGCCGACAGCCATGGCGATTATCCTGAACAGCATAAGTAACCTGTTATCCGCGATGCTGCTGGTTTATTTATTTCGTCTTTATATGCTGATCAGGTCATAAACAGCACATACCTAGGCTAGACAGGTGGTGACAATCTGTTGACCAAGGTAATTTTCTGCAAATTGTTATGATTAATCGGGAATCCGACGGTATAAACAGCGATAATCAGCGCTTACTGAGATCGCTCGCCGCCACACCGGTGGCGAGATAATGATGCAAGATCAGGCAACGGATAGATGTAATGAAGCAACTTATTGATTTTATTCCACTTGTCGTATTTTTCGTTTTTTATAAACTTTACGATATCTATGTCGCCTCTGGTGCTCTGGTGGCGGCTACAGCCGTCGCGTTAATCCTGAGCTGGGCTATCTATCGCAAAATCGAGAAAATGATGCTGCTCACCTTCATCATGGTGGCCATTTTTGGCAGCCTGACGCTGATTTTCCATAACGATCAGTTCATTAAATGGAAGGTGACTATTATTTACACGCTGTTTTCCGCCGCACTGTTATTCAGCCAATTCGTTATGAAAAAACCCTTGATCCAGCAAATGCTTGGCAAAGAGCTCGTGCTCCCGCTACAGGTCTGGTCCCGGCTGAACGTCTCATGGGCGATGTTCTTCCTGCTTTGCGGAATGGCCAATATCTATATTGCATTCTGGCTACCGCAAAGTATCTGGGTCGATTTCAAAGTATTTGGCCTGACTGGTATGACGCTGGTATTTACTCTACTGTGTGGCATCTACATTTATCGCCACCTCCCTGTCGAACAGGAAAAGGCAAAGAGTGAAAGCGATAAATAACCACCCTGTTTTGACATGGGATTTCTTTACTCACAACCAGGTTCATTAATCTTATGAGCAAACAAGACGTATTCCCTCATGGAGAGCTGGTGTTGCGCACGTTGGCGATGCCAGCAGATACCAATGCGAACGGCGATATTTTTGGCGGATGGCTAATGTCTCAGATGGACATCGGCGGCGCCATACTAGCGAAAGAGATTGCTGAAGGCCGAGTTGTAACCGTCAAAGTAGATGAAATGACTTTTCTCAAACCTGTTGCGGTGGGGGATGTCGTCTGCTGCTACGCCCGTTGCGTCCGTACCGGGCGGACATCAATGAGTGTCAATGTAGAAGTGTGGGTAAAAAAGGTGTCATCCGACCCAATCGGGCATCGCTATCGTGCAACAGAAGCACTGTTTACGTATGTGGCGATAGATGAGGACGGGAAACCACGGGAACTGCCCGAAGGTAAAAGTCATTTTACGCCGCTGTGATAATGACTCCCTTTTAGACGAAAAAGGCGCCTGCGGGCGCCTTTTTACGTTGTTGGACCGGCTCGCTATTCCATCGCTGCCCCGCCGTTGATTCTGAAAACGATCGTCACCACCAGGCCGGTCGCGGGTTTATTTTCTTCATAACGCCACTTACGCATCGCCTGTTTGATATCGCGTTCGAACATATTTCGTGGTTCGGCAGACAAAATTTGAACATTATCAATGCGACCGCTCGAATCAACATCAAACTGAACTCTGACTTTACCCTCAATGCGCAATGCAAACGCCCGCGCCGGATACTCCGGTTGCGCACGGCTTAACGGACGCGGCCCAGAAGGCTGAGGATTAGGCGGCGGCGCCTGATGAACCGGCGCCGTATTCTGCACGACGGGTTGCGTCGGCGCCGGTGTCGACGTTTGGGGTGTCTCTTTGGGCGGTTCGATTTTTTTAACCGGTTTCGGTTTTGGCTTAGGTTGGGGTTTGGGCTCCGGTAACGGTACAGGCACAGGTTTTGGCAACGGCGGCGGCTCCGGCTTAACCTCCGGCTCAGGCGGCGGCTCGGGCACTTTTTCCGGCTCTGGTTGCGGCGCAGGAGCAGCCTCTTCCGGCGCGACATTGACCATCATCACCTTCATTGGCGGCGTTTCCGCCGGAATTTGTACAGAATTCAGGAATGATGCGTATAACAGCCCGGCAATCAGCGAACCGTGAACACCCACGGAAACTAGCAATGGCCATGAATAACGCCGAGTCAGGAAAAAAGTTTTTTGCGGCATAGTTGTATAGTGTCCTCTCTCGCCGCGATTTTAAATGCAAATAGCAATCATATTCAATACCAAATTAGCGATTAACCCACTCACAAGATCATGATTCCCTAGCCAGATCAAGATAATGGCGCATCAGGGATTGTGCTTCCATGGCTACTGCGTATGATGAAACGGTCGTACCATTCATTATTCTCCCTAGTATGAGGTTTAGCATGCTGTACGTTATTTATGCCACTGATGTGCCGAACACGCTGGCTCAGCGCCTTGAAGCCAGGCCCGCACACCTTGCTCGCCTGCAAACCCTGCGCGATCAGGGCCGTTTACTGACCGCCGGCCCGCTACCCGCGGTTGACAGCGAGGCTCCAGGTTCGGCCGGTTTCACTGGCTCCGTGGTTATCGCTGAATTCGCTTCGCTGCCGGAAGCTCAACGTTGGGCTGACGCGGATCCTTATGTTGCTGCTGGAGTCTATGCGTCTGTTGTGATCAAACCGTTCAAAAAGGTATTTTAATACCTTGTTTTAAAGAAACTTTCCGCATCACATAGAACCAACAAGCATAAATAAAAAGGACACATTATAAATCGTGTCCTTCACTCCCGCGCCCAAATTGCCGTCCGTATTTTCCCCTCAAGCTCATCCGCTGTATCCCAAATGATGACATCGTCATCCATGGCACCGTCAAGGAATCGGTGGGTTTCCCACCAGAGGACTTCCACTGAAATATTTCAGTCATTTGTCAGTGTTATGTTGGCCGCAATTTCGCTTCAGAGAGTCATTATTATGTCGACACGTCCCCATTTTCTTCGCAGATGCCGCCAGTACCGTCTGAGTTTTCTGTCCGGTTTGCTACTGATTATCGGGCTCTTTTCCCTGCTGCAATTACTATCGGTAGGGATGATCTCAAGAACCATGGTCGAACTGAGGCAGGACAATGCCGCCAATGAAATACTGAGGCAGCAACAAGCATTGATGGATCAGGCTCGCATGGAAGTCATGAATGCCAGTGACAAACTTAACCGCGCCGGCATCTATCTGATGTTTGATAAAACTACCGGCTCCGTCGGCAGTTGGAACAGTTTGATGAGCGAAGCCGAAGCATCGCTGAAACGCTCGCAAGAGTATTACCAACGGCTCGGCGGTCTTGCGGCTGCTGATACCACCACTCCCGCTTTCACCGAACTGCGCAACAGCTACCAACAGTTGTACAACGGTTTGGTTGAACTGGCGGACGGCATCAAAAAAACCAACGATACCGATATTTTCTTCGCCATTCCCATTCAGGCGTATCAAACGCTGTTCACGCAAAAGTATGCCCGTTATCTGCAGGAAAATGATGCCCGGTTGACACAACATACCCAAAGCCTGATCAGTCGGCTCGATGCCACCCAGACCATGTTCATTACTATTCTGGGGTTATTGCTGTGTATCTCGCTGATCGTCTGGATTAGCGTCAGTAAAGTGATTATTCGTCCCCTTAAGCGCATCACTGAACATTTACAACTGATTGCCGCAGGCGACTTGTCTCACGATATCGGCGTCGAAAAGCGCACCACCCGCGAGATAGATCAGTTGAATCAAAGCGTCATCCAGATGCAAGGCGGTTTGGTCGCGCTGATAAGCCAGGTACGCCGGGGAATGGAAACCATGATGAACAATGTCAATGATGTGGCGACCGATAACCAGACCCTGTCATTGCAGGCGCAGAAGCAATCTCAGGAACTAAAAGTCACCACCGAACACATCATGCAGCTCAGCCAGCATCTGGAACAAAACGCTCGCTATACCCAGCAAGCTGGCCATCATGCCGGTGAAACCAGCCATATCGCCGAACAGGGCGAGACCATGATGAACGACGTTCGCCAGGCGATGACCGCCATCTCCGGGCGCAGTAAAGAGATGACAGAAGTCATCAGTCTGATCGAAAACGTGGCATTCCAGACGCACATTTTATCGTTGAATGCTTCTATTGAAGCAGCTAGGGCCGGCGAACTTGGCCGTGGATTCGCGGTTGTAGCACGAGAAGTGGGCTCTCTGGCCTCACAAAGCAGCCATTCCGCCCAAAACATCAATACGCTGATACGTGAATCCAATAACAGCGTGACGACGGGCTCCCAGCTGGTAGAACGCCTCAATGACAGTCTGCAGGAAATCATTCAGGCATCCCGAGGTACCAGTACCTTCCTGAATGAGATTACCGATATTTCACTGCAGCAGAACGACAGCATCCATGAAGTCACCGGGCGGATACGCACACTGAATGAAACCGTCATGCAGAATGCGCTACAAGTAGAAGCGTCCGCCGATACCTTTAACCATTTGCTGGAACAGGCGGAGCAATTGAATATATCGGTCGCACAATTCAGATTGCCGAAACAGCTGCAGGATGATGATACAGACCAACGGCCCTCACTATCCAACGTCACACCGTTACCGGCCGACGCCGGCGATTATGCCAAACCGGCATCCTACAAATCTTCTCATTGGGCGTCGATTTCCGCACCACAGGTAAAAGTGGCAAGTTAATTGTTTTAGGCGTGGGCGGGGTTGCCATTCATCGTGTTAACAGCGAGATGGCCCCCGCGGGTACCATCACCACTCGTAGACAACCGCATAGAGATGGGAACGACGATGCAGTTTTTCCTGCAACAAACGGATATGACGGATATGGCGATAACTGCGGGATTGCGCTTCCAACCAACGGGCCCGACGGCGCTGAACCTGGCGCAACATACGCCAACGGCTGACTTCATTGCGACTGCGTTTCATAGCTGACTCTTGTGATTAAAATCGTGATTATAACGACGTGCGCCGCCATTATATCCCCTTGCTTCTGACCGCCAAACCATCCAAAGCGGAATTTCTCTCGATAGACGTCGCTATTTTATTCAGACAGAAGGACTTTCACCTTTTGACAATCTATGCATACACTTTGAAAAGAACTATTTAGCCAAAGGGATCTGCACATCGCGACTATGACAGCATTTTATACCGTGTTGAGTGGTTTGCTGGTTTTCAGCTACTGGCTGCTGATTGCCGGCATCACACTGCGAATTCTGATGAAACGACGTGCAGTTCCCTCGGCCATGGCCTGGTTGCTGGTCATTTATATTCTGCCGCTGGTCGGCATTATTACCTATCTCTTACTTGGCGAGCTGCATCTCGGTAAACAGCGTGCCGAACGTGCTCGTCAGATGTGGCCGGCAACGGCGCAATGGCTGCGCGAACTGAAAGGATTCCAGCGCATTTTCGCCACTGAACATAGTGAAGTAGCCCGGTCTCTGTTCCAGCTATGTGAGCGCCGTCAAGGGGTTGCCGGGGTAAAGGGTAATCAGTTGCAGCTGCTGACCTCGTTCGATGACACGATAAAAACTCTGCTCCGGGATATCGAACTGGCACGCAACAATATCGAGATGGTGTTTTATATTTGGCAGTCAGGCGGGCTGGTTGAGCAGATTCAGGCAGCCCTGCTGTCCGCCGCGCAGCGCGGCGTTAAATGTCGGATCCTGCTGGATTCTGCTGGCAGCGTAAACTTTTTTCACAGCACTCAGCCGACACTCATGCGCAATGCGGGTATTGAGGTGGTGGAAGCCCTGCAGGTCAATATCTTGCGGGCCTTTCTGCGACGTATGGATTTGCGCCAACATCGTAAAGTCATATTGATCGATAATCGCATCGCCTATACCGGCAGCATGAATATGGTTGACCCGCGCCATTTCAAACAAGAGTCCGGCGTCGGCCAGTGGATTGATCTGATGGTTCGCACCGAAGGCCCGGTCGCAACCACGATGGGCATTATCTACAGCCAAGACTGGGAGATGGAAACCGGTCAACGCCGGCTCCCCCCAGCTCCGGATGTAAACATCATGCCGTTCGAGCAGGAAAGCGGCCATACCATCCAGGTCATCGCTTCCGGCCCGGGATATCCTGAAGATATGATCCATCAGGCGCTGCTGACGGCGGTTTACTCCGCCCGTCAGCAGTTGATCATGACCACCCCGTACTTCGTTCCCAGCGATGACTTGCTGCATGCTATCTGCACTGCCGCCCAGCGCGGCGTGGATGTCAACATTATCGTGCCGTACAAAAACGACTCCATGATGGTGGGATGGGCCTGCAAAGCCTTCTTCAGTGAATTACTGGCGGCAGGCGCACATATTTATCTGTTCAAAGACGGCTTGTTGCATACCAAAAGCGTGCTGGTTGACGGTCAACTTAGCCTGGTCGGTACCGTCAATCTCGACATGCGCAGCCTGTGGTTGAACTTCGAAATCACGCTGTTGATCGATGATGCCGGTTTTGGCCGTGATCTGGCCTGTATACAGGAGGACTACATGCTCCGTTCTGAACGTTTACAGGCGGGAAAATGGCAAAAACGCCCGTATTGGCAGTTGATCGTGGAGCGATTGTTCTACTTTTTCAGCCCGCTGCTGTAATCCTTTCCGCCTTCATGCTCTAATACCGCATCATGTTTTAACAGGGACATCGTTATGGATTTGAATAATCGCCTGACCGAAGATGAAACGCTAGAACAGGCCTATGACATTTTTCTGGAGCTGGCGCCGGATAACCTGGATCCTGCGGACATTCTGCTGTTCAATCTGCAGTTTGAAGAGCGCGGCGGCGCAGAGCTGTTCGACCCGGCCGACGATTGGGCGGAACACGTTGATTTTGATCTCAATCCTGACTTTTTCGCTGAAGTGGTGATCGGCCTGGCGGAAAAAGACGGCGATGAAATTACCGATATCTTTGCTCGCGTGCTGATTTGCCGCGAGAAAGACCACAAACTTTGCCATATCCTGTGGAAAGAGTGACTCCCTCACTTAACGTCTTCCCGCCCTGACGACACAAACGCCCCTTTCGGGGCGTTTGTGTTTTTTCGACGGGCAATCATTACATTACGCCATCGGCTCTACCTTCAGGCAAGATACCGCATGGCGGAAACTGCCCTCCAGCACCGGCCGGATTTTCACACATTCAGGCCCGACGACCGGGCAGCGCGTACAGAAGACACAACCGCTGGGCGGATTGATAGGCGACGGCAAATCCCCCTCCAGCAACTGAATCTGCTTATCGCGCTCCTTATCCGGATCGGGAATCGGAACCGCCGACATCAGCGCCTTGGTGTATGGATGCTGGGGATTATGGTACAGCTCGTCATAGGTTCCCAGCTCCACTGCATGGCCCAGATACATCACCAGCACGCGATCGGAAATGTGCTTCACGACGGACAGATCATGTGCAATGAAAATCAACGATAGCCCCATCTCCCGCTGTAACTGCTGCAACAAATTCACCACCTGAGCTTGAATGGACACATCCAGCGCCGATACCGGTTCGTCGCAGATAATCAGCTTAGGCTCCAGAATCAGCGCACGCGCGATACCGATACGTTGGCACTGCCCGCCGGAAAACTCATGCGGATAACGGTTGATCAGGTTCGGCAACAGCCCAACCTTCATCATCATCGTTTTGACTTTATCCTTCACATCCTGACGCGACATTTGCGGATGGTAAGTATGCAACGGTTCAGCGATGATTTCGCCTATCGTCATGCGTGGGTTCAGCGACGCCAGCGGATCCTGGAAAATCATCTGAATATCACTACGGACATCGCGCCACTGTGCATCACTCATGCCGAGCAAATCTTTCCCCAGCCAGCTGATACGCCCGCTGGTTGCCTTAACCAGACCGATAATGGCACGGGCCAGCGTGGATTTGCCGCAGCCGGACTCACCGACGACGCCCAGCGTTTCCCCTTCGTACAGACGCAACGTGACGCCATCCACCGCTTTGAGTTTTTTGGCCGGTTGCCAAAACCACTGTTTGTCGTCGCGAATATCGAAATGCACTTTAAGCTCGTCGACTTCCAGCAATACCTTCGTATTTTCCTGCTGACTCATGCCAATTCCTCCACGCTGCGGAAACAGGCGCGCAGGCGCCCCTGACCAAACGGCGTCAATGTAGGCGCCTGATGGCATTGCTCCTGGGCATACGGGCAACGCGGCTGGAACGGACATCCGGCGGGCAAACGTAGCAGGTTAGGCGGATTGCCTGGGATAGTCGCCAGTTCCTCGTTTTCTTCATCCAGTCGCGGCACCGCTTTGAGCAGGCCGATGGAGTAAGGATGGGTCGGTTGGTAGAAGATTTCCTGCGCGGAGCCGTATTCCATCGTTCGCCCGGCATACATCACCAACACTTTGTCGCAGATGCCGGCAACAACGCCCAAATCATGGGTGATCATGATGATGGCGGTATTGAATTCGCGCTTCAGTTCGTTAAGCAGCGTCATAATCTGCGCCTGAACCGTAACATCCAGTGCCGTGGTGGGCTCATCGGCAATCAACAACTTCGGACGGCACAACAAGGCCATCGCTATCATCACACGCTGCCGCATACCGCCTGAAAACTCATGAGGATACATACGCATCCGCTTTCTGGCTTCCGGCATTTTCACCGCATCCAACATGCGCACCGACTCTTCGAATGCTTCCGCTTTGCCGAGCTTTTTGTGCAGCATCAACACTTCCATCAGCTGCTCGCCGACCCGCATATAAGGGTTGAGCGAAGTCATCGGATCCTGAAAAATCATGGCGATTTCCTCTGCCCGCAGCAGGTTGAGCTCACGCTCCGGCAGATTCAGAATTTCACGCCCATTGAACCGCGCCGATCCGCCGATCCGACCATTGGCCGCCAGCAGCCCCATCAGCGCAAATGCTGTTTGCGACTTACCCGACCCGGATTCACCGACAATCCCCAGCGTTTCGCCGGCGCTCAGTGAAAAGTTCAGGTCGTTGACCGCGGTGACATCACCGTCCGGCGTAGCAAAGGTGACTCGTAAATCGTTGACGTTAAGCAGCGCTTCGCGATTTTCTGACGTATTCATCATGGTTGAAGCGTCTCCTTAGCGATCTTTCGGGTCGAGGGCATCACGCAAGCCATCGCCGATAAAGTTGAAACAAAACAGCGTTACCACCAGAAAAACAGCGGGAAACAACAACAGCCAGGGAGAAACTTCCATCGAGTTGGCGCCGTCATTCAGCAATGCGCCCCAGCTACTTAAGGGTTCCTGGGTTCCCAATCCCAGAAAACTGAGAAACGATTCAAACAGAATCATGCTCGGCACCAGCAATGAAGCGTAGACCACCACCACGCCCAGCACATTGGGCACGATATGTCGCAACACGATATTACGGGTAGACACGCCGCACACCAGCGCCGCTTCAATGAACTCCTTGCGTTTGAGGCTCAGCGTCTGGCCACGCACAATACGGGCCATATCCAGCCAGGACACCATACCGATGGCCACGAAAATCAACAGAATATTTTGACCGAACAGAGTGACCAGCAGGATGACGAAAAACATGAACGGAAAAGAGTTCAGGATCTCCAGCAGACGCATCATGACGGAGTCTGTTTTTCCCCCGATATAACCGGATAACGCCCCGTACAGCGTACCGACGACAACGGCGACCAACGCCGCCGCCACCCCGACCATCAGGGAAATCCGGCCGCCAATCGCCACTCGAACCAGCAGGTCGCGACCGGAAGAATCGGTGCCAAAATAGTGTTTGGACACCATATCAGGGGCATTAGACATCATGCCAAAATCAGTATCGGCATAGTTGAAAGGCGCCAGCATCGGGCCGAAGACGACAAATAGCGTAATCAAAGCCAGCACGCACAGGCTGGCCAGCGCCGCACGGTTATGCATAAAGCGGCGGCGCGCGTCCTGCCACAGGCTGCGCCCTTCAACTTCCAGTTTTTCGCTGAAATTATCCAGCGCTTCGCGGTTGCGTTTATTCGAAAACATCAGGCCACTACCTCAGTAACGGATCTTCGGATCGATGACGGCGTACAACACATCAACGACCGCATTGAACAGAATAGTCAGCGCCCCGACCAGAATAGTCAGGCTAAGCACCAGCGAGTAATCACGGTTCAGCGCACCATTCACAAACAATTGACCAATACCGGGCAGGCCAAAAATCGTTTCGATCACCATAGAGCCGGTGATAATGCCGACAAATGCGGGCCCCATATAAGACAGCACAGGCAACAACGTCGGTTTCAGCGCGTGTCGCAGAATAATGCGGCGCAGAGGCAGCCCTTTTGCCCGCGCGGTGCGAATGAAGTTCGAATGCAGCACCTCAATCATGGAACCGCGGGTAATACGCGCAATGCTGGCGATATAGGACAGCGACAACGCCACCATCGGCAAAATGATGTATTTCGGTGCGCCGCCATTCCAGCCGCCGCCCGGCAACCAGCGCAACGTAATGGCAAAGACCAGCACCAGCAACGGCGCCACCACAAAGCTTGGGATCACCACGCCGGTCATGGCAAACCCCATCACCGTATAGTCCCACTTGCTGTTTTGATTCAACGCGGCGACTACGCCGGACGTCACCCCCAGAATCACCGCCAACAGAAACGCGGCCGCCCCGAGTTTGGCAGAGACCGGAAACGACCGGGATACCAGTTCGTTAACCGAGTAATCTTTGTATTTAAACGAAGGCCCAAAATCGCCCTGCAGCAACTGAACCAGATAGTTGCCGTACTGTTTCATCATGGGATCGTTGAGATGATACTTAGCTTCAATATTCGCCAGCACTTCCGGCGGAAGGGTACGCTCTCCGGTAAACGGGCTTCCCGGCGCCAGACGCATCATGAAGAACGAAATGGTGATCAGGATAAACAGCGTCGGGATGGCTTCCAAACAACGACGGAAAATAAATTTTAACATTGACCTTACCTATAACACCGGTCTGACATTCTCTTCCATACCCGTCATGCTTCAAGTGGCAGATGTGTTGCTTTATTACCCGGTTCCCGGCAGCGTTATCGCTCACGGGAATCACTTACCCGAGTAAGCGCATCAGGCTTGCCGCGTGACCAAGCTCATCATGAGCCTTGCCCTGGAGGGCCAATACATTGCGTTGTTCAACACTAACGTGTTGGCCTGCAACTCGAATTATTTAGGGTATATTATTCAGGCAACATCGGGCCGCGCGATAATACGCGGCCCGTTATCATTAGTGCTTGATAATATAGAGATCTTTATCTTTGAGATTATCCAGCGGATCTTTGCCGGTAAAACCGCCGACATAAGGTTTCACCAGCCGGGTGTTGGCATAATAATAAACCGGAACGATCGCCCCCTCTTTCTCCAACAGGGTTTCCGCCTGTTTATAGGCATCGGAACGTTCAGCATCGGTCTTCGCTACCAACGCTTTGGCCATCAGTTGATCGAAAGCCGGGTTTTTGTAGTGCGCAGTGTTGCTACTGCTGTCGGAAATCATGATGTTCAGGAAGGTTGACGGCTCGTTATAGTCAGCACACCAACCGGCACGCGCGATGTCAAAGGCCCCCTGATGACGACTGTCCAGGAAGGTTTTCCACTCCTGATTTTCCAGTTTGACATCCACACCGATATTGTTTTTCCAAATGGATGAGGCCGCAATCGCCAGTTTCTTGTGCAGATCAGAGGTGTTGTACAACAAATTGAAAGTCAGCGGTTTCTCTGCGGTAAAACCCGCTTCAGCCAGTAATTTCTTTGCTTCCGCATTGCGTTTCTCACGCGACCAGCTTACCCACTCCGGCGCGGCCAGCTTGCCGTCCAAACCATCGATATACGGTGGAGTGAAACCAAATGCCGGTGTATCGCCCTGGCCCTTAACCTTGTTGGTCAAAATATCCTGATCCAGCCCCAGAATCAGAGCCTGACGGACACGGGCATCGGTAAACGGCGGTTTCTGGTTGTTGATCTCGTAATAGTAGGTGCAAAGGTAAGGATTGACCTTAACTTCATTCGGGATCTCTTTTTTCAGCTTCTGGAACAGCTCAATCGGCAGGTTGGTATAACTCATATCGATTTCGCCACTGCGATAACGGTTAACATCCGTCACTTCAGAGGAAATCGTCAGGAACGTGACCTGATTGATCACTGTATGCGCGTTATCCCAGTAATTCGGGTTGCGCTCCACCACCAGCTTTTCATTGACGACCCACTCTTTCAGTTTATAAGCGCCATTACCGACCCAGTGTTCGGGTTGAGTCCATTTATCGCCGAATTGCTCGACAACTTTCTTGTTGACCGGATAGGTAGACGGATGCACCAGCAGCTTATAGAAATAAGGCACCGCTTCACTCAGTGTGACTTCCAGCGTGTGGTCATCAATGGCTTTCAGGCCTAATGTATCGGGGGATTTTTTGCCGGCAACCACATCATCGATATTCACGATATGGCCGAATTGCAGGTAACTGGCATAAGGCGATGCGGTCTTCGGATCAGAAATGCGCTGCCAGCTGTAGACGAAATCTTGTGCTGTCACCGGATCGCCGTTTGACCATTTGGCATTTTTACGCAAATGGAACGTCCAGACTTTGTAGTCTTTATTATCCCAGCTTTCCGCTACACCAGGCCCAACCTGACCGTCTGGCGTCACCATCAACAGCCCTTCCAGCAGATCACGAGCAATATTGGACTCGGGCACGCCTTCAATTTTATGTGGATCCAGTGAAGCCGCTTCCGAGCCGTTATTACGTACCAGTTCCTGCTTCTCTGCCAGTTGCACACCGGCAGGCACGATAGCGGCCCAGGCGCTAACGCCTGCTGACGCGGTCAATGCGGCGACAATTCCCATCGCCAAACGCTTTTTAATTGTTTTAGTCACCATGAGTTACCTTGCTCCTGTATTACCATCATCACGCTTTCCGCGTGTAACCCTTTTCCTATGCGATTACCCGTCGCGCCGATCGCGTCACTGAAGGAACGACTTCAGCGATACTGCGATTCAGACTGACGCCTGCTATTGCTGCCCGCCGAAAACAGAGATATGCAATAGTGAACCCCACCTAAGCATAGAAAACCTTTATCTCTGCGCTCTGCATACAGAATGACACGGGATAGACCACTGGTTTTCCGGCACCCCGAAACACCTCTGCCTGCGTTACCTACGACAGTGGTTCTCCCCGTTTACTCATTGATCGACGCGCGGGTCAGACAAGGTAAAGACACATCATCATCTGCATTTATATCTCTGCGTGAATGCGGTCGTTTACGACTGTCTCAAAACCCAAATATTTCGTTAAAAATATTTGCTCCATCACAAATCAATGCGCAAAAGCAATAAATTTAACTTATGCATAACAATCATGAGTAATAATGTGATGCCGAACGTATCAGAAGAATCTGTATTCGCCAATAGGTTTTGCAGAATGTTACTTAAATTTCTTTATTGCGTTTATATGCGCAAAAACATGTTTTTCACAACAACAAGCTGAATACATAAACAACTGGATACATTGGTCCAATGTGGCGGTATATACAGTGTTTTTTTTATATATCAGCAAATTTTATAAAATTAACCCCAGACAAGACCCAAAAATGAGCGATAAAATACTGTGGAATTCCATGGAATTTTCTCAACATGAGAAACAAACAATGTGACGAAATTAACAACAAAAAAGCAATCAGGTGTGGATGTGTAAAGCAGAAAGTATAGATTGGGTGGGTATATTCGATGAGCTTATTTCGCACAAAAATATAAATATATTTAATAAATAGAATAATGTTATGGCGTGCATAAGACGCGACGAGTCAGGGAAGAACCTGGTAGTCGCCAGACTTTTCCCTCCGAGCCCCCATACCGGATTGAATGGCCCCGCGGAGCTGGCGCCATTCAATCCGGGAAAACGCCGGGACGGTTCATGGCGAACTGTCTCATCTTGGGGGACATCATTAGGATTTCGCCACCACGCCATATTGTCGATTTCCGCCACGGCATGACGATGTATGGGTAACATTAGGAATTCTGATCGCTTGAATGATGATGTTCCGCGCTTCTTTCCACTGAATTTAACGTGATCATCACCCATGTTTTATTAAAATAATGGGATAAAAACACAGACAGAATAGATTTAACAATTGATTATCTTATTCAAATAACAACGAATGACTGTGTATTTGATCATCAAAAACGCAATGCTGAATGGAGTCAGCTTGAAGATTTGTAGATATTGATCACAAAATAGGGGTAAGCAAACGAGTATTCTGGATTCATACTGAAACAGACGACAATTAATATCTGTTGCCGATCGTATTTTTAGGAAAGATTGAGAAACCCATATAGATAACATGAATTGTCAGCTATAGGTGTCATAGTAAGCGCTTTGAGTCAATGGAGATAACCTCACATTACCCGACGTCAGAGACGTTTCGCCCGTCGAGGTCGTAGAGAGAGTTACTTGCCTGTAATCCGGCCCATTGACTGAAAGAGCTTAACATTACAGGAGAGTATTATGGCCGTAACAAACGTTGCTGAACTCAACGCCTTGGTCGAACGAGTGAAGAAAGCACAGCATATCTTTGCTAATTATACGCAGGAGCAGGTAGATAAAATCTTCCGTGCGGCTGCATTAGCTGCTGCTGATGCCCGAATTCCGTTGGCCAAAATGGCGGTAGCGGAATCCGGCATGGGAATTATCGAAGATAAAGTGATCAAGAATCACTTTGCTTCCGAATACATCTATAACGCTTATAAAGACGAACAAACCTGCGGCGTCTTGTCCGAAGATGATACCTTTGGCACCATCACTATCGCAGAACCCATCGGCATTATTTGCGGTATCGTCCCAACGACCAACCCAACCTCCACCGCAATCTTCAAGGCATTGATTAGTCTTAAAACCCGCAATGGCATTATCTTCTCTCCACATCCTCGTGCGAAAAACGCCACGAACAAAGCAGCGGATCTTGTGTTACAGGCCGCGATTGCTGCTGGCGCGCCGAAAGACATCATTGGCTGGATCGACGAACCTTCCGTTGAGCTTTCCAACCAATTGATGCATCACCCCGACATCAACCTGATCCTGGCGACCGGCGGCCCGGGGATGGTGAAAGCGGCATACAGCTCCGGTAAACCAGCCATCGGTGTGGGCGCGGGCAATACACCGGTCGTTATCGATGAAACTGCGGATGTCAAACGCGCTGTCGCCTCCATTCTGATGTCGAAAACCTTCGACAATGGCGTTATCTGCGCGTCGGAACAATCAGTGATCGTGGTGGATTCCGCGTATGATGCCGTGCGTGAACGCTTTGCCACCCACGGTGGTTATTTGCTGAAAGATAAAGAACTGGCCGCCGTACAAAGCGTGCTGTTGAAAAACGGCGCGCTGAATGCCGCAATCGTCGGTCAACCGGCACCTCATATTGCCGAACTGGCGGGATTCACCGTTCCGGCCAATACCAAAGTGCTGATCGGCGAAGTCAGCAAAACCGACGAATCTGAACCGTTCGCCCATGAAAAACTGTCCCCGACGCTGGCCATGTACCGAGCCAAAGATTTTGAAGACGCTGTCGAAAAAGCGGAAAAACTGGTCGCTATGGGCGGTATCGGCCATACCTCCTGCCTTTATACCGATCAGGACAATCAAGCCAGCCGCATCAGTTATTTTGGCGATAAGATGAAGACTGCGCGTATTTTGATCAACACCCCGGCATCGCAAGGCGGTATCGGCGACCTGTACAACTTCAAACTGGCCCCTTCCCTGACGCTGGGTTGCGGCTCCTGGGGCGGTAACTCTATTTCGGAAAACGTCGGGCCGAAACACTTGATTAACCGTAAAACCGTAGCAAAACGGGCGGAAAATATGTTGTGGCACAAGCTTCCCAAATCGATCTACTTCCGCCGCGGCTCATTACCGATTGCGCTGGAAGAAGTCGCCAGCGATGGCGCCAAACGTGCGTTCATCGTCACTGACCGTTTCTTGTTCAATAACGGTTATGTTGATCAGATCACTTCCGTACTGAAGCAAAATGGCCTGGAAACAGATGTGTTCTTCGAAGTAGAGGCGGATCCGACACTCAGCATCGTGCGCAAAGGCGCCGAACAAATTAATGCGTTCAAACCGGACATCATTATCGCACTGGGCGGTGGTTCCCCTATGGATGCCGCCAAGATCATGTGGGTCATGTACGAACACCCAGATACGCACTTCGAAGAGCTGGCTTTACGCTTCATGGATATCCGCAAACGTATCTACAAATTCCCGAAAATGGGCGTCAAAGCGAAGATGATCGCCATTACTACGACGTCCGGCACCGGTTCAGAAGTCACGCCGTTCGCTGTAGTGACCGATGACGCCACCGGACAGAAATATCCACTGGCTGACTATGCACTGACACCCGATATGGCTATCGTTGACGCCAATCTGGTGATGAACATGCCGAAATCATTGTGCGCATTCGGTGGTCTCGATGCTGTTACCCATGCATTGGAAGCCTACGTCTCCGTACTGGCCAACGAATACTCTGACGGCCAGGCGTTGCAGGCGTTGAAATTGCTGAAAGAAAACCTGCCGGCAAGCTATAACGAGGGAGCCAAAAACCCGGTGGCGCGCGAGCGTGTTCACAACGCCGCCACGATAGCCGGTATCGCGTTTGCCAACGCTTTCCTCGGCGTCTGTCACTCCATGGCTCACAAACTGGGTTCCGAGTTTCATATTCCGCATGGGCTGGCCAACGCCCTGCTAATTGCTAACGTGATCCGTTATAACGCCAACGACAACCCGACCAAGCAGACGGCATTCAGCCAGTATGACCGACCTCAGGCACGTCGTCGTTATGCCGAAGTAGCAGACCATTTAGGTTTGAGCGCTCCGGGCGATCGTACCGCGCAGAAAATCGAAAAATTGCTGTTGTGGCTGGAAGGCATGAAGAAGGAACTGGGTATCCCCACCTCTATTCGTGAAGCCGGCGTGCAGGAGGCGGATTTCCTGTCCAAGGTGGACAAACTGTCTGAAGATGCATTCGACGATCAGTGTACCGGCGCCAACCCGCGTTATCCGCTGATCTCAGAATTGAAGCAGATTCTGTTGGACACATTCTACGGCCGTCCGTTTACCGAGCATGCTGTCACTGAAGCCAAAGCAGCACCGGCACCGGCAAAAACAGAAAAGAAAGAAAAAAAAGCCGTTAATTAATCTTTCTTGTCGATCATGCTAAAAATGGCCCATGTGGTAAGGCGATCGGTTAATCAAATTTAGCCGGTCGCTTGCCCCGGCGGAACAGTAAAAATCCGTAATCTCAATGAGGTTGCGGATTTTTTTATGTTGCACGCTGACAGGCAACCTTGATGCCCCAATGACAGAAATATTCCCCGCTCACACAGCTCATTAGCGGTTGTCCGGTTCACTTGATGATAGACCTGTACCGGGCGCCATAACGCCTCAATACGCGCTACCACCCTCGCCCATCGGTGTATCAGAGACGTGTGCCACAACGTGTATTGCACACCTGCGCGCGCGACCGGCGAAGATAAAGCATATATACCCCAAATAATTCGAGTGGCAGGCAGACGGCAACCGAGTAAATCCCCAGGAGCTTACTCAAGTCAGTGACTGGGGTGAGCAAGGGCAGCCAACGCACCTGCGACTTGAAGTATGACGGGTATGGAGATATATCCCTGTCATACATCCGGTGCTGAGACGCTGACAGCGTTCATTTATCCAAGCCACTATCGAAGTCAACTCATCGGAATTCACTCACTTGTCGCCTTCCTGCAACTTAATTTATGCAACATGACGCTATCAGCGGGAATTCCTACGCGATTAATTGACCTGCGGTGCCAGATAACCGTGTATCAACACGATGACCTGCTCCCCTGTCGAAATAATCATTAACCAAAGCGTAAAAGAAAATACGGCTAGAAAGAGATAGATACCATTCCATATCGCACGCATCATCCTGAGAAACAACACGGATGGATTTTTATCTTCTTTAATTCAACATCGCTTAACCATCGTCGGGAGTCATGCCATCACACTGGCCATCACCAGATGGAATCATTATCAGATTATTAATATGGTAAATGCAGCTATAACCGTCAGATTTAGTTGCAGGTGCGTTGGCTTTATTATTCGCCCATCCCTGGGCCTCCCCCTGCAGGGGACACAGCAAGCAGGGTTTAATCTGCTTCTGGCAGACTTGTCACTCACCTAAATAGCTTACCGGAATAAGCGTATCGGGATTTTCTGACTTACCGCTTGCCTGCAATTCGGATTATTGAGGATATAAATCCCCCGCCATAGGAAACAACTATTCGTTCTCTTTACGTGTCAGCCCCAGTGCAATTTTATAATGTTTCCGGCACACGGAGACATAACTCTCATTCCCGCCAATAACCACCTGGGCCCCCTCAATGACAGGTTTTCCATCCTGATCAAGTCGCAATACATGGTTGGCTTTACGCCCACAATGACAGACAGTCTTAAGCTCTATCAATTTGTCAGCCCATGCCAATAAATAATGACTTCCGCTAAACAATTCACCGCGAAAATCCGTTCTGAGGCCATAACATAAAACCGGGATATCCAGTTGATCGACCACATCGCACAGTTGACCTACCTGTTCTCGACTCAAAAACTGACTTTCATCAATAAGTACGCAATGAATAGTTTGCTGCCGATGTTCTTGCTCCAGGGTCAGGAATAAATCCGTATGCTCATTAAACAATAATGCTGGTGAGGAAAGACCGATACGGGAACTGACATTGCCGACGCCCGACCGGTCATCTATTTCAGCCGTAAACACCATCGTACGCATACCGCGCTCTTGATAGTTATATGAAGATTGCAGCAGCGCTGTAGATTTTCCTGCATTCATTGCCGAATAATAAAAATAAAGTTGAGCCATTTCGGCCCTCCTCGTCGCCTAGACATCGGTTTGTAATCGTTGAAAATTATTGTAACACAGGCAATGATGTTGAGCTGCAGGCATGGTCTGAAACCTAAAGTTATGTCCAATAAATGTTCAGCAATTTTGTTATATAAAAACATCCATAATGTTTTAGAGCGTGTTCGCAGGTATAGACGGGTCTCTATTTATCTCCACGCTCGATAACATAATCAATTACCCACACAGAACATTTTTATATTGCAGCAGTAACGTGATTATTGTTTTAAATCAGCCAAAATTTAACAATATTACAATTCTGCCTATTGCAGAAAAGAAAATGGCACTCTATTATCTGCGTACTATCACCGATGAATATTTATTTCGAGATTAATACAATGAGCGAAGCACTGAAGATTCTAAACAACATCCGTACTCTGCGCGCCCAGGCAAGGGAATGTAGTCTGGAGACTTTGGAAGAAATGCTGGAGAAACTGGAAGTCGTGGTAAATGAACGCCGCGAAGAAGAAAACCAGGCTCAGGCAGAAATCGAAGAACGTGCACGCAAATTACAGCAATATCGCGATATGTTAATTGCCGATGGTATTGATCCTAACGAATTACTCCAATCGTTAGGTTCAGCCAAGGTTACGAGTAAAGCCAAACGTGCTGCGCGCCCGGCAAAATACCAGTACACCGATGAAAATGGCGAGTTGAAAACCTGGACCGGTCAAGGCCGCACTCCAGCGGTAATCAAAAAGGCCATTGAAGAACAAGGTAAATCGCTGGACGATTTCCTGCTCTAAACCCTCTTCAATAAATAAAAAAACACCCCATAACGGGGTGTTTTTTTATTGGTATACCCAGTCAGAAAACATCCCCTTACACCTATAAGTAAGGGGAATACATCCGGGATTAATTTACTTCATCTTCAATGGCATCGCTCAGCCATTGTGAAAAATCCGCCCCCAGAACATCGTGACGCATAGCATACTCAACAAATGCAGTCATATATCCCAGTTTATTACCGCAGTCATGACTTACCCCTTTCAGGTGATAAGCCTCTACCGTTTCTTTTTCCATCAACATGGCAATCGCATCGGTCAGCTGAATTTCATTACCTGCACCAGGTTGAGTCTTTTTCAACAAATCCCAAATATCCGCAGACAAAACATAGCGACCGACAACAGCCAAATTAGACGGAGCTTCGGACGCTTTCGGTTTTTCAACCACGCCAACCATCGGCGCGCTGTCGCCAGGTTTTAATTCCACGCCTTTGCAATCAACAACACCATAACTGCTCACATTTTCTACCGGCTCAACCATAATCTGGCTATGGCCGGTGCTATAAAAACGTTGCAACATTTCACTCAGGTTATCTTTTTTCAAATCGGAGGCATATTCATCAATAATGACGTCCGGAAGAACGACGGCAACCGGCTCATCCCCGATTAATGGATGCGCGCAAAGAACAGCATGACCCAATCCTTTTGCCAATCCCTGACGCACTTGCATAATGGTGACATGTTCCGGACAAATAGCCTGCACTTCCTGCAACAGCTGTCGCTGTACACGTTTTTCCAGCATGGCTTCCAATTCAAAACTGGTATCAAAGTGGTTTTCTATTGAGTTTTTAGATGAATGCGTAACCAAAACAATTTCAGTAATACCTGCCGCAATACATTCATTAACCACATACTGAATCAGCGGTTTATCGACCAATGGCAGCATTTCTTTGGGAATGGCTTTAGTAGCGGGTAACATACGTGTTCCCAGCCCTGCCACCGGAATGACCGCTTTTTTTACTTTTTTATTGATAGTTGACATAAACAACCTCGCAGATATCGTTCAAATAATGAGCATTATTTATCCGGTGAGTAAAACCGCGAAAGTATACCAGTTTCAAAAAGCAATGCTCATCCAACCTGAGTGATTAATGAAAAAATCATAGATCGCGTAAAAAATAACAACAATCGCTGGCATAGTTTGAAATGGAGCAATAGTCATCGCTATAAGATTAATCTGTAGAAAGCATTAGACGTAACCGACCTCCATTCCCCCAAATCTGACATTCCCAGGATCCGCATTGATAACTTAACTGATTCAGATAAGGGACATCCATTGCTCCCAGTGGTACGCCATTGTTCAGGTCAACCTCATGCTCTTTGGTGCTTAATGCTGCATGCAACCCCGCAGAAATAAGGATCACCCGCTTTAATTCCCGATGATAATAACCCACCAGCAAGGGAAACTGTCCCTTCAAGTTTGCCCGCCGTAGTAATTGATTAACCTGATTCAGCAACACTGGCAATTCCGGCAGACGTCGATTCTGATAAGCCAGATGCTCCTGCAACAAACCATTAAACAGCGAGCGTAATAACAGCGCAGCCAGTATGCCGTTATTATTTTCCGCCTGTGTCACATCCAGACAATAGAATGCCAACTCGATTTCAGACAGTGCGGCAATATCCAATACCAGCCCCGGACGATCGGCAACGGTCAGTTGCCGATAATTAATTCGGCATTCGGCAACAACCTGTTGTACCGGTGGCTGCAGTTGTTCCAGTAATTTGATCGCCGCGCCGGGAGATTGATTGAGAGAATCCAGATCTCGCATCAATTGTTCCAGCTCATTCGCCTGTGAAGTAAACATTGCGGGATAAAGGCAGGACATGACCGATTCCCGCAACCGGGCATAATCGTGAATGGGTTTCAACAATACATCCTGCACCCCCAGCCGTAATACTCTGGCGATATCGGCCATATGATTGGTGGCCGATACCACCAACACTGGGGTGGCGATATCATGCTGGCGGAGTTGTTCCAGAAACTCAAATCCCCCCATCATCGGCATATTCAGATCGCAGATAATCAAATCAGGCAACTGGCTCGCCATCTGTGTCTGGGCTTCACGACCATTGCTTGCTTCGTGTACCATCGCCCCTAATGACGTCAGAAAGCCAGACAGCACCGAGCGGAAAACGGCCTCATCCTCGACGACCAAAATGGATTTTCCCGTCAGCGGCTGTGTCATCAATAATTCCTTCCCCTAGCTTTCACCACAGAAATATGAAGAAACACTTCTATACACTCTGATTAATTAACGGCAACAGCGCATCCCGCTGCCGCTCTACAGCCAGCCGCCCCGCAGCTATGGCTTCTTCGGCCCGATGAAAATCAAGCGTAGCGATTTGCGGGCAATAAGGTTGAATCAATACGTCCGGCGGGTCGCCGGCCATGCGATTCATTTTCAGCCGGTTTTCCAATACCTGAATAGATGTACTCATGATCTCCATGGCTGTCGGCGTCGTATCTGTCTTGTGGCGGAAGCGATGACTCAATCGCTCACGCAGACGGTCACGCCAGCCCAGTGACGACGCGGCGGCTACTGGCCTTTCCGGCTTCACCGATAACAAATCCGGGTGTTTCAGACTGGCGTCGTACTGCAAGTCAACAGCAATCACCACATCCGCCCCCATTGCCCGGGTTAATGATACTGGAACAGGATTAACCACCGCGCCGTCTACCAACCAATATCCATTGAAGGATACAGGGGACAATAACCCTGGCATGCTACAGGAGGCGCGAATCGCCAGATGGAGGTCTCCTTCCGTCAACCACAACTCACGCCCAGTGCTAAGGTTGGTCGCCACCGCACCATACCTGATAGCACAGTCGGCGATGTCCTGTGCGCGAAGCAGGCGCTTCACATGGTTAAACACGCGATCACCCCGTAACAGCCCGCCCCGCCGCCAGGAAAAATCCATCAGACGAATCACGTCCCAGTATCGAAAGCTGCTAACCCAACGAGTCATACTGTCGAGCCGGTTAGTGGCATAAGCCGCACCAACCAGCGCGCCGACTGAACATCCGGCAACCACTTCCGGCTCAATGCCCAACTCCGTCAATGCGTTGATTACCCCGATATGCGCCCATCCTCTGGCCGCCCCCGAGCCCAACGCCAGACCGATTTTCACCTTCCGCATGGTTCCTCCCTCTGTCCCATTCTAGTCCACATTGCTAGACGCGACCCCAGTTGGGTAACATATCGCCGTTTACCCGACGATTTTCCAATTATTTAACCGCTATCGCCAAATCAGGCAGGAGATATTGTGTCCGAGTATTGCCCATGCGGCAGCGGGCGGCAGTTTAAACAGTGCTGTCAGCCTTATCTGCAATTTGAGACCACGGCGGCGCGCCCGGAAACCCTGATGCGTTCACGCTACAGCGCGTATGTCACCCGAAATATCGAGTATCTGCTCGCTACATGGCACCCAGAATGCCACGCAGAAAACTGGCGACAATCGATTATCGACAGTGTCGACAGTACCCAATGGTTGGGTTTGAACATTATTCATATCACCGAAGGTACAACCCCCGATGAAGGTTACGTTGAGTTTGCAGCCAGTTATAGCGACCCGTCTCGGCCCCAACGCCGAATGATGATGCGGGAACGTTCCCGCTTCCTTCACTGTCGCGATCGCTGGTACTATGTCGACGGCGTTCATCTGCAAACTGGCAGAAACGACGCATGTCCTTGCGGCTCCGGCAAAAAATACAAAAAGTGCTGCGGACAATAGCGTTAACGGCAGTGATTCCGGCACTGCACAACGGCAACACCTGATTTATGTTTTGGACAGGATCCCGAATCCATGCAACCTCAGAATATTCAAAGAAAAGTTTTACGGACTATTTGCCCTGATGCAAAAGGGCTTATCGCCAAAATCACTAATATTTGTTACAAGCACGAACTGAACATTGTGCAAAACTCGGAATTCGTCGACCACCGAACCGGGCGTTTTTTCATGCGTACCGAACTGGAAGGCATTTTCAACGACACAACCTTGCTGGCGGATCTGGATGGCGCCTTACCGGAAGGTTCTGTGCGTGAGTTGACCAGCGCAGGGCGTCGCCGCATCGTCATTTTGGTCACTAAAGAAGCGCATTGCCTTGGCGACCTGCTAATGAAATGCGCCTACGGCGGTTTGGATGTGGAAATCTCCGCCGTTATCGGTAATCACGACACGCTGAAAACGCTGGTCGAACGGTTTGATATCCCTTTTCACTTGGTCAGCCACGAGGGCCTGAGCCGCGAAGAGCATGACCTGAAAATGATGGCGCAAATCGACCAGTACCAGCCGGATTATGTCGTACTGGCCAAATACATGCGGGTATTGACCCCGGCGTTCGTGCAGCATTACCCCAATCGCGTCATCAACATCCATCATTCGTTCCTGCCCGCCTTCATCGGCGCCCGACCTTACCATCAGGCTTATGAACGCGGCGTAAAAATCATTGGCGCTACCGCGCACTATGTAAACGATAATCTGGATGAAGGCCCAATCATCATGCAGGACGTCATCCATGTCGACCATACCTATACCGGGGATGACATGATGCGTGCAGGTCGCGATGTGGAGAAAAATGTGCTTAGTCGCGCGCTATATCACGTACTGGCACAACGTGTGTTTGTCTACGGCAACCGCACCATCATTCTCTGACAGATAAAACGACGCCATCTTTCGCTTACAACGGCGGCAGATGGCGTAAAAAATCGGCAAACAATCCTGTTTTCATTTTTTCATGCTTTACAGGGCCATGGCATTTGATATGATGCGCCCCGCCTGAACACAAAGGCTTTTCCCCAGTGGTGGGGTTCCCGAGCGGCCAAAGGGAGCAGACTGTAAATCTGCCGTCACAGACTTCGAAGGTTCGAATCCTTCCCCCACCACCACTTCACCGACAAAACCATTGAGCATGTCGGTATTCGATTCGACACTCCCCAATCAAAAAGTACGTCTCCTCAGCTCAGGCTTAAATGTTCATTTCAGCCCAAACAGAGGATACGCAGCCATATTCCACAGCGTAAAGTCAGATACGTTATTCCGCCCAGCGTCCAGGCATATAACTGAATACCGGCAAACGCCACGACCACCGTATCGCCGCCAAACGAATCATCAGCCCGATCGAAAAAGAAATCACCTGATTGATGTCATGGTTGATACCAAACTCGCGCAACCCCAGGTAAAGCAACGCCACCAGCAGAGAGACGCAGGCGTAAAGTTCTTTGCGCAGCACCATTGGCGTCCGGTTGCAGAAAATATCCCGCAGGATGCCGCCGAAAATACCGGTGGTAATGCCCGCCATGACTACGACGGTCGGTGAATACCCTAATCCGATCGCGACATTGCAGCCAATAATGGTAAACGCCACCAGCCCCATGGCGTCCAGCACCAGAAAAAGTCGATGCAGGTGATGCATGACACGGGCGATGAGTACGGTGATCAACCCGGCACCAATCGTGAGATAGATATAAGCGGGATGTTGGGTCCAACCGATTGGGTAGTTGCCCAGAAGAATATCGCGCACAGTACCTCCCCCTAAGGCGGTAATGAACGCGATCATCGATACGCCGAAAATATCCATATTCCGACGACCGGCGGCCAGCGCGCCGGACATGCCTTCAGCGGTAATGGCAATCAGGTAAATATAGGTCAGCACACCGGCCCCCCTGTGAAATGTGCCCCTCCCTCTGTCCTTTTACCTGAGAGTTTACACAGCGATGCTGCTTGCCCCTTCGGTGGGTTGTCTGGCAACCACTCTCCAGTTGGCGTGATTAAACGTCGCAGTAAGGTAGCCTGAGCGATTATGGGAGTTTGCGCCTTCGGCGGGCGGATGATGACGTCCGCCGCTCTCCTGCGAGCCGCGGAGTATACGGGCTCCCGAATGCATGTTCAACCAGCCATCAGCAATACTTATATTCTGGTATTTCTCCGGCGATAGCATCTGCGCCAGCGCCTCAAGATGACGCCACGCGGCGGTTTCTGCTAACATCGACCCACGTTTTTTAACAGCGGCTACGAACATGAAGTTTGTCTCTTTTAATATTAATGGGCTGCGTGCCAGGCCTCATCAATTGGCTGCAGTGATCGAGCAACATCAGCCGGATGTTATCGGTTTGCAGGAAACCAAAGTGCATGATGATGTCTTTCCGCTGGAGGATGTCGCCAAATTCGGCTATCACGTTTTCTATCACGGGCAAAAAGGCCATTACGGCGTTGCAATGCTGACCCGTAACATGCCGCTTGCCGTCAGACGCGGTTTTCCGACCGATGAAGAAGATGCCCAACGCCGCATTATCATGGCCGACCTTGAAACGCCGTTGGGAACGCTCACCGTCATCAATGGCTATTTCCCTCAGGGGGAAAGCCGTGACCATCCGGTCAAGTTTCCTGCCAAAACTCGTTTCTATCAGGATCTGCAACACTACCTCGAACACCACCACAATGCGGAACAACCGGTATTGATCATGGGGGATATGAACATCAGCCCCACCGATCTGGATATCGGGATCGGCGAAGATAGCCGCAAACGCTGGCTGCGAACCGGTAAATGCTCATTTTTACCGGAAGAGCGGGAATGGATGTTGCGTTTGCAGGACTGGGGGCTGGTCGACACATTCCGGGCCCAAAACCCAGAATGCCGGGATCGTTTTTCCTGGTTCGACTACCGTTCAAGCGGCTTCGATGACAACCGTGGGTTACGTATCGATCTCATCCTTGCCAGTCAACCGCTGGCCAGCCGCTGTAGTGCTACCGGGATCGACTACGCGATCCGTTCGATGGAAAAACCCTCGGATCATGCCCCGATATGGGCGGAGTTTGCCTTCTGACAAACAACAAGGCTGCGGCATCGCTGCTGCAGCCTGTCGACTTTAACGTTAAACGCTTACTGCTTGACGATACGCCATACCAGATTATTCGTACTCAGCCGCTGTTTATCTTCCGCGCACTGTAACAATACGCCTTCCGCCTTGACGACCGCGCCTTCCGAATAACTTTGATTCTGATAAATACAGCAGCGTATACAATGGGTGGCGTTTTGCTGGGCAGTGCCGTTACCATTTCCCCAGATCACCTGCGGCGGCACCGTGACGACCACGTCGGGATTGACCCGCGACGATCCAGTGCCAACAGTGGATGTGGTTGAGCTTACCGATGAAGAAACCGCGTGCGCCCACGTCGGCAACCCGATACACCCCGCCACCACTAATGATGTCATCAACACTCTCATTACTGTTGCTCCTTTGCCCTGGACGATGGCTTGCGCCGTTTTGCGGTTGCCCGTTTCGTCGGCGGCAACCCTCTGAACATACTCATATTACTTGTCTGTTGCGCTTGCTGAATCAGAGAATAGAGCGACTGCGTGAGCGGTTGCATGAAATCCTGATAACGGCAGCGTTTCTCGCTGATTTGCGTCAGCGTCGACTCCCAATGCGCAGTCATATCCGGGTGAGCGGCGCTGGGCGGCAAGGCATGAATCAGCGCTCTTCCCGCTTCCGTCGCGTGAATAGAACGCCCCTTCTTGAACAAAAACGCGCGTTTAAACAGCAATTCGATGATACCGGCTCGGGTCGCTTCCGTCCCCAGGCCATCCGTCGCCCGCAAAATTTTCTTCAAATCCTTATCCTGAACAAAGCGTGCGATGCCGGTCATGGCGGACAGTAACGTGGCATCGGTAAACGGCCGTGGCGGCTGCGTCTGGCGATCGACCACTTCACCGCGTTCACACAACAGCGCATCGCCTTTGGAAACCACCGGCAACGGCGTACCTTCGTTGTCCTCATCCCGCTCTTTGCCGCCAAGCAGTGTCCGCCAACCGGCTTCAGCCAAAAAACGCGCCTTGGCCACAAACTTGCCGCCGGCAATCTCCAGTTCAATCACGCATTTACGAAATACCGCATCGGCGCAAAACTGCATCAGATACTGGCGAGCGACCAGCCCATAAACCTGGTTTTCCGATTCCGTCAGCGTAACGCGAGCGCTGCGTGCCGTAGGAATAATCGCGTGATGCGCATCCACCTTGCTGTCATCCCAACAACGATTACGCCGCTCACTATCCACGGCGGGCTGCGGCAGCATATCTGGCCGGTGCGCCGCAATCGCATTCATGACCGCCTGCCGCCCGGCGAAATGTTCTTCCGGCAAGTAGCGGCAATCCGAACGTGGGTAGGTAATCAGTTTGTGGGTTTCATACAGTTTCTGGCAAATATCCAGCACTTGCTGTGCGCTCAGCCCATATCGTTTAGCCGCTTCTATCTGCAGCGCGGACAACGAATACGGCAACGGCGCTGTTTCTGATTCCCGTTTATCATTATACGCCGTGACTTGCGCCGGCTGTCCTTCAATTCGACGCGCCACATGCTCCGCCAGTGGCCGATGCAGCAGCCGTCCTTCTTCATCCTGATAAGGCTCACAGGAGTCGCTGGGTTGCCACATCGCGACAAAACGCTCTTCCGCCGGTGTGACGATATGCGCCTTAACCTCGAAGTAGTCGCGGGGAACAAAATTTTCTATTTCCTCATCGCGCCGAACCACCAACCCCAGCACCGGCGTCTGCACCCGCCCCACCGACAATACACCGTCATAACCGGCATTACGCCCCAACAACGTATATGCGCGGGTCATATTGATCCCGTACAACCAATCGGCGCGGGAACGGGCTAATGCAGACACGCACAGCGGGACAAATTCGCGGTTTTCACGCAGACGCGAAATTGCGCGCTCCACCGCCTGGGGGTTGAGATCGTTAATCAAACAACGGCGTACCTGGCCGCGTTTTTCTTCTGACAACGCCAGATACTCCAGCACTTCATCCACCAGCAGTTGCCCTTCACGATCCGGGTCGCCGGCATGAACAATCTCATCGGCCTGCTTCAGCAGTTGCCCGATCGCCTTCAACTGCTTACTGACGGAAGGCCTCGGCTGCAATAGCCATTTCTGCGGCACGATGGGCAGATCCGCCAGCGTCCAGCGTGCATAGCGAGGATCGTAGCGCTCGGGCTCCGCCTGTTCCAGCAAATGCCCGACGCACCAAGTCACCACATCATGTTGCCCGCAGGCAATGAACCCTTCGCCGCGTCGCTGCGGCTTGGGTAACACATCGGCGATGGCTCGGGCCAGACTGGGTTTTTCGGCAATAAACAAACGCATGTGACACCGTAACGGAAAGCGGGATTTTACTGCCGCCATCTTCCTCGTTCAGGAGGAAGATGGCATTGAGAACCGTCATAAATAACGATCAGAAGTAACTGACAAATGCTTCAGTATTGGGGGAAGTCACGTTTGCGGGAGCCTTGAGCAGAGGCGTGCCAAGATAAAGGAAGCCGACGATCTCATCCTGAGCACGGCACCCAAAGGCTTCGCGGACTACCGGATGATGCGTCCAGGCGCCACTGCGCCAGATACCGTTGAACCCCTGGGCCTGAGCCGCCATCTGCATAGCATGCACCGCGCACCCGGCGGAAACTACCTGCTCCCAATGCGGTACTTTGGGATTGTCCTCGCAATGCGCCACGACCGTAATGATCAACGGTGCGCGAAACGGCGCCTGACGGGCTTTTTCTACGCCAGCATCATCCATGTTGTCTTGCTGTGCGGCACGAACCAATACCTCGCTGAAACGACCTAGCCCTTCGCTTTGAATAATGGAAAAACGCCACGGCTGCAATGCACCATGATCCGGCGCCCGCATCCCTGCCCGAAGAATATTCTCCAGAATCGCCCCAGTCGGTGCCGGTGTGGTTAACCGGGATGCCGAACGACGATTCAACAGCAACTCAAGAGCCTCCATCACATCTCTCCTGTTAATGATCCAAGTGCCTGTCAAGACAAGATTGCGCGCCACGTTAGCACAGGTAGAAGTTTTGTTACAAGTTAGCCCACGAGCCCTGCCGGTGCAGCGTTATAAATAGCTGACATTTACTGTTACGCTCATTAGGATACTAAACCGGTTTCCAGTAGACGGAGTTAACATGCGCACAATGTGGCGAATTTTCAGCGGATTATTCAAGTGGGGATGGCGCCTGCTGAATTTTATTCGCGAGTTTATCCTCAACCTGTTCCTGCTTGCCCTGATCCTCATCGCTGTCGGTATATACAGCCAGTTCAAAACCGCACAGGTTGTCGAACCCACTCGCGGCGCCCTGCTGTTCGATCTGTCCGGGATCGTGGTGGACAAGCCGTCCATCAATAACAAATTACGCCAACTGGGTCGGGAATTTTTTGGCGTCGCGCCAAACCGCCGCCAGGAAAATTCGCTATTCGATATCGTCGATACCATCCGGCAGGCGAAAGACGACAACAACATTACCGGCATGGTGATGGACCTATCTGATTTTTCCGGTGCCGATCAACCCTCACTGCAATATATCGGCAAGGCATTGCGTGAATTCCGTGATGCGGGCAAGCCTATTTTCGCCATCGGCGATAATTTCACACAGGCGCAATACTACCTCGCCAGTTTCGCCAACAAGATCTACCTGACACCCCAGGGGAATGTTGACCTGCACGGTTTCGCCACCAATAACCTCTATTACAAGACGTTGCTGGACAAACTCAAAGTCAGCACGCATATCTTCCGGGTCGGGACGTACAAATCCGCCGTCGAGCCGTTCATTCGCGACGACATGTCGCCTGCCGCTCGCGAGGCCGACAGCCGTTGGGTATCCCTACTCTGGCAAAACTACCTGAATACGGTAGCAGCCAACCGTCAGATCACCGCGCAACAACTCTTTCCCGGTGCCGACGGTTTGCTGAAAAACTTGCGTGCCGTGGAGGGCGATACGGCACGTTATGCACTTGAGAACAAGCTGGTGGATGAAGTAGCGACCCGCCCGGCCATCGAACAGTCGCTGGTCAAAGCATTCGGTTGGGATGCTAAAAACAAGAATTTCAACGCCACCAGCATTTATGACTATAAGCCGAATAATCCCGTCGCGGACAGCAACGAAATTGCCGTTATTTTCGCCAACGGTACAATCGTTGACGGCCCGGAGACACCTGGATATGTTGGCGGAGACACCACGGCGGATCAGATCCGCGAAGCCCGTCTGGATCCCAAAATCAAAGCGGTGGTGTTACGTGTCAATAGCCCTGGCGGCAGCGTTTCCGCCTCGGAATTGATCCGGGCGGAGCTGGCGGCGGTACGTCAAGCAGGCAAACCAGTCGTGGTATCCATGGGGGGAATGGCTGCATCCGGCGGTTATTGGATCTCAACGCCTGCCAGCGCCATTATTGCCAGCCCTAGCACATTGACAGGCTCTATCGGCATTTTTGGCGTACTGACTACGTTTGAGAACTCGCTGGATAGCGTCGGCGTGCATACTGATGGCGTCGCAACGTCGCCATTGGCCGATTTAGCCGAAACCAAAGGATTACCGTCCGAAACGGCGCAATTGATGCAAATCAACATCGAGCGTGGTTATAAAACCTTCGTCTCACTGGTCGCGCAGTCCCGTAAAAAAACACCGGAAGATGTGGATGCCATCGCACAGGGCCATGTCTGGATCGGTAGCGACGCCAAAGCTAACGGCTTGGTCGATCAGTTGGGCGATTTTGACGATGCGGTGAAAAAAGCAGCGGAACTGGCCAGCCTGGAGCACTATCAATTAAGTTGGTTCACTGAAAACGCCGATCTGTTTTCCGTGATGTTCAGCCAGATCAGAGGTTCGGTCTACGCCATGTTGCCCACAGCGCTGCAGGCTGCTCTGCCCGCACCGGCAGTTCGTCTGGCGGAAACCGTGCAGACACAGATTTCGGCGCTGAATGCCCTCAACGATCCACAAAATCGTTACGCACTTTGCCTGACCTGCGGCGAAGTTCGTTGACGCTTTTCACGCCCGGCCTTGGTGCCGGGCGATTTTTACAATAGGATCCCGAGTATTCGGGCTCTGATAACTGATACCTAATCCCATGCAAAGAAAATCCATTTATGTCGCCTATACCGGCGGCACCATCGGTATGCAACGTTCAGAACACGGCTATATTCCCGTGTCTGGTCATCTGCAACAGCAACTGGCGCAGATGCCGGAATTTCATCGTCCGGAGATGCCTGTATTCACCATTCATGAATATACGCCGCTGATCGATTCTTCCGACATGACACCATCGGACTGGCAATCGATCGCCGATGATATTCGTCAGCATTACGACGAATATGATGGCTTCGTTATTCTGCATGGTACCGATACCATGGCGTTTACCGCCTCTGCACTCTCGTTCATGCTGGAAAATTTGTCCAAACCGGTCATTGTGACGGGGTCACAAATCCCGCTCGCCGAACTGCGATCCGACGGCCAAACTAACTTGTTGAACGCGCTCTATGTCGCCGCCAACTACCCCGTCAATGAAGTCAGTCTGTTTTTCAACAACAAGTTGCTGCGCGGCAATCGCACAACCAAAGCGCACGCAGATGGTTTTGATGCCTTTGCTTCCCCCAATTTTCCACCCTTGTTGGAAGCCGGCATCCACATTCGCCGCATCACACCTCCCACTCAGACCATTGAACAGAGCACGCTGATTGTCCACCCCATCACCCCCCAGCCTATCGGCGTTGTCACCATCTATCCCGGCATTTCCGCCGATGTGGTAAGCAACTTCCTGCTTCAACCAGTAAAAGCGCTAATACTGCGCTCCTATGGCGTAGGGAACGCGCCGCAAAGCAGTGGACTACTGAATGAACTACGCCAGGCTTATGAACGCGGCATCGTGGTGGTCAATCTGACGCAATGTATCTCTGGGCGAGTCAATATGGGGGGATATGCAACCGGTAATGCTCTCGCTCAGGCGGGGGTTATCAGTGGCTTCGACATGACGGTTGAAGCTGCGCTGACGAAGCTGCACTATCTGTTGAGCAGAAATGATCTCTCGCCGGATGAAATTCGCCAGCTTATGCAGCAGAATCTGCGTGGTGAATTGAGCGACAACGATTGATTTTGCGGGACTCATCGACGAACCGGGTATGGGATAAATAGAATGAACAAGGCTCTGCTCCTTATTGATGTGCAAAACGACTTCTGCCCCGGCGGCGCACTCGCCGTCACCGATGGCGATCGCGTGGTCGACGTTGCAAATCTGGCGATAGACGCCGCGATAAAAGCCAATATCACCGTGATCGCCAGCCAGGACTGGCATCCGGCAAATCATCGTAGTTTTGCCGTGAACTCAGGAACCGAAGTCGGGGCAATGGGCAATCTCGACGGGTTAACGCAAATTTGGTGGCCGGTTCACTGTGTTCAAAACCAACCTGGGGCGGAGTTTCATCCACAGCTGAACCAAAATGCGATTGAGTGGGTAGTGCGTAAAGGGGTTCAGCCTGATATCGACAGCTACAGCGCCTTTTTCGACAACGGCCACCGCGCCAGTACCGGCTTGCACGACTGGCTCAATCGCCGCCACATCACCCAATTAACCATCATGGGGCTGGCGACAGATTACTGTGTCAAATATACCGTGCTGGATGCTCTGGAATTGGGTTATCAAACCGAGGTACTGGTCGATGGCTGTCGCGGCGTCAATCTGCACCCAAACGACAGCCAGAACGCACTGAACGAGATGTCGCAACGTGGCGCTACGCTGATTGATTTGACGCATTTCATCAACGTCCTTGCCTGATGCTGTACCGCAGCTCAGGTATTTCCGCGGAAAAGTCATGAAGAAGCATACCGGTAGAACCCATTCGGACTTATTGCTGTCGCCATACCGCGTTCAGACCGCACTCACTGCCCGTCGCGCCGCTGGATGCTACCGTTCTTTTATGGCTTGAGCCTGGCGATTGTCTCCCCAGCAAACCGCTGTTTGAGCTCCTGCTTACTCTTCATCTCGATTTCGCCCTGGGTATTGATGGTCATATGATCGGCTTCTCTGTTGTGGCGAGATTGCCACAACATCACTGCCTGCAAGGCATTTTCTTTCTGTTCCACGCTGAGCACGACACCATCCGGCCACTTGCCCAGTTCAACCGCCGTAACAAGCCGCTGATAAATCTCCGGAGTCATGACGCTAATTAAGTCATCAATTTGCATATTTTTTCCAGATATTGGTTAATTTGAGCTGAAACGTTTCACTTCAATGATTCATTGAAAATGCTTAACCATCAGTCTGCTGATTATTTTCCGCATCAACAAAGCTGAGTGATGCAGAGTTAACGCAGTAGCGCTCACCGCTCGAATCCTGCGGGCCATCCGGAAATACATGACCAAGATGGGCATCACAGTGGCCGCAACGGATTTCGATACGATGCATATGATGAGAATAGTCGTCCAGATAACGTACCGATTCGGTAGTACAAGGCTGATCAAAGCTGGGCCAGCCACAACCGGAATCATATTTGTGCATCGATTCAAAGAGCGGTTGATGGCAACACAAACAGTGGTAAACGCCGGTACGCCGGTTATGAAGCAACTTGCCGGTGAAGGGAGCTTCGGTACCGCGCTGCTGGGTTACATAGCGCTGTATCTCCGTTAACGTCTCAGGATTACGCTGATTCAGGGGTAATTTAGTCATGTTATTCGCACCGCAAACAAAAAGTTTCACCTGATGAATACAACGAATAAACATAACAAAAAATTAACACACCGGCAGCTTGTTTCCCCTTGTACACAAGTAACTCAGCCATAAGCATCCTTAATTGTGATGTCGCTCACAATTAGGCGACGGACAAGTGTTCTAATAACCGCCTATTCCTCATATCATTGTCGCAGCACTTTAGTTAGGCTGATTGCTATTGATCGCGCAATTGTTGGGCAGGCTTTTGACTTACAGCAACTATTGACTCGATTCCGCTTGACGCTCAGTAAGGTTTTTGTAATTTTACAACCAACCTTTTATTCACTAACCAATAGCTGGTGGAATATATGACTATCAAAGTAGGTATCAACGGATTTGGCCGTATTGGCCGTATTGTTTTCCGCGCTGCGCAAGAACGTTCTGACATCGAAATCGTTGCAATCAACGATCTGTTGGACGCGGAATACATGGCGTACATGCTGAAATATGACTCTACTCATGGACGTTTCAACGGCACGGTTGAAGTGAAAGATGGGAATCTGGTCGTTAACGGCAAAACCATCCGTGTTACCGCAGAAAGAGATCCGGCTAGCCTGAAATGGAACGACGTTGGTGTTGATGTGGTTGCTGAAGCAACCGGTATTTTCCTGACTGACGAAACCGCACGCAAACACATTCAGGCTGGTGCCAAGAAAGTTGTTCTGACGGGCCCGTCCAAAGACAATACCCCGATGTTCGTAATGGGTGTTAACCACACGGCTTACGCTGGTCAGGATATCGTTTCCAACGCATCATGCACCACTAACTGCCTGGCCCCGCTGGCTAAAGTCATCAACGACAAATTCGGCATCGTTGAAGCGCTGATGACTACCGTTCACGCCACCACCGCTACTCAGAAAACCGTTGACGGCCCGTCGCACAAAGACTGGCGCGGCGGTCGCGGCGCGTCCCAGAACATTATCCCGTCCTCTACCGGTGCGGCCAAAGCGGTAGGTAAAGTTATCCCTGCGCTGAACGGCAAACTGACCGGTATGGCGTTCCGTGTTCCGACGCCGAACGTATCCGTGGTTGACCTGACTGCACGTCTGGAAAAACCAGCTACATACAAAGAAATTTGTGAAGCCATCAAAGCCGCATCCGAAGGCGAACTGAAAGGCGTGCTGGGTTACACTGAAGACGATGTCGTATCTACCGATTTCAACGGCGAGAAACTGACTTCCGTATTTGACGCCAAAGCTGGTATCGCACTGAGCGATACGTTTGTGAAACTGGTTTCCTGGTACGACAACGAAACCGGTTATTCCAACAAGGTTCTGGATCTGATCGCTCACATCTCCAAATAATGGCGTGATGATGAGACGATGATAAAAGGGCGACGATGTCGCCCTTTTGCTTATCTGCAGGTCTAACTTCACTTTAATAAGGCAAGACCCCATATCATGAACGACAGCATCTATTCGCTTCCTATCATCGACACTATTACCGCTCATATCAGTCAACGTCAGTTAGATCAGCTACCGCTGATCGTCGTCGAACACCCTAAAGTTCGTGCAGCCGTCGCCCTACAGGGGGCGCACCTGCTTAGCTGGCAACCTCAGGGCGAAGCGCCGGTACTGTGGATCAGCGAGAATACGCCATTTGAAGATGGCGTAGCTATTCGCGGCGGCGTCCCCATTTGTTTCCCTTGGTTTGGCCCGGTATCCCAGCCCAATCACGGTTTCGGGCGACTATTGCCGTGGGAGTTCACTGCGCACAGCGAGGATGAGCACGGCGTAACTCTCTCCTTCACATTGCGTGATACCGAGCAAACCCTGCAAGCCTGGCCGCATGAATTCACCGTGGTAGCCCGTTTCCACTTGAGCCAGTCCGAATGTCATATGGAGTTGGAAGCACACGGCAATTACAGCATTACCAGCGCGCTGCATACCTATTTCCAGATTGGTGACATCGGTAAAATCAGTGTCGCTGGGCTGGGAGATACGTTCATCGACAAGGTGAATGGTGGTAATACTGATTTCCAACAGGGTGATTTGGTCTTTACGGATCGGACAGATCGTATTTACACCCACCCCTCGTCCATTAGCCGCATTCAGGATCCGGTACTAAACCGCACCATTGAAGTGCATCACCACCACCATAGCGATGTTGTTGCCTGGAACCCAGGTGCTGATCTGGCGAAAACCATCAGCGATATGACCGAAACGGGCAGCCGAACCTTCGTTTGCGTGGAAACCGCCAAAGTCACTCAGCCGTTTGTCGCCACGACCCAAGCCCCGGCCCGTCTGGCCACTACGATCCGTATCAATAAGTGATGAAATAATGGCTGGTGAATACCAGCCATTACCGCGAAACACCGCTGACGCGACTACACGATATCCAGCGACATCTTGCGGCGAGGCGCGGGAAACGCCTGCTCCAATAGCGCAAGCGCCTCATCGTTCAGCGTCACCGACATAGCAGCGGCATTCTCCCTGACATGAGCTATCGAGCTGGCTTTAGGGATCGCGATCACACCGGGATGACGAATCGCCCATGCCAGTAAAACTTGTGCCGGCGTCAGCCTATACTGCTCTGCCACACGAACAATGGCTGAATTCCTGAATAGATTGTTGCGTAATGTTCCGGCCTGCGCCAACGGGCAATAAGCCATCACCGGCAGCTGGTGTTGCCGACACCAGGGCAGCAAATCATACTCAATCCCCCTGGACGCTAAGTGATACAGCACCTGATTCGTCTGACAGTGGTCTCCCCCCTGATATTCCCAAAGTTCCTGCATGTCATCCACATCCAGGTTAGAGACGCCCCAATGCCGAATCTTCCCCTGCCGCTGTAACTTCTCCATGGCGGCAATGGTGTCCGGCAAGGGGATGCCGCCACGCCAGTGCAACAAATATAAATCGATGTAATCCGTTCCTAAACGCTTCAGACTGCGCTCGCAAGCGGCTTCGGCTTTAGCGCCGCCTGCATTGTGCGGATAAACCTTCGACACCAAAAACACAGCCTCGCGCCGGCCGCAAATCGCTTCGCCAACCACCATCTCAGCGCCGCCTTCCGCATACATTTCCGCCGTATCGATAAGCGTCATGCCCTGGTCGATGCCGGCTTGTAGCGCCCTAACCTCATCAGCGCGCCGGCCGGCCTGCTCCCCCATAAACCAGGTTCCCTGCCCTATAGCCGGTATGCTTACCCCATGGGGGAACGTTACTTTTTTGCTTGTCATCTGTTGCACACTCCTGTTTTCCATCAGGGTAGCAGAGCTGCCACGCCTTATTAACGTGCAAATGAAGTGGGCAGCCCTCTTTTTGTGCATCACTTGCACCATAAAAAAGCGTTATACCTCAGAAGCGATAGCTGACCCCGCCGCCCAACATCAGATGATAGTTTTTATCCACCATCGGGCTGTTTTTGATGTCGTCAGACAACAACACATAACGGCCGCTCAGCCAAGCGTTCCAGTTCTCCGTCAACCGGTAGCCCACATTCAGTTCCGCATAAGGCGACCAGCTATCATCGGGTTGATAGCGCGCGAGTCCCGACCGTACAGACTCATCGCCGGTAATGCCATAGTAGTAGCGATTCTGGTTTTCACTGGACCAAACCACACCCATGCCAGGCGTCAGGCTCCAGTTGCCTGTCGTGATGCGATACAAATAGGCGGAATCCCACTCCAGGCCGTTGCTGTAATCCAGAGTATCGCCCGTTAGCGAGGTGCGGAGTGTGCCCCAATTCGCCTCGTGCTGGTATGCCAATCCCGCCATCAATGTTCCCCGACGACGGTCAAGTTGCTGCAAACGGCTGTCGCTGCTATCCCCAGGTTTGAAACCGAGTGGCGAATAACGAGCGGTCAACGATAGTTTGTCCTGCTCATCGCGCCATAGGTAATACCCCCCCTCCAGACCATGAAAGTACACATACCGGTTATCATAATTAAGCAATGGAAATGGATAGACGTGCCCATTATCGCCGCGATAAACCGATGTTTGTCCTATAACCCCCGCCCCTAGTGAGAGCTCATCCGCAAAAGCCGCAGACATGCCTGTCGTTCCGGTGGCCACGGCCGTTAGAAAAAGTAATGAATACTGTTTCACGATTTCTGCTCCTGTTCAGTGTTGCGTCGTGTTGCGTTGACACCGAGCCATGCCTGGTGCGGGTGTCGGAGTCATACCCAAGTCACATTAATACGAAATATACCTACGTTATAACGATTTTATCTTCCGCCGATAACGCCTTTATCGGCGCGACCCTCCAGCATATTGCACCGGATTACGCGCCAGGTTTGCAAAGTGAGTCCTTGAAATATCTTAAAAATACGTTGTAAGAATGGAGGCAATTTTATGGATGCAAACTACGCTTTAACCTAAGGGGATGGCTGACCACTGAATCCAGCGCAGATGAACGGTTGATAACAAATCCCGATACCACAAGTTGGCATAAGGGTTGCTGTATTCAGAGGGAAGTGCTTCTTCCGGGAGAGCATCCATTACACGGGCAGTACACATACCATTCGCTCTCTAACTCTGTGTTAATCGACGAAGGACGGGCATCGTTATGAACATATTTGATCATTACCGTCAGCGTTACGACGCTGCCAAGGATGAAGAATTCACCTTGCAGGAGTTCCTTACCATCTGCCAGCAGGATCGTAGCGCTTACGTGAATGCCGCAGAGCGGTTGTTGATGGCTATCGGTGAGCCCATTATGGTGGACACTGCCCAGGAACCGCGTCTGTCTCGGTTATTTTCCAACCGGGTGATCGCCCGCTACCCTGCGTTTGAAGAGTTTTACGGAATGGAGGAGGCTATCGAGCAGATCGTGTCCTACCTGAAGCATGCGGCGCAGGGGCTTGAAGAAAAGAAACAGATTCTTTATCTGCTGGGGCCGGTAGGCGGCGGCAAGTCCTCATTGGCCGAGCGCCTTAAAGCGTTGATGCAACGGGTGCCAATTTATGTGCTGAGCGCCAATGGCGAGCGCAGCCCTGTGAATGACCATCCGTTCAGCCTGTTCAACCCTCAGGAAGATGCCTCCATTCTGGAAAAAGAATATGGCGTTCCCCGTCGTTACCTCGGCACGATCATGTCGCCCTGGGCCGCCAAGCGACTGCAAGAGTTCGGCGGCGATATTACCAAGTTCCGTGTCGTCAAAGTCTGGCCGTCGATTCTGGCTCAACTGGCCATCGCCAAAACCGAGCCCGGTGACGAAAACAACCAAGATATCTCTGCGCTGGTCGGCAAAGTCGATATTCGAAAATTGGAACACTTTGCACAAAACGATCCCGATGCCTATGGATACTCCGGCGCATTGTGCCGGGCCAACCAAGGCATTATGGAATTCGTGGAAATGTTCAAGGCGCCGATCAAAGTGCTTCATCCGTTGCTGACCGCCACACAGGAAGGGAACTATAACGGCACCGAAGGCATCGCTGCCCTGCCATTCAATGGCATCATCCTCGCCCACTCCAACGAATCGGAATGGGTACAATTCCGTAACAACAAAAACAACGAGGCCTTCCTCGACCGTGTCTATATCGTCAAGGTGCCTTACTGCCTGCGCGTGTCCGAAGAAGTCAAAATTTACGATAAGTTACTGACAAACAGCGAATTGTGCCGCGCACCCTGCGCACCCGGAACGTTGGAAACGCTGGCGCGTTTTTCCATCCTTTCGCGGTTGAAAGAACCGGAAAACTCCAGCATCTATTCGAAGATGCGGGTTTATGATGGCGAAAGCCTGAAGGACACCGACCCGAAAGCGAAATCCTATCAGGAATATCGCGACTATGCCGGCGTTGACGAAGGCATGAAAGGGCTTTCTACCCGGTTTGCCTTCAAAATTCTGTCGCGTGTTTTCAACTTTGATCACGGTGAGGTAGCAGCCAACCCGGTACATCTGTTCTACGTGCTGGAACAGCAAATCGAACGTGAGCAATTTCCGCAGGACGTGTCAGAGAAATATCTGGAGCATCTGAAAGGGTATCTGATTCCCAAGTATGCGGAATTTATCGGTAAAGAAATTCAAACTGCCTATCTGGAATCCTATTCCGAGTACGGACAGAACATTTTCGACCGTTACGTTACCTACGCCGACTTCTGGATTCAGGATCAGGAGTACCGTGATCCGGATACCGGGCAGCTTTTTGACCGCGAGTCACTGAACGCTGAACTGGAGAAAATTGAGAAACCGGCGGGCATTAGCAACCCGAAAGATTTCCGTAACGAGATTGTCAATTTCGTGCTGCGTGCTCGGGCTAACAATAACGGCCGCAATCCGAACTGGACCAGCTACGAAAAACTGCGCACGGTCATTGAGAAGAAAATGTTCTCAAACACCGAAGAATTGCTGCCGGTGATTTCGTTTAATACCAAGACGTCAACGGAAGAACAGAAGAAACACGACGACTTTGTTGATCGCATGATGGAAAAAGGCTACACCCGCAAACAGGTGCGCTTGCTCTGCGAGTGGTATCTGCGCGTGAGGAAGTCGTCTTGATGCAATACATCGGCAGACAACGTCGTTTGGGGGAAACATGGCCTATTTCATTGATCGGCGATTAAACGGTAAAAACAAAAGCGCGGTGAACCGCCAGCGCTTTTTACGCCGCTATAAATCGCAGATAAAACAATCGATTGCCGAGGCCATCAACAAGCGTTCGGTAACCGATGTGGATAACGGGGAATCGATTTCGATCCCCAATTCGGATATCAGTGAGCCGATGTTCCATCAAGGTCGTGGCGGCGTGCGTCACCGGGTTCACCCCGGTAACGATCATTTTGTACAAAATGACAAAATTGAGCGGCCACAAGGTGGCGGTGGCGGAGGAGGTTCAGGCCAGGGAGATGCCGGTCAGGATGGCGAGGGACAGGATGAGTTCGTCTTTCAGATTTCGAAGGATGAATACCTTGACCTGCTGTTTGAAGATCTGGCGCTGCCAAATCTGAAAAAAACCGAGCACCGTCAATTGAATGAATACAAAACACATCGGTCGGGATACACCTCTAACGGCGTTCCCGCCAATATCAGTGTGGTGCGTTCGTTGCAAAACTCGTTGGCTCGCCGCATGGCCATGACCGCGGGGAAGCGGCACGAACTGCATCATCTGGAAGAAGAACTGGTACAGCTGGAAAATACCGAACCAGCCCAGCTGCTTGAAGAGGAGCGCATCCGGCAGGAAATTATCGAATTACGCCAACGTATCGCCAGCGTACCGTTCATTGATACCTTTGATCTTCGCTATAAAAATTATGAACGTAGACCTGAACCATCCAGCCAGGCCGTTATGTTCTGTCTGATGGATGTTTCCGGCTCAATGGATCAGGCAACGAAAGATATCGCCAAACGCTTCTATATCCTGCTGTACCTGTTCCTGAGTCGTACTTACAAAAATGTAGAGGTGGTGTACATTCGCCACCATACGCAAGCAAAAGAAGTGGATGAACAGGAATTTTTCTACTCACAAGAAACCGGTGGAACCATCGTATCCAGCGCCTTAAAACTGATGGAGGAGGTAATTAAAGAGCGCTATGACCCCGCACAGTGGAATATTTATGCCGCACAAGCATCGGATGGCGACAACTGGGCTGATGACTCGCCGCTGTGCCGCGAACTGCTGACAACCCATATCTTGCCGGTCGTTCGTTACTACAGCTATATCGAGATCACCCGGCGTTCACATCAGACTCTGTGGCGTGAATATGAAATATTACGGGAGCAGTATGAGAATTTCGCTATGCAGCATATTCGTGATCAGGAAGATATCTACCCAGTCTTTCGCGAGCTTTTTCATCAACAAACGGCTAATGCGTAATCTCCGCACTCTCCCGATATCAGCCAGCGCTTGCTGGCTGATATTTTTTAATGATGGGACAGTCCCTGAATCTGAATCATAGTTAGATTACCGGTAAATACTGCGCCAGTATCAATGTAATAGAGATTCAGGAAACGTAAGGGGCGAAGTACCGGCGTGTGTCCAAAGATAAACAGATCGGCGCCGTTAATAGAGGTGCCTACTCCTCTGGTGGCTTCACTGATACGGCTGCGATTCCACACTACCCGTTGAGCATCAATCGGCTTATCAAATGCATAGTCATGTCCGGGATAATCGGCATGAGCAATCACATAACGACGATCACCCGAATTCACTTCAATCACCAGCGGCAACCGCGCAGTTTCCTCCAACAAGATTCGCGCACGATGCATTGGTGTCTCATTCAATTGAAAAAACCAGCCGCCGCCGTTATTCAACCAATGATCGCGCGACACCTCGTGTTTAGATCCAACAATCGCCATCTGTTCATGATTTCCCTGCACTGCCCGGAACCATTTCTGTGTTATCAATTCGAGACATTCCAGATTGTGTGTTCCCCTATCGATTAAATCGCCAACGGAAATCATCAAATCCTGATCCTTTTCAAACTGGCATGACGCCAGTTTGCTCGTGAATAGCGGATAACATCCGTGTAGATCACCTACGACATAAATATTGCGCCAGTCGGTGCCATCAATTCGCAGATAAAGGCTCATGCTTCCCCCCGTGACGGCTTCACTCGCCGTATCAATCGCTCACCGTGCACACTCCTTTGCGCTGATCTCTGATGTAAGTATTGTCCACCTTTTAATTAAAGGGCTTATTATTTCCAAAAATGACAACCGAATAGCAGCACAGGAATTCGGAACTGAACAAAATGGGGAAACGCTACCAAGAGGAAATGACCGGATAAATGGAATAACGCAGTGTGTGGTGCCGTATCCACACGGCACCAGAAAACACAGACGATCTAGAGATAGCGGAAATACGAAAGATCGTCGAATTCGATATCGGGGGTTTTCGCCGAAATAATATCCGCCAGCAATTGACCTGAACCACAAGACATCGTCCACCCTAATGTACCGTGGCCAGTATTGAGGTACAGATTTTGCAACGGCGAACGGCCCACCAACGGCGTACCATCTGGCGTCATCGGGCGTAACCCCGTCCAAAAAACCGCCTGTTCGATAGGGCCGCAGTGCGGATACAAATCGCGGACTACCTTTTCCAGCGTCTGACGCCGTTTCGGATTGAGTGAAAGATCAAATCCAGCGATCTCCGCCATCCCACCGACACGAATGCGTCGGTCAAAACGAGTGATGGCAACCTTGAATGTTTCATCTAGCACCGTCGATACTGGTGAGCCTGCCTCATCCGCCAATGGGATGGTTAATGAATATCCTTTTAATGGATAGACCGGGATAGAAAACCATGTTGCCAGCAACGCCGTAGAGTAAGAACCACAGGCGACGACATATGCATCGGCAACGATTTTTTCGCCATTGCAATACACCCCCGCGATACGATTTCCCTCAACATCCAGGCGCTGCACCTCCACACCAAAGCGAAAAGTGACGCCAGCATCCGCCGCCATCTGCGCCAACTGTCGGGTAAACAGCTGACAATCACCGGTTTCATCGTGCGGCAGCCGCAGCCCTCCCGTCAGCTGATGGCGAACAGCGGCCAAAGCCGGTTCAACTGAGGAGAGTTCAGCCGACTCCAACAGTTGATAGGGCACGCCGGCCTCTTTCAGCACAGCAATATCACGCTGTGCGTTTTCAAACTGCTGCGGAGTACGAAACAGCTGCAACGTTCCCCCCTGACGGCCCTCATAGGCTATCCCTGTTTTATCTCGCAACTGTTGGAGACAATCACGGCTATATTCTGCCAGACGAACCATGCGCGCTTTGTTGATCTTGTAATGTGCGCCATCACAATTCAGCAACATTTGCCACATCCAGCACAACTGAGCCGTTGTGAAATCAGGACGAATAGCTAAAGGCGCATGCCGCTGAAATAGCCATTTAACCGCTTTTAATGGGATACCCGGCGCTGCCCACGGCGCGGAATAGCCGGGAGAAATCTGGCCTGCATTGGCCGCGCTGGTTTCCTGCGCCGGCTCTGCTTGCCGGTCAATTACCGTGACATTATGTCCCGACTGGCTCAGATACCAGGCCGTACTGACGCCAATCACCCCACTCCCTAAGATCACCACGTTCATTATTACTGTTCTCCCATACTCTTCCGCCAGACCCGCGAAATATGCTGCGTAAAGCCACTCACACCAAAATAAAAGACTACTTTAGCATTTGACTATTAATTGTCATCCGTCGAGATATAGCTTTTATTTATTATGAGAGAACGATGCGGGCACGTAAGATGAAATGCGCAACCATGACGAAATGTTTCATCCAAGCTACCGATTTCACATCACTTTTCCCATATTGGGCTACGATTTAAATAGGCTGGCGCCAACATGATGGCGCTGGCGGTAATAGTGAGGTGCGCTGATGGCTATATCGATTGATGACCGGGTGACAAACCCACAACGTCTGAATGATGGACCAGACTGGACATTCGATCTACTGCAAGTCTATCTGGATGAAATAGATCGGGTTGCCAAGCTGTACCGGCTGAATACCTATCCTCATCAGATTGAAGTCATTACTTCCGAGCAAATGATGGACGCTTACTCCAGTATTGGGATGCCCATCAACTATGCTCACTGGTCCTTTGGGAAAAAGTTCATTGAAACCGAGCAACGTTATAAGCATGGACACCAAGGATTGGCCTATGAAATCGTAATTAATTCAAATCCTTGCATCGCTTATCTGATGGAAGAAAATACCATGCCGATGCAGGCGCTGGTTATGGCACATGCCTGTTACGGTCATAATTCCTTTTTCAGAGGCAACTATCTGTTCCGCAGTTGGACGGATGCCAGTTCCATCATTGATTATCTGTTATTCGCCAGACAATACATCGCACAATGCGAAGAGCGTCACGGCGTAGATGAAGTAGAACGACTGCTCGATTCTTGCCATGCCTTGATGAACTATGGTGTAGACCGTTACAAACGCCCGCAGAAGATCTCGCTGGAAGAGGAAAAGTTGCGCCAAAAAAGCCGCGAGGCCTATCTGCAAAGCCAAGTGAATGAACTGTGGCGGACGTTGCCGCGTAAAGAGCAGGAGAATACGCAGGAAAAATCACGCCGTTTCCCTCAAGAACCACAGGAAAACTTGCTTTATTTTATGGAAAAGAACGCACCGTTACTGGAACCATGGCAGCGGGAAATTCTGCGTATCGTGCGTAAAATCAGCCAATATTTCTATCCGCAAAAACAGACTCAAGTCATGAACGAAGGATGGGCAACCTTCTGGCACTATACTATCCTCAACCATCTGTATGATGAGGGGAAACTCTCCGATCGCTTCATGCTCGAGTTTCTGCACAGCCACACCAATGTGGTATATCAACCACCGTATAACAGCCCTTACTACAGTGGCATCAATCCCTATGCGTTAGGCTTTGCCATGTTCCAAGATATCAAGCGGATTTGCCAATATCCGACCGATGAAGATCGTTACTGGTTCCCAGATATCGCAGGCAAAGATTGGCTTGATACTCTGCACTTCGCCATGCAGAACTTCAAAGACGAAAGCTTTATCAGCCAGTTTTTATCACCTAAGGTCATGCGGGACTTCCGGCTGTTCACCGTGTTGGATGACGACCACAATAACTATCTGGAAATCGCAGCAATACATGATGAGAAGGGGTATCAGAAAATACGCCAGGAACTCTCAGCTCAATATAATTTGAGTAATATCGAGCCGAATATTCAGGTATGGAATGTGGATTTACGCGGCAACCGTTCGCTGACACTGCGCTATGTACCGCAACAGCGCACCCCCTTGGATAAAAGCAGCAGTGAAGTCATGAAGCACGTACACCGGCTGTGGGGATTTGATGTCTATATGGAACAGGTTAATGAAGATGGCAGCATAGAACTGATAGACCGCTGCCCGCCCCGCAGCAACAATCCCTGATAAGAACGGAGTATCACATAAAACGGGTAGCCAGTTGGCTACCCGTTTTATTTAGCGACGGCCTTCCGCCAGATCTTTGGGAATGGCATTCTGCATTCCGTGCCAGATTGAACCACTCTCTTTACCATATTGGCGAATAGCATCAGGCACTTGTTCATAAAGTCCTTCCCGGCTCAGCGACTCAAGACGGCGATAGAACGACAAGGCCACTTTACGTGCATCCTGATTAGAGAAATAGTAACGTCCAACCCGGATATAAAGCCCTTTCAGACCATTAATGATCAAACCGTAAATCGGATTGCCGGAGGCAAAGGCCAATCCACGGAAGATGTTGTAATCCAGTTCAGCATACGCATCGGACGAATCCTGGACAGATTCAGCCATCTTAAGTATTTCTGCCGATTTGGCAGGGTGAAGCCTAACGGCCGTGCGAATAAAAATACCGGCAATATTCGTGCGAACCGCCAGCAGATTATCTATCAGTTGAGGAACGCTATCATGATCAAGCCGCGCCAGTGTCTCCAGGATATTGAGACCTGATGTTTCCCAAAAATTGTTGATTTTGGTTGGCTTACCATGCTGAATCGTCAACCAGCCATCACGGGAAAGGCGCTGTAGCACCTCACGCAACGTGGTACGGGTGACACCAATCAACTCGGACAGTTCTCGTTCTGCCGGAAGAATGGAGCCAGGAGGAAAACGATTATTCCAGATACTTTCAATAATATACTCTTCCGCGAATCCCGCCGGACTTTGCGCCTTAATAACCATAAGTTTATATTCCGTAGCGATGTTTACCAATGAAAGTCAACATCATCATACCAAACGAACCCTACATGACATAGCATAGAAGAACCTTAGCGTCTCAATTCGACATAAAAACTGTGACTAAAGACAATTCCTTTCAGACATAATCGAATATACTGCGCGATTTGCTATAAATTCCTCTAAACACGCTTTAGATTGTTAAACAATATTAACGATAAGGGAAAAAACACTACGATGTTGGACCTACCTGCTCACCGTATTATCCTCAAAAATTTCCTTGGCAATGCACCCGACTGGTACAAGCTCGCCATACTCTCGTTCCTGATTATCAACCCTTTGATTTTTCTATTCGTAAGCCCACTTTTGGCAGGCTGGCTACTCGTCATTGAGTTCATATTTACTCTTGGCATGGCACTGAAATGCTACCCCCTGCAACCAGGTGGATTACTCGCCCTGGAGGCTATTTTCTCTGGCATGACCGCCCCAGATCAAGTATGGCGTGAAATCACAAATAATATTGAAGTGTTATTATTACTGGTATTCATGGTGGCAGGCATTTATTTCATGAAACAGCTCTTACTGTTCGCCTTTACCCGCCTACTCCTGAATATCCACTCAAAAGTCAGATTATCTTTGGCTTTTTGTCTCGCCGCTGCATTTCTTTCAGCATTTCTTGATGCCTTGACAGTAATCGCTGTAATTATCAGCGTTGCCGTCGGATTTTATGAAATCTATCACCGTTATGCCTCGGCACAAGGCGAACATGTCGATATCAGTGACGATAGCGCAATGCGAAGCGAGGAACATCGTAAAGCACTGGAACAATTCCGCGGATTCCTACGTAGTCTGCTAATGCATGCGGGCGTCGGTACTGCATTGGGAGGGGTGATGACCATGGTTGGCGAGCCTCAAAATCTGATCATCGCCAAAAGTGCTGGCTGGGATTTCATCAATTTTTTCCTTCGCATGAGCGCCGTTACCGTACCGGTTCTGATATCTGGAATGATTATTTGCATTATTGTCGAGCGCTATAAGTGGTTCGGTTACGGTATCACTCTGCCAGCAGCGGTGCGCAACGTTCTGGAAGAGTATGACCATTCTGTGACGGTCAAACGCAGCCGGCAGGAGAGAGCCAAACTGGTCGTTCAGGCTATAGTCGGCTTATGGCTTATCATTGCGTTGGCGTTCCATCTGGCGGAAGTCGGGCTGATCGGATTATCGGTCATCATTCTTACGACATCATTCTGCGGCATTACTGATGAGCATGCTCTCGGTAAATCTTTTCAGGAAGCGCTGCCGTTTACTGCCTTATTGACCGTCTTTTTTACCGTAGTCGCCGTGATCATTGATCAACACCTGTTTACTCCCATCATTGAGTTTGTATTACAAGCATCTGAACACTCGCAACTGGGAATGTTCTATTTGTTTACCGGGCTGCTATCTTCTATTTCGGATAACGTTTTCGTCGGTTCCGTCTACATTAATGAAGCGCGCAATGCTTATGTATCCGGCAACATCAGTTTGCAACAGTATGAACTGTTGGCCGTGGCCATCAACACCGGAACCAATCTCCCATCAGTCGCCACCCCTAATGGGCAAGCGGCATTTCTGTTTCTGCTGACATCGGCCGTTGCCCCCCTAATTCGTCTCTCATACGGACGGATGGTCTGGATGGCTTTACCTTATACCCTGGTCATGACACTCGTGGGGCTACTCTGCATCGAACTGACGCTGGTACCATCGACTGAATATTTACAATCCATACAGTGGTTGCAATTACCGGAGATGACACACGCTGCCGGGCATTAATCGTTACAATTCGTGTATAGTAAGGGCGAAATTGGTCCACCCTCTGGCGTTTACGCACAGAAAGCGTTAAAAACACAGATATTTTGTTGGCACAGCAACCTCTCTCAGGTAGCGGAGTGCACTGAAGAGAGAATAAATGAGGGCGGTGACGACGGTAATTACCGCCCATACTATCATTTTTAGCAGGGACTTATTTTATGTTGCGATATTTGAACCGTTGCTCTCGTGGACGGGGCGCCTGGCTCCTACTGGCTTTCACCGCGTTGGCTTTTGAGTTGGTTGCGCTCTACTTTCAATACGGCATGTTGCTCAAACCTTGCGTGTTATGCATCTACCAGCGTACAGCTATCCTGGGCATCATGGCCGCGGGGGTTGTCGGCGCAATCGCACCAGGTACTATTCTGCGTTATCCTGCTATCGCATTATGGCTCTACAGCGCTTACGAAGGGCTGGATCTGGCAATAAAACATACCAACATCCAATTGCATCCTTCTCCGTTTGTTACCTGCGATTTCTTTATCAGCTTCCCATCCTGGTTGCCGCTGGATAAATGGATCCCCGCTATTTTTACCGCCACCGGTGATTGTTCAGAACGTCAGTGGAATTTCCTTAACCTGGAAATGCCACAATGGATGATCGTGATCTTTGGCGTCTACCTGCTGATGGGCTTACTGGTTCTGTTCGCTCAACCTTTTCGCCCCAAACGTCGCGACCTGTTCAGCCGCTAATGATCGTTTATCCGGGCCGAATCTGGCCCGGTTGCCATAACGGCACAATATTTCCATTATTCCAACAACATGCACACATTTTTTCTTCCTCTCTCTGAGGTTCCTTCTTACACCCTCGAACAAATTCCCAACAACATGAAAGGCAACCCACTGCTGCAACTCACATCCAATAGTCGTGCCTCAGCATCGAGCCCTTTGACCCGGACGCCGCCGCCAACTGGATCAGGAATTACCCCGGCGGCCTTAAGTTCGCCGAGTAACCAACACCCCCCCCGGCCCGCGCCGTTTTTTTTGTTTTAACCGAGGGGTGTCGGGGCATCGCCCTGACCGGGTGGTTTTGTCATACCGTCGGCATGACGGTAATGACAAAACATTTCCTGTCCGGGGGTTGAAGCTCTTTCAGGCAATCGCCGCCGCAACTCACGCTGAAGGGCCGATGGTTGGAAGACCTCGGCTTTAACACCGGCCAGCCGGTTATCGTCACCGTCGAGCGCGGGCGGCTGGTGATTGAGGCGGAACTCAGGATCTGACCGGTAAAAACGACGATCCCGGCTCAGAGGCCGGGATCATTTCTATAACTGAGTCTTTACACCCAAGCGGATCATTTCAGTTGGGAACAAAGGTTGTAATATCATTTCATCATTAAAAATGAATAATTTTGGCGACAAGGCTGTAACGTCATAAATATTTTCAGCAATCAATTTTAATTTCGTCTTAAATACAGGAATACTAGCATCATCTGCAAAAACGAATACATCATCGGTTTTCATAGTGCTCTTAATCAACAGATCATCAATATTTTCATAATCTGAAGATTTTATTTCTGACCAAGCAATACCCCCTTTTGAAAATGGATATTTGTTTAAAATATCCATAGCATCCTTCAAGGCTTGACCATCAACCACACTAAAATCAGCACTAAGTGCTTCTTTACACTCTTCAAATAAAGTCATCTACTTTACCTGTTTAGCTGTTTCAATATCGTTTCAAAAGACTTTTCATTACCCTCAAATGGTATGACCTGCTTGATTGCTTTCCCCGGACCTTTACCTTGAGAATAATCCCATGTATTGATGTGAGTACCTTTTTCCGGATCATAATCGACACGCCAGCCTACCTTACCATCGCCAGATTGCCGACCAATAACCTTTCCATTCCCAGCACTTACCTCTAACCTCCCAATAACAGGTTTAGAATCTGCACCTAAATTACCAACTATATCCAATGCCTTATTCCGAGCACTTTCCCAATTTTTTTCAGGCTTCAGCGTTTGCTCAATTCGATTTTCCGGTTGTGTGCCAGACTTAGCTTTACCAACAACACCAAGAGCCGATAATGCTTTGCCTCCAACCGCTGCACCAACTCCCAGCGCATCGACTGCTTCTTTCGCGTTTAGCGCAACCTTCACATAATCCGGCATCGCCTGATAAATTGCTCTGGCGCTGTCTTCATTTTCTGCTAAAACAAAGCGATCAAGCTGCGCCCGATCATCACTGCTCAGTCCAGAGAATATTGGTAGCCTGTTCAGACTGTTCGCAATATCTGAACCCGCATCAGCCTCGGACAAAGCGCCATAAGCACATAACGGATTACCAGAACAACTTTCAGCAACAGCTCCTTCTCGGTTCTTCTTGCTGATTTCTGCATATTTTTCATAAATCGCAAGTTTGTCAGCGCCCGTTTTATCTGCTTCCTCAAGTTCTTTATTCATATCCAGAACGTTTTTCGAATTGAGGTAGTTATTCTCCACCGCATTATTACCGGCCTGTGCCCCGCCGGCGGCATCGGTAGTGTTACCCGAGACTATCCCCGCTGCCAGCCCCGCCGCCACCGTCGACAGCGCGCTCAGCGACTGTTTCTCCGACTCCGTCAGCTCGTTCACCGTGCGTCCCGGGTATAGCGCCTCCATCAGCGCCCGTGCCGCCAGTTCGCCTCCGGACGCACCCACAGCCCCTGCCACTGCATCCTTGCCCGACAACTGCGCCACCACCGCACCCAGTAACGCATGCCCCATCGCATTCGCCGCGATGTCCGAGGCCGTGGTTTTCTTCTCGTCCACCGGCATCGTGACGCTTTTCACCAGTTGCGCCAGATACGGCGCCGACGCCCCGGCCAGCGCCTGTTGCAGGTTCCCGCCTCCCGCCAGCGCCTGTAACACCGATGTCGCTGCCTGCGCCGCCCGTTGCAGGTCACTGCCGGTGCCGTAAGACGCCATCACCGCTTTGTACTCCGGCGTCTCCGTCAGCGCCTTACGGTAACTCTCCCACGCCTTTTCCTTCTCATCCTGCGTCTTCAGCGTCGCGTCATCCGGCTTATCCACCACGCCTTCCGCCGCCTGCGTCGCTCGGATTTCACCCGCCGTGCGCAGCGTCTCCATGACCTGCCCGCCCAGCTCGCCCAGCATCTGCGCCGTCTGCAGCCGTTTCTGCTCTTGCTCCTTGTCGAATATCGCGCTCAATGCATTGTTCGCGTGCGCCACATCCCGGCTCAGCTCTCTTACATCCTGCTGCTGGCCCGCCTGATGACGGATAACCAGCTCGCCCTCGCTCACCGCCGCGTAAGTGGTGCTGTCGGCATTCTCTCCGCGGCCCAGCGACATCAGCGCCGACGGGCCGCTCAGCGCCGCCGTTTTCAACGTATCCAACAGGCTGAGTGACGGACTCAGGCTCAACCCGACACCGCTGTGCGACACCGAGAACGCCGCCTGATTGCCGATATTGCTCCACCCCAGCGTCCCCGTCTCCAGCCGGTTTTTATCCGCGCTCGCCGTCGACCCTATCACCGCGCCATCCAGCTGGGTGTGGTTCCCCACCGTCACGTCATAACCGCCCTGGCCCGCAAACAGCCCCGTCTGCTGCTGCACGCTGTCGAAACGGCTGTGCAGCTTGTCCTGGCTCGCACTCAGGTAGCCGCTGCCGGTCATCGTCCCAAAGGTCAGGCTACCGCCCGACGACACGCTGGTCTGCGTCGAATCATAGCGGTTGTTATCCTGCTGGCTTTGCAGCAACAGATCGCCGCCGACATTGGCCGTTATCTGTTCACCGCTGACCTGTGCGCCAATCAGGCGGGTATCGCCGCCACTCTTCAGCGAGACCTGCTGCCCGGCATCCACAGTGGTTTCCGACCAGCTATTGCCGCTGCCCAGTTCACGTCCGTTGGCCGCATTCATATTGGCCAAAACGCTGAATCCGGCGCCGCTATTACTCAGACCGACACTGACACCGATATTCCCGCCACTGCTGCTGTTGCTGCCGGTTATGGACTCGGTATTACGTGCCGACAACAGATTGATCGCTCGGGACGCATTCAATTCTACATTGTTCGCCGCCTTCAATTGGCTGCCAACCGCGGTGATATCCCCCGACCGGGCGACTACGCTGATATCGTGGCCGGCGTTCAGCGTGGAGGCAAAACTCTGCGATTGTTCGCTGCTTTGGCTGCTGCTGGCCCGCTGTGCCCCCAGCGACACGCTGATACCGACAAATGACAACGCGCCTTTGTCATTGCTCGCTATCTGCGTGCCCTGATAAGCCTGATAACCGGACAATGCCGCTTTCATGCCTTGCAGTGCCTGCAACCGGCTGTCACTTTCACTGCGCACCGCTTGCGCGGCTTGTACCGCGCTGTTCACCGCAGAACCTACGACACCGGACAACGCAACCGTCAGCCCGGCCGATTTTTGCTCCATCCGCTGAACCTGCTGGCGCGTGTCATAACCGGGATCAATGCTGACGTTACTGCCTTCAATCTGAACATCCCGTGCCGCTATCACATCCGTACCCGCGAGGTTAACATCCTGCCCGGCGCTGAGCCGCACCGAGCCGCCGGTACTCCCCAGCGTACTGACACTCTGGCTTTGCGTCGTGCCGGCCGCATCCAGCGTCTGGCGCAGCGACGTACTGCCTATCGTGAAGCCAATACCCCCGCCGCTGAACACCCCGCTCTTCTTGCGACTGATTTCCTCATATTGCCGATACGTCTCCACGCTCGCCGCGGTGTTGATGTTGTTCTTCGCTTCCAGCGAGACATCCCCATCCGCCGCCACCGACGACCCCTGCACGTTAATATCGTGCCCCGCTGCCAGCGTCACGCTGCCCGCCGACAACAGCGAGCCCTGTTCCGTGGTCTGTTGCGTTTCTCGCAATGTATGGGTTGTGGTCTTCGACAGGAAACCCTTCTTCACCGTTGTTTCTTCAAAGAAATCGTGCTGGCTTTCAGTGGCCGACAGCAGGTTGAGATCATTACCGGCCCACGCCGTCAGGGCACCGCTGGTTTCCACCTGCGCCGCCTGCAACGTCAGATCCTGGCCCGCGCTCAGGCTCACCCCCTCGCCCGCACTCAGCGTCGTGCCTTGCTGGTTGATGGTTTGCTGCCAGTCCAGATGCCGCGTCCACGCATTCGAACTGAACTGCTCCTCTGTCGTCGACAACAGATTGAGATCACGTCCTGCCGCCAGCGCCATCGTGCCCGTGGCGCTCAGTTGCGCCGCCGTACTGGTCAGATCACGCCCGGCACTCAGGCTCAGGTCGCCCGCGCTGGCCAAGGTACTCTGAACCAGCCCTTGGCTGCGCTGCTCCGTCGTCGCGCCGTTACGCTGATCCACCGTATCCGTCGTCGTCTGCAATGCCTCCAGCCGGATGTCGTTACCCGCCGTCAGCGACAGCGCACTGCCCGCACTCAGCGAGCTACCCGATAGGACGATATCGCGCCCGGCCTGCAGCGTCAGCGCGCCATCGGCAAGGATGCTGCCGGTCAGCCCAAGATCGGTACGAACCAGTGAACCGCTGCCTTGCCCCGCCTGCGCGGCTGTTTGCCAGGTATTCAACGTGGTGGTATTGAGAATATCGCCCTGCAGGCTCGCCAGTGTGACAGTATTGCCCTGAATGGTCGCACTGCTGTTGGTCAGATTATTGAGCGCGACCAGATTGAGGCTGCCGTCCGATTTCAGCACCCCGCCTTCGTTATTGACGATTTCATCGCCGCTGGACGCGCTGAGCGTATTCGTCGCCTGGATGGTGCTGCCGCTGTTGACGATCGACCCGCCGGCATTAAGGCTGACGTTGTTGGCCACAATGCGGCTGCCCTGTAGGTTGCTGCGATCCGCCTGCGCCAGATACAGTTTCGGCGCCAGTACGGTCTGGCCGTCGACGGTGATGTTCTCCCACCACACGATGCTTTGGGTCAGCCCCGCGACTTGTTCCGCAGTGAGGCTGACGCCCAGTTGCAGGTTCAGGTTTTGCTGCGCGGCGGCAGCGTTGTCCATCAAGGTTTGCATCTGCGTTAGATCAGAACCGGTGCCATTCAGATAACGCTGGCCGGTCTGGCTCAGCACCGCATTGCTGATATAGCGGGTATCGAACTCAGCATCCCCCAAGAAACGGTAATCGTGATCGGCATCCAGATTGAGTTTATCGAGCAGATAGGAAGAGCCGAGGATCTGCGAGGCGTCCGTCAGCAGGCTGCTGGTTTCTGTCTGCGCCTGCGTGGTCGGCTGCGTATCCAGCAGGCTACGCAGATCGTTAAACAGGCTATTGTCTACCTGCCCCAACCCGGACAATTTCGGATTGCTGCGTATCAGATAACGTCCACCGGTATCAACCACAAACAACCCGTTACTGCTGGTCGGTAGCGGATAGTCGGTGGTGGTCTGCGTTCCCAGTTGTTGCAGTTCCCGGCTGATGGATTGAGTCAATGCCGTCAACGACGCCCCCATCAACGGCGCGGCCACATGCCCATCCGCCCCAGCAGTAGCGCTGAGCGCCAGATTGCTGCCCGATGCCGTCAACGGCGTGGTCGACACCCCGATCGTCGGCGCGGTGTCTGCGCTTGTCGCGACGGCATTTAGCGCCAGGTTGCTGCCCGATCCCGTCAACGGTGTGGTCGACACCCCGATCGTCGGCGCGGTGTCTGCGCTTGTCGCGACGGCATTCAGCGCCAGATTGCTGCCCGACGCCGTCAACGGCGTGGTCGACACCCCGATCGTCGGCGCGGTGTCTGCGCTTGTCGCGACGGCATTCAGCGCCAGATTGCTGCCCGACGCCGTCAACGGTGTGGTCGACACCCCGATCGTCGGCGCCTCAATGTCTGACGGCTGAGCGCCATTACCCGACAACCCTACGCTCTGGGCTTGTATGGTTCCCGCGCTGGGCGTAACCACATCGGATCCGTTCACCGACAGGGCATTCAGGCTACTATTCGCCGCCGCACTAGCCATCCCCACTGTTGATACATCGGTCAGACTAACCCCTTGACTCTCTTGTGCACTGATGCCGCTACCCAATCCACGGCTCTCCTGTGCATCCACGCCGGAGAGCGCCGCGACGCCGGTCAATGTCGGCGTCGCTATCGCCGGAATAAAACCGCCGCTGCCCGGCTGTAAATTGGTATTGCTGATATTTTGCGAGAAATTAGCGTTAATCGAACCGCCCGCTTGAATAGTGGCGTTATAGCTTTGGCCGGGGGTGAATTCGGTAATGGGGTCGCCTGCCAGAGTAAAAGGCAAATAGGAAGATAATCGTTCAAGACTGTAAGCAGAAGGGATATCTTCTCTATTATCAAACTTATAAACAAGGTATTGCTTTCTGCTTCCCGCCTGATATGACGCATTATTCAGCGAATTCCCTGAGAGATTAATATCGTTATTCGCATAAATAAAAGAAGCCTGATTATTCAATGACGAGGCACTGAATAGGATATTTCGTCCCGAATTAATTTGCGCACTGCCACCTCTAGCCTCTACCCCGATATTACTTTGGGAAAGAGGCACATGAATATTGGCATCCGTGATACTTCTACCTAGCAAATAATAATATATTTTAACCGTCCAACATCCGCAGCCAGTATCACTACCACTACCAATATCATCCTCCTTAAATAATATGTCGTAATCTTTTGAGTCAAAATAATTTATCGGTATTTCCGCTTTTGTCCCCCCAGCCCATGACGGCATATCCGCCGTCGTGCTGCCGCTTTCGGTAACGGTTAAGCCTTCGCGCTGATTGGTCAGGGTGCCGGTGCGTACGGTGATGTCGCCGCGTTGGGTCTCGATGGTGCCCGAGCTGTTCAACAAGCTGCTACTGGCGTTGCCGGCGTCGTCGCGCTGCACCCACAGGCTGCCGCCCGCCAGAATATTGCCGAAACGGTTGGCCAGCGCATCGGAGAACAGGCGCATATCGCCGCCGCTATACAACAGGCTGGTGTTATCGATCAGCCCGCCAGCGCGCAACAGCAAGTCCGACGCGGTACCGATAAAACCCCGGTTGCTCAGTGCGCCGTTCGCCAGCAGATTCAGGCTACCGCCCGTCTGCACGTTGCCGCTCTCCGCCTGATACAGATCGCCGCCGGCGCTCAACGTACTGTCGCCGCCGCCGGCGACAATCGTTCCTTGCTGCGTCAGTGCGCCGGTGCTGCTCACCGTTACGCCGTTGCCCTGCAGGCGGCCGGCCTGCACCAGATCGCCATTGACGTTCAGTGTCAATTGCCCGCCCGCCGCCAACGTGCTGGTAAAGGTGGTCGGGTTCCACAAGTCGGCCCGCAGGTTGCCCAACGCCACCAACTGACCGTTTTGCTCCAGTTGCCCGGTGCCCAGTTGCAGATCGCCGGCGCTGTACAACCGCGCACCGGATGCATTAACCAGGCGGTTTGCGGTCAGCGCCAGGCGCGTCAGCCCCAACAGCGTACCCTGGTTGGTCAGCGTCCCGTTTACGCCGATATCCAGTTCGCCCGCCTGCACCATGCCTTGATTGGTCCAATCCGGCAGCCGCAGCGTCAGATTGCCCTGCGCCCGCAGCGTTCCGCCGTTATCCAACTGCGCGGTGTTCAATGCCAGCGTCTGCCCTTGTACCCAGCCGCCGTTCTCCACGCGATCGGCCGTCAGGCGCGTGTCCCCGCTCGAGAGAATTTGGCCTCCCGCCTGATTGCTGAGCGTCCCCTCCACATTAATAGTGACATTGTCACGCCCTTGCAACAGCGCCTGATTGCGGACGTCTGTACCACCAAGCCCAAGACTCTCGGCGACGATACTGCCCTGGTTAGTCACCTGCGTGGCTTGCAGCGTAACGTTTCCGCCGCCGATCTGCCCGCTGGCAAGATTACTCAATGTGCTATCCAGCACCGCGCTCAACGCGCCAGTGCCGTTTAGCCGGCCTTGATTGTTGAGCTCCACGGCACGCAGCGTGACGGACTGCCCTTGCAATAATCCTGGGTTAACGATTTGCTGCGCATTCACCGTTAAGGCGCCGCCGCTGACCAACTGGCCATTAACGTCGCCCTGGTAGTCGCCATTTAATTGCAAGTCGGCCTGGGCGATCCCCAGCATGCGCCCCGAATTCACCAGCCCGCCGCTGGTCAGTTGCAGCATCTGCGACTGCCACAACCCTTGATTAGTCATGGCGCCGGTCACGATCTCGCCAAGGCCGTTGCTCAGCAGTTGCCCCGTCGCACGGTTGAGCACGTTGTCCGTGAACCGCCCATTAAGCCCGTTCAGCGCAGTCAGTGTGCCGCTGTTGTCGAACTGACGCCCCGTCAGCGTGGCGGCCCCTTGCGAATACAGCTGGCCACGGTTATCTATCCCGTCAACCGACAACGTAAGCCCACTCACTCCGGCCAACAGCCCGGTATTCACCAGCGTATTGCCGGTGACATCAAGCCGGTTAGCCTGCCAAGTACCGGCGTTATTCACGTCCGCCACATGCGCGGTCACGGCGCCGCCGCTCACCAGCAGGCTGTTTAGCGTGCCGATATAACGCGACATGTCGTTCAGCTCCAGCGCCGACGTGCCCTGAACACGGCCCCCGTTGGTGAAAATGTCGGATTGCAACGTCAGGTTATCGCTCTGGATAGTGCCCTGATTGTCCAGCTTCGCCGCACTGAGTGTCGCGATGCCATTACCCAGCAGCTGTGCGTCGCCGCGATTGGTGATCACGCTACGGCTGGATACCGCCAGTTGCGACAGGCCGGTGATACGTCCGGCGTTATCCAGCGCCCCTGTGGTTAACGTCAGTTGGTCGGCGCCCAATTCCCCGGACTGGCTGATGGCATCCGCGTTTAGCGTGATTGCCCCGTTGCTCAGCAACCGGCTGCCGGTTCCTCCGTCATAGCGCTGCGCCAGCGACAGCGTGGCGCTATCCACGCCCAGCAGCGAGCCGTTATTGGTTAACGAATTGGCGGTGACAGCGAGGGATTTACCCTGCCAAACGCCCTGATGGTCGATCGCTCCCGCCCGTACCTGCCATAACCCGTTGCTCAACCATTGGCTGTCACCACCGCTCACCACGTCACCGGAGAGCTGCAACTGCGCACCGCTATCGGCGACAACCGTGCCCTGGTTATTCAGTGAATTGCCCGCCACGGACAGCGTTTGGCCTTGCCAGCGCCCAGTATTGCCCAGGATCTCCGCAACCAACGTCATCAAGCCATTGGTCAACAGGTTGCCGCTGTTGTCGATTTGCTGCCCCGACAAGCTCAGATCACCGCTGCTGCCGAGCGTCCCCTGATTGTTCAGCTCACGCGCCGTTATCTGCCCACGGCCACCGGCGATCACCGTGCCGATATTGCTGAATGTGCCATAAGCCGCCGTGGTTAACGGACTGGATAGCGACATGACCCGCACCAGACTCGCCATGATGGGTGCTGCCGATGTGGGCAGAATCAGGTTCAGGTCGTTGTCGCTCTGTATCTGCCCGCCGTTGTTCAGGGCCGTGGCCCGCAGCGTCAGGCTGCCCGTCTGCCACGCCCCCTGATTGTTCACCGTCGCCGCCTGCAATACCGCCGCCCCGGCCGTCAGCAACTGCCCCGGCTGCTGGTTGTCCAGCCGGCCGCCGCTGGTCAGCGTCAGCGCCGACAACCCGAGGACTTGCCCGGCGTTGTCGATGGCCTGCGCTTCACCCGTTACCCGGTCGCCCTGCCAGGTGCCGGTGTTTTCCAGCGTCCCCGCCGTCAACCGGGTTTCACCTTTACTCAGCCACTGCCCCTGATTGCGCGCGCGGCCCGCGACCGCCAGCGTCAGCGCGTCCACCCCCAGCACTTTGCCGCGGTTGTCCAGCGTGGCCGCCGTCACCGCCAGTTGCTGCCCTTCCAGGGTGCCGCCGTTATCCAGCGCCCCGCTCAGTTGCAGCGTCAGCGACCCGGTGCCGGTGATGCCGCCGTGGTTACTCAGTTGCGCGGCATCTACCGATACCGCGCCGCCGCCCAGCGTGCCCTGATTGCTCAGCGCGCCGTCCAGCGTGACCCCCAGCCGCTGCCGCCCGGTGATGACGCCGCCGTTCACCAGTTCGACCCCGCGCCATGTCAGCGCATCCCCCAGCAGCGTGCCCTGGTTCTCCAGCCGTTCGCCGCTCAGCGACAGCGTCGCCGCCTGCCAGCGACCGCCGTCGTCATTCGAAAGGCGGTCTCCCTGCAACGTCAGCACGTCGTTGCTGTACAGCAGCCCCGCCCCCTGATAATTCCCCCACAGCGTCAGCGCCCCGTCACTCGCCACCCGACCCGCGTTGTTAATCTGCCCGATCGCCAGCTGCGCCTGGCCCGCCGCCGACAGCGCCCCCGGATTGCTCAGCTGCGTCGCCGTCAGCCGCAGGTCGCCCCCCGCCGCCAGCGTGCCGCTATTGTCGATATGACCGCCGTCTGCCAGCGTGACGGTCAGGTCGTTGTCGCTCTGTATCTGCCCGCCGTTGTTCAGGGCCGTGGCCCGCAGCGTCAGGCTGCCCGTCTGCCACGCCCCCTGATTGTTCACCGTCGCCGCCTGCAATACCGCCGCCCCCGCCGTCAGCAACTGCCCCGGCTGCTGGTTGTCCAGCCGGCCGCCGCTGGTCAGCGTCAGCGCCGACAACCCGAGGACTTGCCCGGCGTTGTCGATGGCCTGCGCCTCGCCCGTTACCCGGTCGCCCTGCCAGGTGCCGGTGTTTTCCAGCGTCCCCGCCGTCAACCGGGTTTCACCTTTACTCAGCCACTGCCCCTGATTGCGCGCGCGGCCCGCGACCGCCAGCGTCAGCGCGTCCACCCCCAGCACTTTGCCGCGGTTGTCCAGCGTGGCCGCCGTCACCGCCAGTTGCTGCCCTTCCAGGGTGCCGCCGTTATCCAGCGCCTCGCTCAGTTGCAGCGTCAGCGACCCGGTGCCGGTGATGCCGCCGTGGTTACTCAGCAAACGGCCGCTCCCGTACACCGTCTCACCCAGCAGCGTACCTGCGGCGCGGTTGTCGACATCAGCGACAGCGAACGACAGCAGGTTGCCGCGAATGCTCCCGGTGTTGGCCAATGCATGATCGATCGTCAATCCTAAATGATTGCTTCCCAGTATCGTGCCCGTGTTGTCGGCGTTGGCGGCGCTTACAGCCAGGTCATTGCCACTCAGGGTGCCTTGATTGGTTAACCCGCCTGACAGCGAGAGGGTGAATTGATCGATGCCGGTGAGTTGCCCCGCATTCGTCAGTTGCTGGCCGGATAGACTTAGCAACGGTGCCTGCAGACTACCGAGATTGACCAACTGGGGCGCAGCAACGGTAAATTGCTCACCGCTCAGCCAGTCGCCACGGTTGGTTAAGGTACCGAGCGCATTCAACTGCATCGCGCCCACGCTCTGACCACGGCCGCTGTTTAGGATATCGGTCGCCGCCACCCACACTCGGTTGCCCTGCAACGTGCCGCTGTTGTTGAACCCGACGCTCTGGATGTCCCAGGTTCCTGCACTCAACAGCGTGCCCGCATTGTCCAGCGAATTCAGCGATATCGTGCCGTCACCGTTCAGGCTGACATCGCCCGTATTGAGCCAGTTTCCGGTACGCAACGTCAGCGCATTAGCCTGCAACCGCCCCGCGGTTTGCTGACTGCCGCTTTGCACCCCCAGCCGTCCTCCCGATACGACACTCCCCGTCGCGGACTGGTTGAACGCTCCGCTCACGGTCAGCGTCGCTGCCTCCTGGCCTTGTAGCGTGCCGCTGTTGCTCAGATTCCCCGAATTCATCGACAGCCGACTACCGCTCATCGTGCCTGCGTTATCCACGCTCCCCGCATCAAGCACCACGTCCTGGCTGGCCAATAGCGATCCCTGATTGACCACACCCTGACGCAACATTAGCGTCAGGGTGTGGTCGGCACTCAAGGTGCCGACGTTATTCAGGCTGGTTGCCTGCAGGTTCAGCGCCGTATGGGTTAACATTCGTCCCGTGTTTGCTAACCGCTCGCCATTAAACGACAAACCTTGCTCTGCGGAGATTTCGCCCTGATTATCCAGCGCCCCCAGATTCAGCCCAATCTTGCTGGCCGCCAGCATTCCCCGTTGAACGAGTGCGTCCCCGTCAACAGATAACGTTCCACCGGCCAGCAGTTTGCCCGCCCAATCGCCCTGCGCGATGCCCAGCGATAGATCTTTTTCCGCCTGCCAACGGCCGATGCCGCTCAGCCAACGGGTACTGGTGATATGAACATCCTGCGCGCTGGCATCACCCTCCAGCACGGCGTCGGCGCTATTCAGTACCAACCGACTACCGGCCAGAAAACGGCTGTCAATGTCCTGTGAAATGCCTTGCGTTGCCTGTAAAGACAACGTATCGGCCGATAGTGTCGATCGTGAAAATGTGACACCGTCACCCTCAATACGGCTTTGATACCCTGAGCGGACAGTGCCATCGTCGTCTACGCCGGCGCCAATCTGGCTGTCGGCCAGCGTAATTTTCCCTGATGAAGACAGTGATACCGTCTGCCCAGCGCGTACCGTGCTGCCCTGTAGCTGAACCCCCTGCGTGCCGTTCACCGTCAGTGTTCCGCCGGCTTGTTGCTTCCCGGACAGTGCCACTTCACGCCCGTTGGCTTGTATCGTCCCGCTCGCCACCGTGTTGCCCAATGACAGGCGCCCATCCGCCGTCAATTGAATATCGCCGCTACGCGCGCTGAGTCCTGCCGTGTTGACGCCCACACCCTGTTCGGTTGAGATCAAATGGATGCGATTGGCGTACATACCGCCCAGGGCTCCGGTATCCAACGCCAGTGACGGCGCTGCGCCGTCGCCGGACTGTGCCGTCGCATTCCCCGCGCTGTCTACCTGGTTGGCGCCCAGTACCAGCCGTGCATCTTTGGCATTCAGTCCAGCCTGTAGATTGGCTGTGCGTGCAATCAGGCTGAAGTAGTCGCTGTTGCTGGCATCCAACCCTTGCCCGGTGATCAGGATATCGCCCCTACGGACATCCAACCCTTGCCATTGCCCTTGTGCATCAAGCACGGGCCGACCGGTGCTGAGCGTCACCCGCGGCGTATTGATGAACCCGCAGCCATCGCAGGTAATACCGTAAGGGTTGGCCACCATGACATGTGCCCCTGGCCCGGCGACTTCGAGATAACCGTTGAGCTGGCTGCGATTGGGAGAAACGACTTCATTGATAATGACGGAGGCAGACGTCCCCTGGAGATTCGGGTTATTCTGGATAAGCCCGCCCAGTTGCGTGGCGTTTAGCTGCCCGGTGGCATTATTCAGGATGAGCCCGGACGAGCCGACATCGAAGTTGTGGTACAGGTTATGCGACACCCCAGCTCCGTTCGGCGTCACGATATTGACTACCGGCACCCCATTGCCCGCCGCTTCTACCTTGGTGTTGCCCGATGCTACGTTGACCGCCGCCAACGTCGGCATCATCGGCTGCAGCCCGATCAGCCATACCAGCACATAGCTCAGCCTGCGTTGAAGGGGGGTTACTGTTTTCATCCCTGAACTCCTGACTTGTCTCTCATTGGCAAGACAAGCTTCACCGGTACTTATTTTTATCAAACGCGATCGGCCAGAACCTGCTCCGGCCTTGCTGTGATGATGAAGAAACCCGACGCCGCCATGCCTCTCGGTGAATCCTCAGCGCCTGTGGGTTAGCCGCCCTTGACAGTTTCCCCACCGACATCAAACTCAACAACGTCGCATTCCCACATCGCAGATGTCGCGATGACACGCCCCGACAACCAACACACGCGGGCGTGCATCGGCAACCGGGGACAAAAAATCAGAAGGACAATCCGACCCGGTAAGACACCACTACCGGATCAGGCTTTAGCCAATCCGGGTAGGACAACGGCCAGCCAACGCTGACCTGCTGGCTTGCCCAACGGTTTGCCACCGTGATGCCTAGCGCGCTACCCCACAATGAGGCGGCGCTGTCATTGTCTTTTTTGTGGTTGTACAGCTGCCCGCCATCTACTGCCGCCTGTAATGTGATGTTCCCCAGCACTGGCGCCTGCCACACTTGCCAGTTCAACTCGTTACGCCAGAAACCGCCCCGATTGCCTGCCGTATATTGCTCTCTGAACCCTCGAACCGAAGACTCTCCGCCCAACGTCAGCTGTTCGCTACCGTATAACCGCGTCGCCGCATACTGGCCGTACAGGCTACTCAACCATGTCACCTGCTCGCTAAGCGGATAGTAATAACTGGCCGACAACACCCATTTGTTGAATTCAGAACGAGGATCGTCATCCGTTTTGTCGGTGTCGGTTTCGGCGCCTAACCAGCGCAAGCCGCGGCTATAGGCGGGATTGAACGTGGCCAAACCACCAGCCACTTTCTGGCTATGGTTGATGCCTAACGTCAGGCTGCTTACCGTTCTGCTGCTTGACGGCAAGCGCGTTCCGTTCAGGAAGTTACTGCCGATACGTCGCGACAGACTGCCGTTCACGGCCGTTTTCATCGTGCCGTTACGAAACACTACGCGGGACAAGGAAAAGCGATGGGTAGCGGTATCTCCGGTTGAATGCCAAGGATAATCGCGATTAATGAATACATTACGGTAACGGCTTTCTGAGTAAACGTATCCCAGCGTCCAGTATCCGTAAGGCACCGAGACGCCAGATTGCAGGCTGGTTGAATGCTGACTGGTGGCGAATCGACTATCGTGACCGGTGTTGATGAACCATTGATCGGCTAGCCCCAGAGGGTTATCAAGCGTCAGACCACCGCTCAGTTGATGCTCGCCGGTACTACTCTGCCCACTGTTGTCAAACCCCACGTCGAGGGTAAACGGCAGATGCGGCGCTTGTGTCAAGTTGACGACTGAATATCCCGGCTGGCTGCCCGGTACTATGTCGATCGTCACCTGCTGCGTTGGCATACGGTTGATCTGATCCATCCCTTGCTCGATATCCCGCAGATTTAGAATATCCCCTGCGCGTGCAGGAAAAGCCATGCCGGTCATGCGAACCGGCTCGTGATTGATGGTGATGGCTTCCAACCGGCCTTCCAGTATCTCCAGTTGCAGTACGCCGCCGGACAGATCCTGTTCACTGAGAAATGCGCGACTGGTGATATATCCACGCTGGATGTACCAATTGCTGACGTCATGCACCAGTTGATTGAGTTGGGCGAGATTGTTGCAGCGGTTCAGATAATGCTGGCTCAGTGCAGCCTGATCCGCCGCCGACAACAGCGTACCGTTGTGGAACTCGATACGATGCAGGGAAAAACACGGGCCGCCCTCTTCACTTGCCGACGGCAGAGGCGACTGAACAATATCATTAAGTTGCTGTAATGCTTCCCGCTGCTGACGTGACTGTTCAATCACTTCTGATTGCTGTTGTTGCAAGACATTGCGATCAGCAGGCGTCAACGGCGCAGAAAATAGCATTGGGGCGTGTGTAAATAGCAAGAAACCAGACAGCATAGCCATCCATTGGCGGTGCAAAAACATGAACAAACCATCCATGACTCATTTTTTTGGAAATAATAATACTTAGTCTTTTCAAAAACAATACAGATAATTACAAATAGAAACATTCAGAGTTAAGCAAAAAATACCAATATAAATATCGATATATCAAAAATAGTTAATATTAATTTTTTAAATCAATACCAATGGCATGAGATCGTAATAATCAGACTGGAATGGAACGTAAATTTACCGACAACCCTCCTTACAAAAACAACACTTTTCCATGTGGGTGGAATACGCAACGAAGCGTCGCATAGCAGCGGCGGTGCAATGATGGCAAAGCCACCACCACAGATTGTGGCGCGGGTTTATTCAACACCGGACGAAGAAAGGGCAACCCATTATCCGGATTGCCCTATGTGCAAATAAGTGAACCTCGATGAGTGGTTTCAAATAGGCATAACTATCGCGCCCAGTCAGGCTTATTCAGGATATGATCCTGCCAGTCCACAACGTCACTTTCCCTGACTGCGATATGACGAACGGATATTCTCTGTTGGTGCATCGCGGCTTTGTCGCCAGCGATCAACGGGTGCCAAGGTTGCAGCCCTTTTCCTTCATGAACCAACCGATAAGCGCAGGTTTCCGGCAACCAGTCGAACGACAGTAGGTTATCGCGCGTCAGCTTGATGCAATCCGGCTCGAATTCGAAGCGACGGGCATAATTCCGACACTGACAGCTTTTGATGTTGAGCTGGTTGCAGGCAACGTTGGTGAAATAGAGTTCGTCCGTGTCTTCATCGATCAATTTATGCAAACAGCACCGGCCGCAGCCGTCGCATAATGCTTCCCACTCGTCATCAGTCATGTCTTCCAGCGTTTTACTCTGCCAGAAAGGGGTTTGGTTCATTGCGAAATTCCAGTGATAAACAGGGCGCTCTGTATAACGGCATCCCGAGGGGATAGGCAAGAAAAATCATTCAACACCGGGCAACGACACCTGCTCGCTCCCCGGATAGATATGATATCCGGGGTTAGATCACCCGGGTATTCAGGGTTTTGTCCCCCAGGGACACCGTCAGCATATCGCCGGATTGCAACGGCCCGACGCCTTGCGGGGTTCCGGTCAAAATAATGTCGCCGGCGCGAAGCGTAAAGAAACGGCTCATATAGGCAATCAACGGCAGGATCGGCGTGATCATATCCCGCGTATTGCCCTGCTGTCTGATCTCGCCGTTTACGCTAACACCCAGATCCGTCTGCTGCGGATCGCCGAACTCCGCCACCGGGATAAATCCGGATACGGGGCAAGAGCCATCAAACCCTTTCGCCTTCTCCCACGGTTGCCCGGCTTTTTTGAACCCAGCCTGCAAATCACGCAGAGTCAGATCCAGCGCCACCCCATAACCGGCAATGGCACGCGCCACGCGATCCTCGCTGGCTTGTTTCAGGGGAGTACCAATCAATACAGCCAGCTCAACTTCATGATGGACGTCGCCAAACCCTTTCGGAATAGCCACTGGCTGGCGCAAATCGCACAGCGCCGTTTCCGGTTTGATAAACACGACGGGTTCCACCGGCGTCGCACTTCCCATCTCGCGGATATGTTCGGAGTAATTGCTGCCGACGCAGACCACTTTGTTGGCGGGGAAATCCAGTAATGCACCCTGCCAGTCTCTGTGTTGATACATGAACCCTCTCCTGATCTGTCCTAGGCTTTATCACATGCTCGCCTTTTGCGGCGAAACCCTATCCGCGATATTGGAGGGTTAAAACCAAACATGCAAGGTCAGAGCACCCAATCTCCGCGGTGCGTCCAAAAAGAGAGAGTGATAACGCTAGCCCCGCTCTCGCGAATGGTCACGTCGGATACTATTCAGGCTCCGCAATGAGTACGCAATAACCCATATAATTCGTCAGCGTAAATAATGTATCTACCCGACACAAATAAAAAAGGAAGCGTCAACGCCTCCCTTTATTTAATACCGATAAGCAATATAACTGTATATAAATCAGTATATGGAAAACTTACTGTCGATATTTAAGCCATTTCCGACTCATACCTGTATTTAAAAACAGCATAAATACATCACGCCATTTCGATATTAATCAGAAATAATACGAGTATTATTTTTTACACTCTCACGCATTTTATCCAGCAAGTTTTCCGGCGGTGGCGGAACCTGCAGGTAAAAACCTTTTTCTTCAATATGTTGCTTAACTTTCTCTCTGTCAGCTGCCACCAGTTTCTTACTGCCGTTCAATGGCAACAGCATCACCAGTTTAGGGGTACCGAAACTTTTCATTAGTTCTTCCGGCACACGCGAGAAATCGTCTTTTTTTTCTACATAAAGATATGTTTGATCGCGTTTCGAACTTCTGTAGATCACACAATACATCTTTTTTACTCTGATTGAGGGGAATGGTGTCTTGCCTGTATTTTCGTGTGACTATAACATGCTTGCAGCGCTCTGGAATATCATGTCTTAAATGTTACTCTGGGGATTTAAAGATGCTGAAACCGAGTCAGGACAGATGTCACAAACGCCAATTGAGTTGAAAGGCAGCAGCTTTACCTTATCCGTGATTCACCTGCATGACGCACAACCTGATGCCATTCAACAGGCGTTGCAGGAGAAAATCGAACAGGCTCCCGCATTTCTCAAGAATGCGCCGGTTGTCATCAATGTGTCGTCGCTGACGGCGGGTGCCGACTGGGTGCAGCTTCAACGCGCCATCGCCGCTACCGGATTACGGGTGGTAGGTATCAGCGGGTGCAATGACGAGCAACTCAGACAAGCCATTGCGCAAGCGGGGCTTCCATTACTACGAGAAGGCAAGGAACGTCGGATCACGCCGCCGCCGGCCCCGATAAAAACTCGTGTCGTTAAAACCCCCGTCCGCTCCGGGCAGCAGATTTATGCCCGCGACAGCGATCTTATCGTTTTGAGCCAGGTCAGCGCCGGCGCAGAGATCATCGCCGACGGCAATATTCATATTTATGGCATGATGCGTGGCCGCGCACTGGCTGGCGTATCCGGCGATACCGGCAGCCAGGTTTTTTGCACCCATCTGAGCGCAGAGCTGGTTTCCATTGCAGGCCGTTATTGGCTGAGCGATCAGATACCGGAAACCTATTTCGGGAAAGCGGCGCGGCTAAGCCTCAGCCAACCGGATCTCGAATTAAATATACAACCTCTAGACTAGGCCCTGGACAAGGAATCATTTATGGCACGCATCATTGTTGTTACTTCAGGTAAAGGGGGCGTTGGCAAGACCACTTCAAGCGCGGCCATTGCTACCGGTTTAGCCCAAAAAGGCAAAAAGACGGTTGTTATCGACTTCGATATCGGCCTACGTAATCTGGATTTGATCATGGGATGCGAACGGCGGGTCGTTTACGATTTCGTCAACGTCATTCAGGAAGATGCCACGCTGAATCAGGCGTTGATCAAGGATAAGCGTACCGAAAACCTTTACATCCTGCCCGCCTCCCAAACCAGAGATAAAGATGCTCTGACCCGCGAAGGCGTAGAAAAGGTGCTTAACGGCCTGCATGGGATGGATTTCGAATTCATCATCTGCGACTCGCCGGCAGGTATCGAAACCGGCGCGCTGATGGCACTGTACTTCGCCGACGAAGCCGTCATCACCACCAACCCGGAAGTCTCTTCCGTGCGCGATTCCGATCGCATTCTGGGGATACTGTCCTCAAAATCCCGCCGCGCCGAACAAGGTGAAGAGCCCATTAAGGAGCATCTGCTGCTGACCCGCTACAACCCGGGGCGCGTCAGCCGGGGGGATATGCTCAGTATGGAAGACGTACTGGAAATCCTGCGGGTGCCGTTGCTCGGCGTTATTCCTGAAGATCAGTCGGTACTGCGCGCATCCAACCAGGGCGAGCCGGTGATTCTGGACAAGGAAGCGGATGCCGGCAAAGCCTACGCCGATACCGTGGATCGTCTATTGGGCGAAGAGCGGCCTTTCCGCTTTATCGAGGAAGAGAAGAAGAGTTTCCTTAAACGACTTTTCGGGGGGTAAATCATGGCATTGCTCGATTTCTTTCTATCCCGTAAAAAAACGACAGCCAATATCGCCAAGGAACGGCTACAAATCATTGTCGCGGAGCGACGTCGCGGGGACAGCGAACCCCATTACCTGCCGCAGTTAAAACGGGACATTCTGGCAGTCATCTGTAAATACGTGCAGATCGATCCGGAAATGGTGAACGTTCATTTGGAACAGAAAGGCGACGACATTTCAGTGCTGGAACTGAATGTTACTCTGCCGGAAACGGAAGAAACGCATCCGTCGTCACCGTCAAAATAGACGCGCGTCGCCTCCCCGGCATCGGGGAGGCCTCTGCGCGGCCGCTAGATATAATCAGCCAAAATCCCTTTCAGCGGCTCACCGAACAGGCGTCCTCGCCAGCCGGAAAGCAGTTCCGGTACATGGGTTTGCGGCGCGAGTTTCCAGTGCCAACTCAACAACCGGTTAATCTGACGGCGCGACGCCAACAGTTCAGCGGACAACCCTGAATGTTCAGCCTGTTGCTGTACCAGATCTTTAATCTCGCGAAACGCTTTTTTGTATCCCGGATAATCGATCAGGTTGATGACAGGTTCCGGATATTCCGCTGCCTCCATCGTCTGAGTTTCCGCCACCAGATCCAGCAACGTCTTACCGTGATAGCGGATTTCCGGGCCGCTTAACCCCAACGCCCCCAGTTC